>JAOZSB010000185.1 GCA_029939895.1 Desulfobacterales bacterium
AGAGCAAATATTTCCTAATTGCTTAAAAAAAGCACTTAGAAGCAATAGCTACTTTATTAAGTACAAATATATGCCATTAGGTGAGTTGGCACAAATAGCAATCACTAAAAAAGGTTGCTACGACTTTGATGGGTATAGGACAAAAGCAGATAACTATGGGAAAGTGTACAAGCAAAAAATCGTTGGCCCTGAGGGGAAATCTGAAACCTTTGGCATTGTCAGTGACAAAGGCGGACTCCTGAATGTGAATTTGTTACAAACAAACAGCTCGTAGGCTGGGCTGATCTATTCACCTTCTTGCATTAAAGGCTTAACTAATACCAGGATCAAGTTAACAGCCTGTAATGCACCCGGAAGCCCAGCGATAGCCTGGTGATACAATAGGTTGATGAAATATAACGTCTTGATGCTGGGCTTCCAAAGTATCAACAAAATCATTTGCAAACACCACACTCGCAGGCACAACCTGCACCATTCCGCCATTAGTTCCAGCCCGGTACGATAGTCCCCTTTATTTAAAATATGTTTGTTGGTGCCTGTTGCCTCTTTGGGTTACGTGGTGTGGAAAATTATTGAAAAATTTGATGCATTAAAGTAGGTTGGTTCCTGTGGAAAAAAGCTCAATTTTGTTCAGGTTCATGGCGGATTTGAATTATGGGTGCTGGAATACATGGAGTATCTTGAGAATTGTTATAGTATGAAAACTGCAATAGACCCGGGCAGGCGGAAAAAAGGAATAACGCAATGACAGAAAATAAGTCTAAGGAGCAAAAAAGTATCAATCCAGAATGGCTTCAGGCGACCAGGAAGCTGATAAACCAGAGTCCCTATTACCAGTTGCAGAAGATGACCCTGGAGGACATTACATGGGGAGCTGCACGCGTGGATGTTGAGCTGGGCAAACGTCATTTACAGTCCTATGACGTTGTGCATGGAGGTGTTTTCGCATCTTTAATTGATGCAGCAGGTTTCTGGGCTGTGTACTCCCATGCTGATGCAGATCACGGCATTATAACCGTTGAGCTGAAGCTGAACTACCTTGCACCAGTGGCAGAGGGCAGGCTTATCGGGTTTGGGCGATGCATAAAGCTGGGGCGCACCATAGGGCTTGGAGAGGCCCGGATTGAAACCGTGGAAAAACGTGTTGTGGCGCACGGTACAACCACGGTTATGGTTCAGCCCTCAAGGGCTATTTCTGGTAAGGATTTTGATGTTCCAAAATTTCTTTAGCCCCAAACAAAAAAAAATCCTGCTCATTTAAGGTGAGCAGGATTTTTGCTTTTTTTTTATTTTTTTAATAAATCAACTACTGGATCTTTTGTTCAAGTCTTACAATTCTTGGTGTAATGAATATGAGTAATTCTTCCTTGGAATCTGTTACGTAGCGTTCCTTAAACAGCCAGCCAATTATTGGAATGCTGCTTAATGCTGGAATTCCGGTCTGGCCCTCGGTTGATGTTGATTTCCTGATTCCACCAATTACTACTGTATCACCGTCATCGACCAGAAGTTCGGTGGTTGCTTCTTTTGTAGTAAAGGACTGATACCCATTGTAGACACTTCCAATTTCGTTGTTTGTAAGATAAATATTCAAGGCTATCCTGTTGTCAGGTGTGACATGGGGCGTAACCTTCAGCTCAAGGACAATATCCTTAAAGCTGGTTGTTGAGTTGCCGGAATCATCCAGGGTAACGTATGGATATTGAAGCCCCTGTTTAATGACAGCTTCTTTATTATCAAGTGTTACTATCCTTGGGGTTGATATGGTTTTTGCATCACCCTTTGTTTCTGCGGCAACAATGCTTGCGTCCAGAACAAAAGGAGAACCGGCAAGCCTTGTAAAGTTGAGTCCAAGGGTTCCAAGTGCTGCAAGTGAAGTCAAAGGCATGTTCATGGATGTGTTGTATCCCGTGGTTCCGCCTAACTCCTTTCCAAAGGGACCGAAGTCGTCACCAGATTGAGTGCCTGCGTTTGCATCGGTTCCCTGGATACCACCGCTGGTGCTCCAGGTGATACCAATGTTTCTGGAGAAGTTGTCCGTTGCCTCAACTACCCGTGCCTCAATCGAGACCTGCGGTGTGACCGTATCAATTCTTTTAACAATCTCTCTTGCCTGTGCAAGCTTGTCAGGAACATCAATAACTATTAGCTGGTTGTTACGTGTGTCAACACTCACAGAACCTCTTTCTTCTGTAAGTATTCCTGATATTTGCGCCATGATGTCAGTTGCAGAGGCATAGCTGACAGTCAGGTATGCTGTTTCCATTGGCATCAGGTCGACTACTTCCGCCACAGCCTTGAGCTTGGCAGACTCCTTGGCATTAACAGCAGCCTCCTCAGCCGCAAGGGTCTCCTGGGTAGCGATTCTGATTATATCGCCTTCAACTATCATCCCCAGCTTGTTCATTTTCAGTACCAGGTCAAGCACCTGATCCCAGGGGACTGGCTTGTCAAGGGTCAGGGTGACCTTGCCGGACACGTCTTTTTCCACAGCAAAGTTCTTACCGCTGATTTCCCGCAATATCCTGAAAACGTTTTTTATATCTGTTTCGTAAAAATCAAGTGCAATCTTTTTCCCGGTGTATTTTCCACCAACATCAGTCAGGGCATTCTTGGCTGCTGTGGCAGGGTCTTCAATTTTTGATTTTTCCAGCACCTTTTTCCACTCTGGCAGCTTGGCCTGCTGTGCCGGCCTGGGCGGAACCATGGATGGATCAAAGTGAACCTTCAGCAGATTTCCTGCTTCTTCGGTAAAATAGAGTACGCTTTCCCTCATCTCAATTATAAACACAGCCTTGGTTCCAGATACAACCGGTGTCACCCGGTCAACAGCACTCTGGAATCTTGTGGTAATAAGGGGGCGTTGCCTGTATTTTGGAATGCTGGTATTTGTTAATTCAAGCTGAACCTGCTTGTCGTCAATCTTTTTTATTTCATATTTAACAGGGCCGGTGGTTCCTATAATAACCGTTGACCTGCCACGTTCACCAACCTCAAACTCAATCCGGTTTACCCATTTTTTCTTTCCAGATACCGGGTCCTTTTTTGAATCAAATAAATTCTCAGCAACAGCAGGTGTAACTTCTGCTGCATCATCGGTCTGGGCAAACAGAGCAGGAGCCTTTACTGCTTTATTTGCGGTTACTGGAGGTAGTGCTTCCACGGATTCTTTTTTTATGACCTGTGAACTGGTCGCATCGGAAGAAGAGTTTGCAACAGTTTTCTTTTCCGCCATCAGCAGGCTGTCATTAGATGCAGCAAATGCCTTTTCATCATCAATTATTTCCGGAACATGGGAACCAATAGATGCAGTGGCTTTTTCCGGGCTCAGGTCTTTTTCATTAAGAGTATTGATTTCTTTTTTTACAGTAATTATAAGTCCATTCTCAATTTGAGAAGATGAAAACATGTCAAGGGATTTTTCCGTTGTTTCCAAAACCACCCTGAGCTTGTCAGGATAGCTGTAATAGCGAACCCTGCTTACAATCTTTGAGTCAATATTCTTTTTTATTGTTCCCCTGGACTGGCTGGAAAGGTTATAAAAATCATAAACAATTCTGGCAGGGGAGAGCAGGGTCATGGTTTTATAATCAAGGATATCGCCGTCAGCCTTGATTGTAATACCCACACTGTCGCCTTTCACTTTCGCATCAACGGACTTTAGTTCGACCCGAGCTTCTTTATTCACAGTCTTTTTAGCGATGTTTTTCTCAGTTTCAGCCTTTGCAAACTTGGTGTTCACGTTGCTGTCATCCTGGGCAAAACAAAAGGTGCTGAAAATAAAGAATATACCAATAATCAAGATCGTCGTATAAAATCTATCAGGCCTGTTCACTTTTTTCCCCATAATCCTATTCTCCAGGTTTTTTCTGAAGTTTCAATATTCTTGTGACTATTTTTATATTTCCCAAGGCATCCTCGGTCTCTTCTTCAACAAAGACCGCGTCTCCTTCTATCTTCTTGATTTGTCCATAGTTGTTGCCAATGTAGGTTCCTACTTTGACCATGTATCCTTTGCCGGACGATTCTTCTACCATTGCTTTTGTTTCATCGCCCACCTGTATTATCGCCTTTAATGAAAACTGACTTAAATCAACCATTTCAATGGCTGTTTCACGAACTCTTTTCTCCTTGGCTTTTTTGCTTGATCCTCTTTTGACAGCGGCTTTTTTTGCTACCGGATTGTCTTTAATAAGCGGATCAAAGGGGTCTATCTTTCCCTTTGGATCGTATTTTTTGCTCAAATCAAGTTTATTGGAATCATCCTTCATGAAAAAGCTGAAGGGATTAAAGGAAAAACCTGACTTGCCGGGTTTTTTGGCCGTTGACGGCTTCCTGGGTTTTGTCTTTGACGGTTTGGCAGCAAGAGGCTTGCTGACCGCTGGCGGTTTGGTCACAGCCGGCTGCTTACCCGCAACAGATTTGGTGAAATCGCTTAGGGATTCCATGCTGTCCTTTGGCGGTGTCGGTGCCTTGGCCTGGTCGCTGGGTGCAACCCTGGCAGGATCTCCTGTCCGCTTGTTCATGGAATCTTCCACGCTTTGCGCTGTTGCCTTGGCTTCATTGATGAGCTTTTTCGGGGCAGTCTTGGCCTCACGCTCCTTGAGATTTTTTACTTCCATTTCGATCTTCATTTTTACCGACTTTTTCGGAGGAGGTGGTGCATCCTCTGAGTCTGAGCAGGCAAACATCAGAAATAAAAAACCAACCATCATGTATTTAATCATTTTACGCATAATAAACCCTAAAACAATAAGGTTATAAGGTTATTTGGCTTCTGCCGTTTTTACAAACCTGTATGTAACAGCCCGACACGCCGTATTAAGGACTAATCCTTTATTTGTATTCTGTGGTGAAACGCTTATATCCTTCACGTTTACAATTCTCGACATTCTTGAAATCTTGTCAAAAAATACAGAAACTTTGTGGTAGTCGCCCCTGACTGTCATATAAATTGGTATTTCTGCATAAAAGCCTACAACCGATTCCCGGCCAGGCTTAAATGATATGAACTGTAAACCAGACTCAATGCCTGCTGTTGATATGTTCGTCAATAATGTAGGTATTTCGCTTTGCTCCGGAAGGGTCTTTAGTGCTGCCCGGTATCTTGTATTTATTTCTTTCCTTTTTTTCCTCATCTCCGGCAGTCTTTTGGCCTTTTTTGTTGCCCTTTCTATGTCCTTTTCAAGCGTGGCAAGTTCGGTTGACATCCTGTCTATGCCTTCCATTTTTGGCATATATGAAAACCAGACAAACCCGCCAATACAAAGAGCGTATGATACAACGACAATCAGTGCCCGCTGTATAACAGTCAGCTTTCCAACGGATGTAAAAAATGGATCAAGTGCTTTTAATGGGTTTGAGTTTTTCTTCATCTTTTACCCACCTTTCTTGCCGAATACATATTGTACGGCAGTTTATAGCATGAAATGCTAAACTGCTTGAGCTTGATACCACGCCTTTCAACCTGCTGGAGCGCTTCAAGTTTTACCTCAACGAACATGCCGTCCTTCTCAAGGTTTTTCATGAAGTCAGCTATTGTCTTATTGTCAAGGGCTGTTCCTGAAATTCCCACGGTAGATGGAAGAACCATCTGAGCATTTTTGTCGTTTTTGCCCTTTTTCTTGCCTTTTTTCTTAGGCTGGGCCTTTATTTCTACTGCCTTGACAGAAAGTCCCGTCAGCCACATTCTCCGGGGAACCACTGTCTGGGTAAATGCATCCATCAGAACAAGAGGATCTTTTTTATCGGCCTGGAGCCGCTCGATAACCTCAAGTTTCTTTTTAAGTTCAGCAATCAGTTTGTTAATACGGTCAATTTCTTTAGTTTTGCGCTTTAGGGCTGCAAGCTTGGTTTTGCCAGTTTCTATTTTTTCGACAAGATCATTAACCTTGTTTGTTAAATGAATATGATACCAGATCAAACCTAAAACAACCAAAAAAATAGATAACACATAAATTGATATGTGCTGCTTTATATTCTCTTTTTTTCGTGCCGCCCTGAATGGAAGGAGATTTATTTTAATCATTTGTTTCCATTCTCCTAAACTTAAGTGTTCAATGAAGCTTTTTGCCTGGTTTTTACCAAGGGTCTTGTTATAAACTAAGCAAAAATTCTCCTAAAAACTGATTTCAGTTTGCAGGCTTATGACTGGTGATCATAATCCTATCTATTCAAAAATAAAAGCTTTTTATTTATCGCCTATTTTCCTTAAAGCCAGACCAGCGCAAATTGCTGCCTGGGGCATTGCCTTTTCAAGTTCATCCGCATCAAAGACACTTTGATCAACTTCAATATTGGCAAAGGGCTTAACTATTTCGACACTCACGCCGGTTTCAGACTCCAGCATGGTTTGCAGTACCGAAACATTGGCTCCGCCACCGCTCAAAATTATCTTATCCATCTGGTCGTCTGTGTATGTTGAATAGAAAAAGTCAAGCGCTCTTCGAATTTCTGAGCTCCAGTCCGCAACGACCGAGGTGATTATTCCCCTTAAATCGTTTTCACTGACATTCTGGTTTCTCTCGCCTTCCTTTATCTTTTCGGCTTCTTCAAAGGTACAGTCGGCCATGCTCATGATTTTCTGGTTTATCTGACCGCAGCCCAGGGATACATCCCTCATAAACAGTGATGATTCCTGTTTGACTATATTTAATGTGGTTTTGCTGGTTCCAATATCTATAAGGGCGACTACTTCCTCGCCAGCTTCATAGCTGGTTTCATAAATATTTTGCAGAGCAAAAGCATCTACATCCATAATGCACGGGTTAAGCCCGGCACCTTTGGCAGCGGCTATGTAGTCGTTGATCAGGTCTTTTTTTGCAGCCACGAGCAGCACGTTCATCTGGTTCGGGTTGGTCTCGTTTTCCCCAAGAATCTGAAAGTCTATGTTCACATCTTTTATATCAAAGGGAATATACTGCTCTGCCTCATAGTTTATGTTCTCGTGAAGCAGGTCGTCTTCCATGGCCTGGACGGTTATCTTTTTTACGATAACTGAATATCCGCCAATTGCCATGGCAACATTATTTTCCTTAACTCCATATTTGCTAAGAAGCTGCTTGATAATTGTGGAGACTTCGCCAACATCCTTAATATTTCCTTCTTCTATAAGGCCGTTTGGAATTTCCATCAGGCCAAATTTGTTAAGGACATAGTTTGGCTTTTCTCCTATTATCTCGCAGATCTTAATGGCACCGGAGCCAATGTCCAGACCTACAAGGTGGTCTTTTTTCCCGAAGAGCATACTTTTCCCTCATTCGTTAAAAAATTTTTTCTTTGTCAGAAAGCCTGTAGCCCAGCGCAAGAATTATCTTGCGTTTGGTTTCCATCCTGCATGGCATTCCCGACTCGATACGTGCGATGGTTATCGGCGAAACATTTGCTTTTCTGGCAAGTTCCGCTTTACTCATCAAAAGTGATTCACGTATCTCTCGCAATGAATTTTTTTCCATAGCGTTCTTCACTTTTTTATCCCCATAAATTTAGAGTAATCGAATATGGTAAAGATTATATCGACATACGGGGGTATAATGTCAAGCTAATTATATATAAATTATATATAATTTTTATTAGTTACATTATATTGTATACCCATTTATGCTAACTTTCAATATGTTGTATTTGTATCACCAAAAAAAAACAAGATATTATGGGCTTTTCAATTTTTTTTCCCTGTGGTACCCTCTTTTAGAAATTGATTATAATAGAAAAAATGGAAAAAAGAAGTAAAAATTATATATGAAAAATGAACAAAAAAAGAAGAAAAAAGTAATTGCAGTATGCGGCCCGACATGCTCTGGAAAAACCTCCCTTGGAATAGAAATTGCCCTGAATACCGGAGGCGAAATTATTGGCGCAGATTCCATGCAGATATATAAATTGATGGATATTGGAACCGCAAAGCCAACCCCGGAAGAGATAAATACCGTAAAACATCACCTTGTTAGCTCAATTGATGTGGATGAACACTTTGATGCAAAAAGGTTCTGCGAGCAGGCAAGGCAAATTGCAGACTCCCTTATAAATAAGGGGAGGGTTCCTGTTCTTGTCGGTGGTACGGGCCTGTACATTAAAGCCTTTCTCCACGGGCTCTTTGAATCCTTTCCCAGGGATGAGTCCATCGAGAAGAGGCTAAGGCTGGAAGCTGAAGAAAATGGGCCCCAGGCCCTTCATGAGAGGCTCTCTGGGATAGACCCCGACGCTGCCGGGCGAATCCATCCAAACGATACATACAGGATTGTCCGGGCCCTGGAAATTTTTGAAACCTCAAATATTACAATTACGCAAAGGCAGGAGATGCATTCCTTTGATGATTCTCCCTATGATGCACTCAAGATTGGCATCAGCATTGACCGGGAGACACTTTACGACCGGATAAACAGGCGTGTGGATATAATGATGGATCAGGGATTTGTGGATGAGGTTCAAGGGCTTGTTGATGCGGGTTTTTCCCCGGCACTCAAATCAATGCAGTCGCTGGGATACCGACATGTATGCGAATTTCTTGATGGAAAAATTGACATGGATGAAGCCGTAAGAACCATGAAAAGGGACACAAGGCACTATGCAAAACGTCAGATGACCTGGTTTTCAAAGGATACTGAAATCACCTGGCTGAAACCCGACGAGTTCCACGTTATGGAAAAACTGGCCCTGGATTTTCTGGGATAGGCTGTTGCTGCCACAGCCAGAATCATATTTAAAAAGGGAACATTATTATCATTTGCCGTGGATCAGGAATCATCAAGCAAATGG
>JAOZSB010000186.1 GCA_029939895.1 Desulfobacterales bacterium
TTTTATTATTTTTGATTCGGATAGTCCTTTACTTATATCATTTTATATTTTTTTTACATTATAAAACTCATTCAATAAAAGCAAGTATGTATTTAAAAAGTGATGCATATGATTATGGTATTAGCTTGCTTTTTGAACACAACACGCAAGCGTCCGAAATTTATTATGTAAATTTGATTGTTATGGGTTGCAAGTTCGCTTTCATCATGGTATTGTAGCTTCAAATACTGCTATGTGTGATGCATTAAAAAGTATTTTGCGGCTGCGAAGCCTTGGCATATAACCATTCACAATAATTTACAGCAAATTTGCAGTAATCTTGACCTAAAAGGAGGCAAGTAAGACATGGACAGAATTAAAAAAGAAATCGCATCCATTACTAAGGAACTGGCATCTTTTTTAAAAAAGACCGAAAAAATGTTGAAGGACTTGGACGTAACTAAAAAAGTCCTGGCAGCAAAAGTCAAAAAGGATAGTAAAGCCAAAAAAGCTGCTCCAGCCAAAAAAGCATCAAAAGCCAAAAAGGCTGCTCCAGCTAAAAAAGCAGCAAAAGCTAAAAAGGCAGCACCAGCCAAAAAGGCTGCTCCTGCTAAAAAGGCAACTAAAGCAAAAAAAGCAGCACCAGCAAAGAAAAAAGCACCAACAGCTACAAATCAGATACTTGAAATTGTCCAGGGTTCCTCAAAGGGCGTCTCGATTTCTGATTTAATGAAAAAGACAGGCTTTGACAGCAGGAAGGTCAATAATATAATTCATCGGGCATTAAAAAAAGGAACAATTGCAAGGGTAGAAAAAGGAGTATACAAGGGTGCGTAAGTATCCTTTGTGAACCGTTTTTGCCCAGGATAATATCCAGGTGTAGTTGATATATTTCGTAAAAAAGATAGGCGAAAACAGATACGCGTAACACCTGCTGACAGACACCCAATATCCGTGCATATTAACGGTGAAAACTTTCTCGACATCCTTGAGGCACTGGATATAAGCGTTGGTGGTATTGGAATATCCGTACCCCATATGTTTGACGGCTGTAAAATCGAAAACGATGTATCCCTGGTTATTACAATCCCGTTTCCAGTAATGAAAAGCATTGCTGTTGCCGGAAAAGTAAAGCATATTAAGGGTAAGGATTTCGGGGTTACATTTGTTTCTATTAAAGGCATTGATAAGAAACTGGTTGAAGAATATGTCGTATACAGGCATCCAAAATAAATTTTGACAGCAAAAACCAGCTTTTTTGTTTAATGTTTTGCATTTGGATAAATTGTGAAATAAATAATTTAGTTTTCAAAAAAGATAATTAGCTCGCTTTAACAGGGCTGTTCTTTTCAGGTAAACAGGAAGGCCAGCCCTTGAAGCTGATTTCTGATTGTCGATTCCAGAAAATATTAAATCCCAACTATTTAATTTATGAAATAAACAATAAAGCTCCCATGGTTAACACTTTTGGTTTATGGGTTGTTGCGCATGGGTTTTGAAATTTAAACGCATCCTCATGGTTTTTCCATTTTTCCTTTCCTTGACAGGTTAGAATTCATTATCTATATAGTTTGTGAGAATAAAAGGTCTTTTTCTTATATTTAGTTATTAAGAGTCCTGGCTCATCTGATATGTTGTCAGGAACCCGATGAGGTGGCCTTGGCCTGTAATTGATAATAGGTATCTATTGTGATAAAAAAGAAAGCAGACAAAACTGGTCGCAACGTGCCCTGCTCATGCGGGAGCGGTAAGAAATTCAAGAAATGCTGCATGATTTCTAAAAAGAATCAGTTGCCAGACTATGCAAATAAATACTTGTCCAGGTATCAAATTCGTTTAAAGGGTCCAGAGGACATCAGGGCGATTAAACGTGCCGGGCAACTGACCGTTGAAATATTAGACATGACAGAGGAGTTAATCAAGCCGGGGATCACAACCCAGGATATTGATAAACTTGTCCACGAGCATATACTAAAGAATAAGGCCATACCTGCGACACTCAATTATAAGGGTTACCCCAAAAGCGTATGCACCTCAATAAACGAAGTTATTTGCCACGGCATCCCTTCCAGTGATGTTGTCCTAAAGGACGGGGACATCATAAATGTTGACGTAACGCCTATCCTGAATGGA
This sequence comes from Desulfobacterales bacterium, assembly GCA_029939895.1. Classification (GTDB taxonomy): domain Bacteria; phylum Desulfobacterota; class Desulfobacteria; order Desulfobacterales; family JAOZSB01; genus JAOZSB01. The sequence goes on from JAOZSB010000186.1 coordinate 2,113, forward strand.
TATTTTGCCGATGCAAGCAAGACTTTTTACGTTGGGGAGCCGGGTGATGATGCAAAAAAGATTGTTGAAACAGCCAGGAACGCATTAAAGCTTGGAATGGATGCTGTAAAACCTGGAGGAGCAGTTGGTGACATAGGGCATGCGATTCAGCAGTATGCAGAAGGGGAGGGGTGCTCTGTTGTACGCGAGTTTGTCGGCCACGGCGTTGGTTTTGAATTCCACGAGTCTCCACAGATACCGCATTACGGCAGGCGAAGAGAAGGTATCACCCTGATACAGGGAATGGTGTTTACAATTGAGCCGATGATAAATCTGGGCAAAAAAGAACTAAAAATATTGAGCGATAAATGGACTGCTGTGACCCTTGATGGTTCACTTACCGCACAGTTTGAGCAGACAATCCTTGTGACAGAAAATGGTTTTGAGCGTCTGACACCCTTTGAGCTTTAAGCTATTGGATCTTGTTTACGCTGATTTTATAAGCATTAAAGCTGTAATTGAAAACAAGGTGTTTTAAATCAAATTTATGCAATAGAATTAAAGTAATGGACAACAGTGATATAAAAATTTTTTTTGAATCCTGGGCAGACTGCAATGTCAAAGGTTTTTATCTGGCTCTTTTAAAGTATCTGGAGTCAAAGAGCGAAGATGTGGTCATTACATTTATTGCCAGACCCGGGGTCACGTATTCTCTTCGAGCCGGCAGGAGTGGGCAGGTACAAAGGGAAATATTCGCCGTTGTGGACGCTGTTGACGAAGAGCAGCGATGGCTTTCCGTATGTTTTTACTGCGATTTGATTACAGACCCGGAGGAACGCGGAGAGCTTATTCCCGGCGGTATCCTGGGCGAAGACGGATGTTGCTTTGACGTGGAAGAGGCTGATTTAAGCAGCTCTGAGGTTGATAAAGCAACAGGTGATACCGTTGGCAAGGCGTATTTAGACTATCTAAAGAAAAGAATCGACGAAGCTTTTGAAAATGCATATTGATTTTGTTTTTATACAACGACAATAAACTACTTCTAAAAAATTTACTTCTACTGCGTATTTAAAGAGGAACAATCAATGAAGGATGACAAAGGACTTTACTACTACCCCTTTCCTGTAAATAAAAAAGTAAAGATGTATGTTAAAAGAGATGGCAGTATAATGTATTTCAGGATGTGGAATCAGGATGATCCACAGATGTGGGAAGAACACGGCTGGGTTCCGTGGCAGGCAATTAAAAAAGCAATTGCGATGTATAAAGGTGAGGGGTTTGATCCTAAACTTGCATACGATATAGATGTCGCTACAACCCTGGTTAGCGGAAAATGACGGGTTGGGGGATTCATTTAGAATGTAAGGATGAAGAAGAAAATCAAGAAGCAAAACAAGAATGTGATTATCGTTTAATAAAGGGATTATATAAAAAATATGATTGATAACGACAATACCGGAATGACCACCAGGATCAAAACCGCTGATGACAGAGAAATTATAATAATCGGTACTGCCCATGTTTCCAGGGAGAGTGCAGAGCTGGTAACCAGGGTAATTGAAGAAGAAAAGCCAGATACTGTATGTATTGAGCTTTGCGAACCTAGGTTTACTGCAATAAAACAGAGCGACCGATGGAAAAATATGGACATTGTTAAGGTGGTGAAGGAGAAAAAGGCTTTTTTGCTTCTTGCCAATCTGATGCTTGCTGCATTCCAGAAAAGGATAGCAGAAAAACTTGATGTTAAGCCCGGACAGGAAATGCTTGCTGCTATTGAGTCTGCGGAAAGTCAGGGTGCTGAAATCTACCTTGCTGATCGCGAGATCAGAGTTACGCTTTCAAGGGCATGGAGGATCATGTCGCTGTGGGACAAGCTCAAGGTTCTGTTTCAGCTTATTCTTTCCTTTGGTGATATTGACGATATTGACGAACAAGAGATTGAACGTTTGAAGCAGGAAGATGTTTTAGAAAGCCTCATGAAGGATGTTGAGGAACAGCTCCCCGGTTTAAAGGTTATACTTGTTGATGAGAGGGACAAGTATCTTGCTCAAAAAATCAAAACCGCACCAGGCAATAAAGTAGTTGCAGTAGTCGGGGCTGGTCATGTTCCTGGAATCAAGCGGCACTGGGAAGCCGAGCATGACCTTGAGGAACTCAACGTTATACCAGACAAAAAAAAAAGTACCCAACTTCTTAAATGGATAATACCCCTGGCTGTTATCGCTTTAATTATCAGCGGGTTTTTCTTCGGCGGCAGGGATGCCGGGATAAAAATGTTTCAGTACTGGGTGATAATTAACGGTGTACTGGCTGGAATCGGTGCAATTCTCGCACTGGCTCATCCTATCACGATTATTGCTTCCTTTCTGGCAGCTCCCCTGACTTCGCTAAACCCTATGATAGCGGCAGGATGGGTTTCCGGCCTGGTGGAAGCACTTATACGAAAACCAAAGGTGTCTGATTTTGAGAGCCTGGCTTCCGATACACTTACTGTTTCAGGCTTCTGGAAGAACAGAGTAACAAAAATACTTCTTGTAGTTGTTTTTACAAATATTGGTAGTGCAATAGGCACCTTTGCTGCGGTTCCTCTTATGGCAAAATTGATAGGATAGCAGGAAATTTAAAAAATAATTCTCAGGGCTATCAAAAGCCCTTTCCAGGTCAACTTTGCATATGCCAGCGAATGTATGAAGCTTAACAGGCCGCCTATTGTTGTGGAGGTGTTTGAAGTTGTTAATAAACCAGATGAAATAAAAAGCCTTTTCTGCACCAAATGTGATTATCAGGGAAAGCTTGAAGAAGATTCTGATGCTGGAATTACCATTACCGTTACTGGTGTTAATAATGTTGCATTTGATTCAGGAGATGAGGTAACAGGATACTGGAAGTTGCCATCTGAATGATAGCCAGTTTCAATACATCTCAATAAATCCAGCTTGCAAATATATAAAACGTGAAACAATTAAAGAAAAAAATACATAACATAAACGTATTATTGCTTTGTTTTCAAAAGCCCATTACTAAACTTGAGAGATCACCTGGATTTTAAGAGTCAACTTGCGCAAAGATTCTTAGTATCCCTTTTGTAATAATACTTGACAGGACAATTATATTAGTCTAATTTAAACAAATATTAAAGCAGATATAATCCGATAAATTCTTATTCTTCGAAAGGAAAAGCTCATGCGGAACAATCAAGGTTTTACTCTGGTGGAAATTATTGCTGTACTGGTAATACTCGGCATCTTGGCAGCGGTTGCAGTCCCAAAATTTATGAATCTTTCTGATACTGCACGAAATAAATCAGCTTCGGCAGCACTTGCTGAGGGGATTTCTAGATGTAATCAGGAATTTTCTAAGCAACTTATGGCAGGAAGTACCCCTACTAATGCAACGATTCTTAAGGCGATCACTGGTTCAGAAACTGGAGCGGGAAACGGAGCTAATGACTTGTTTAATGCTGACGATACAGTATCAGATTATAATGGTTCATTTTCAATTGTTGATGGTGTAATCACAATTACAGTTAATAAAGTGCAGAAAACAAAAATTGATGATCTATCAAAAAAATGGGTTCTTCCATCAAGCTGATTATGAAAAATTACATTATGGATAATCAGGGTTTTACTTTAGTGGAAATCATTGCAGTACTTGTAATGCTCGGTATTTTGGCTGCGGTTGCATTACCTAAATATATGAAGCTTAGTGAGACTGCAAGGACCAAGTCAGCCATGGCAGCAATTGCTGAAGGGATTACAAGGTGTAACCAGGCATTTGCAAAGCAACTTGTGGCGGGAACTACCCCCACTAACGGCACGATACTTACTGCGGTCACAGGTTCATCAACTGGAACGGGGACCAAGGATGATGATTTGTTTAATTCTAACTCTGATTTAGCAGATTATGATGGTTCATTTTCAATTAAAGATGACACCATCACTATTACAGTTAATAAAGTACAAACAAAAACTATCACTCCCATTGTAAAAGAATGGATTCTCCCATCAAGTTGATGGCAATATTGATTTATAAAATATTATTGTAGTAATAAAAAGTCCCCATTTTTTTTCATGGGGACTTTTTTTGTAATGACTGAGTGGACACTGAAACCTTGTAACTTTTATTGTCCACTTGATAATGATATTTTTTGTTTTGCCACAAAACCGATTATCTATTCAAGCATAGAAACACATTGAAAGATTATAGTGCAAACCTTAATAAAATGGATTATCCTACTTTCTCAATGGTAAATACAAAACTTTTTTTATTCAGTCGAAACAGCCTTAACCTTTTGTGCAATCAATTTATTATCATTGCTGGAATCCTTTTGTCTTTATGGCCTTTGGAATTGATAGATACTGACTTTTGGTATCACCTCAACAGTGGACGATATCTTTTTGAAAACTTAGAGATTCCATCCCGTTCATTTTTTTCATTTATTGACCCTCCACGAACCTGGTCGAATTATTACTGGTTGTTCCAGGCAATAGTATATTCTCTGTTTAATGTTGCTCATTATTTTGGGCCGCTCTTCCTTAGAGCATTTCTTTTTACATGTGTACTTTTGATTATAAAGAAAATATTTAATCAAAAGGATAATCCATCTGAGGTGGAATGTTCATTTGCATTGTTAGCTGTTGTAGCATTTGCTCTTTCAATCCTTCCAAGATTTTTCCTTATTAGACCACACTTGTTTTCATATTTATTCATGGCTTTATCTATATACCTTCTTGAAACAAAAAAAAAAATCTGGTTGCTACCAATTATAGGGATTTTCTGGTTTAATATCCACGGTATAATGTACCCTGTATTTATCATTCTTTTATTGGCTTACCTTGCAGACAGTTATGTAAAATATGTTGAAATAACCAAAACTGAAGGAACCGATAACTTAAAAATGTTCAGATGGTCGATTATTGCCTCAATGTTCTGCGTGTTCGCAACTCCAGCCAGTACTGCTCTTTTTACTTCCCCTTTTGATACTTCCCCGCTTCAGGATTTGTACATTTCTGAATTACAACCTTTTAACTTTACTAATCTTTTTATTTTTAATTTTTCTTCTGTTTCTCATGTTAGCATAACAATTCAAAAGTTAATTCTATGGATAGGTATATTCTTTTATATTAAAAACATTAAATATGCTTTCAAAAAACCAGGGCATCTAATACTGATGCTTGGCGCAATGATTTTATTAGCTAGATATAGCCGAATGATATATGTGGTGATGTTTCTTCTACTGCCGATAATCGCCAATGGCCTTGCTTCAATCGACAGGACATCGTTGCTAAACCATCATTGGAAAAAGGTTTTTTCATTGCTAATGGCAATACTCGTATTCGCATTGTTTGCCACTATCAATAACTATGTTAGAATGAGAGGTTCATATCCTTTTTCAGCTTATAAAACACCACTTGGTGTCATTGAATTCATAAAGCATGTTAAAGGAAAGGGTCTTCTTTTAAATGACCCAAGTCTTGGTGGTATTCTTCAATGGGAATTGTATCCTGATATCAAAATTCATTCTGATCTTGAAATGTCGATATTCAAAGACTCAGATATATATTACAATCTCGCTGTTTATTCTGACCCTATAGTTTTTATAAAAGCCATCAATAAATACGATCCGGTTTTCATAATGACTGATATATTCAACGATAAACATAAGTCTTTAATTCAGACTAATTCTGACTATACACCTGTTTTTTTAGATAATATTTCTGTTCTATACGTGGATTCCAAGCAAAGGCCGGATATTGCCAAAAAGTACGGACTACTCAATCTTGATCCTTATGAGATTTTTGAGTTAGATTGGGAAAAAAATATTGAAGAAAAAAAGGAGATCCTCTCTGAAATTGAACGAATACATGGCGTATATGGCAAGATAGCTATTATTAACATGCAGCTTGCAGGATTTGCAATAGTCAACGATGACTATAAGAAAGCATTGACATATGCAGAAGTATTAACCAATACATATCCTGGAATGGGGGTCGGCTATACAATAAAAGGGGACGTGTATTTAAGTAAAAAAAAATACGCAGAAGCAATAAGATTGTATCAAAAAGCCCTTACAAAAAAACATGATGTTAGAGTCGAACACATTTACTATGGGCTTTATCAAGCATACAAGTTTACAGGAAAACATAAAAAAGCATACAAATATCTTTCACTGGCATTAAACCCCTTCAATATGAAAGCAAATGCAGATAGAATTTGCAAGCTTGCAAGGGCTGCATCAGCAGTTGGAAAACACACAAGAGCAAAAGCACTGTTAGACTTGGCGGAAATAAAAGTAAAAGAAGATGACATGGAAACAATTAACAAAATAAATGAAGCAAGAAGTTGGTATAAAGAGTAGTTATTTTGAATAAATCCAATTTGATTTATTGACAACTATGCGTGATGCTAACCATGCCAATAGATATATGATAAGAACAAAGACCCAGGCAGCCCTTATGCCGCTAAACATTGATATGTATTCCAGAAAACCGCCAGCCATTGCACCGATAAGGTTACTGCCAAGTGGATAACCAGTTGAGGTTTGTTCCTCAAAAAGTTGACTAAAACAGGTAGCAACAAAAAATACCAACGTTCCAATCAACAGGATGCAGCACACAACTCGTACAATTGTCCCCACCTCAAAAAGCTA
>JAOZSB010000187.1 GCA_029939895.1 Desulfobacterales bacterium
ATTTAATAAACCGCAGGCGTACTCAGTTGTACGCTGAGGATTTATTCAATTTTTCAACGAAGAGATTGTACTCGAAGACAGTTTTCATTCTGGCACATCAATCAACTTAAGTTTATTAGGAGACAATTATGACCGACAAAATTGCAGCTCTAAAAAAAGAAAAAAATGCCATAATACTTGCACATAACTACCAGCCTCCGGAAATACTCGAAATAGCCGACCTTTGCGGTGACTCCCTTGAGTTGAGCATTAAAGCTTCGGAAACAGATGCTCAGGTTATAGTTTTCTGCGGAGTTCACTTTATGGCAGAGACTGCTTCGATACTCTCACCAGAAAAAAAAGTACTTCTGCCACGGCTTGATGCAGGCTGCCCAATGGCTGACATGATTACACCTGAATCCCTGAAAGCCAAAAAAGCGGAGCTGCCCGGCATCCCGGTGGTGACTTATGTTAACTCAACTGCTGCTGTCAAAGCCCTGTCTACAGTGTGCTGCACATCGGCAAATGTTGTTAAAATAATTTCAGCACTCGAGTCCGATGAAGTTCTTATGACACCAGACAGAAACCTTGCAATGTATGCTGAGTCCAAGACTGATAAAAAAGTTCATTTATGGGACGGGTGCTGCCCCATCCACGATATTTTGACTGTAGAAGATCTTGAAAAAACCAAAAAAGCGCATCCAGATGCGATCTCAATAGCGCATCCTGAATGTCGCCTTGATGTGTCCGAAGCCGCAGATGTAGTAACAAGCACCTCCGGCATGATCCGTTACGCAGCAGAATCAGATGCAAAGGAATTCATTATTGCCACAGAGGTCGGCTTGCTGTATCCTTTAAGAAAAGCATGTCCTGATAAAATATTTTATCCTGCATTTGACGGCATGGTCTGTGATGATATGAAAAAAACCACGCTAAAAGACGTTGAACAGGTACTTGAAAACCTTTCCAACGAAGTCAGGGTTCCAGAAGAAATCGCAGTTCTTGCAAGGCAGTCTGTAAGTAAAATGATCGAAACATCATAACCATGCGTATTAGCAGTGTGTCCCCCTGGTGCACAAAAAATCCAGGTAATATCCCGTTGTTTCAGTATGGGTAAAACCGAAGCAGAGAAAAAAATATGGATTCAAAAATTGAGCAAATATTAGTCCTGTTCGCAGATATATTTCCAGGCAAATATATCCAGGCGTTGATAATTGTTTTGTCATTTTTTATCATTGCAAAAGCAGTAAACTTTTTTGTAACCAGCGTTATTGGCAAGCTGGTTAAAAAGACCAAGCTGACACTTGATGATGAAATACTCGAAATTTTCCACAGACCAGTATTTATAAGCATCATACTGCTTGGCTTAGCAATGGCGACCATAAAGCTGCAATTTACTCACTCCCTCAATCTTTTGACAATGGGGGGCATCAAGACCATAGTTATAGTTCTCTGGACTGTATCAATTTATAAATTTATGCAGCTCCTGCTCAACTTTGTGAGCCGTGATGACAGCAAATATGTGATGATACAGGATCGCACCCTGCCCCTGTTCAACAACCTTATGAGGATCATATCTGCCGGCCTGGCTATTTATTTTATTTTTCTGGCATGGGATATTGACGTATCTGCATGGATGGCCTCTGCTGGAATCCTCGGACTTGCAATATCTTTTGCAGCAAAGGATACACTGGCAAACCTGTTTGCTGGTGTATTCATAGTTGCAGATGCGCCATACAAACTTGGTGATTTTATAGTACTCGATTCCGGCGAACGTGGTGAGGTGACAAGTATTGGAATCCGCAGCACCCGCCTTCTTACACGCGATGATGTGGAGATCACTGTACCGAATTCCATCATGGGCAACGCCAAGATAACCAATGAAGCAGGTGGGCCGCATGAAAAATATCGTATCCGTGTAAAAGTAGGCGTAGCCTATGGTTCGGATATAGACCATGTTCACCAGATTCTTTTTGATATCGGCATGAACCATCCAGACGTATGTGAGGATCCTGAACCAAGAGTACGCTTCAGAGGATTTGGAGATTCAAGCCTTGACCATGAACTTCTTTGCTGGGTGGAAAAACCAGTGCTGCGAGGCAAAACCTTGCATATGCTCTATACTGAAATCTACAAGCAATTTACCAGGGAGGGCATTGAAATACCCTTCCCACAAAGGGATATTCATATAAAATCAGGACTGGAAAAAACAATTGAACCATAAAGCTGATATAATAAAAGACCCTGGCTTCCGGGCTGCATTTTCAAACATCAAATCTGGAAGGGAAATTTTTTTCAGGGCCTTTTATGGTTAAAAATTTAAATGACAAAAAACACCAAAATTTTAGATTTGATGCAACGGCATGTTACAGAATGCATCAATGAACACTCAATGTTCAATTCGGGTGATTCTGTACTGGTTGCCTTTTCCGGTGGACCGGATTCCATGGCACTACTGGACGTACTTGCCCGTCTTGCGCCTGATTATGGCCTGAGCCTGGGTGCAGCACATTTAAACCACATGCTCCGTGGCCCTGAATCAGACAAAGACCAGGCCTTTGCAGAAGGTGTGGCAAAGCAGATGGGAATCCCCTTTTACACAAAAAAATTTAATGTAAAAAAATATAAGACCGAAAACCGACTGTCAGAGGAGGAGGCAGCCAGAACTGTCCGTTATGAATTCTTTGAGTCAGTCGCAACAGAACACGGGTTTAACAGGATTGCAATTGGTCATAATAAGGATGACAATGCCGAACTTTTTCTCATGAACCTGTTAAGGGGAAGCGGCCCACTTGGGCTTTCCGGCATTCCGCCAATCCGGGATGACAGGATCGTCCGCCCACTTATGAGGGTCACACGTGATGAAATCATGGAATATATTCAGGAACAGAAACTCGGTTATGTTGTGGACAGCACCAACTTTGATGAAAAATATCTTCGCAACAAAATAAGGCTCAAACTATTACCCGGTCTTGCAGACCAATACAACCCCAGGATCATTGATGCCCTGGACAGGCTCGCTACCATCCTCAAGAGTGAGGAAGACTGGATAAATTCTGAGATTGAGAGCCTATACAGTCAAGTCCTTGTGGCGCACCAGGCAAATCGTGTTGAGCTTTCAATTGATAAACTTATCGTCCTGCACCAGGCTGCAAGGCGCAGGGTGCTAAGAAAAGGATTACACCATGTTAAGGGCGATTTGAGACGCATCACCTTTTCCCATGTGGAGACCATACTCAGCCTGTTAACTAAAGGACGGGCCTTTACACTTGATATGCCCGGACAGCTAAGAATAGAAAAGGCTGGAGATCTGCTTGTCCTTGAAAAAAAAGACTACCCGCTCAGAGATACTGCAAAAATGGAAAAAGCACCTGTCTTTTCCTACACCCTCCATGAACCGACCGATTTCCCCCTGACTTTGCAATTATCTGAAACTGGAAACCGTATTGAGATAACTGTGGAAGATTTTAACGGCGATATTGAAGGTTTAAAAAAATTTGGCCCTCGCACGGCATGTCTTGATTTCGCCAGGGCCACCTTCCCACTGACCATACGAAGCATTGCACCTGGCGACAAGTTTTCACCAATCGGCATGAAAGGCGCAATCAAGGTAAATCGTTTTTTCATAAATGAGAAAATGACAAGACAACAGCGTTCAAGGGCTGGCGTGGTGACGAGTCAGGATAAAATAGCATGGGTTATTGGAAAACGGATAGCTGAACCTTTTAAAGCTGATGAATCGACCTTGAAAATACTAAAAATTGAACTTTTCCTTGCCTAATGGCATATGGGTGATTAATATAAATCTATGTACTTTTTGAATGCGTTTTTTTCTTAAATTTATTTCAATATATTAATATTATTTATCGGAGGACAAATATTTTGAACCAGGCATATAAGAATATGGCTCTCTGGCTCGTAATCATACTGATAATCTTCATGGCGTTCAACCTGGTCAACCAGAGTGCCATGGTTGAAAAGCCGATAAGCTACTCAGACTTTCTTACAAAAGTAAAAAATGAATCCGTTGAAGAAGTAGTATTTAATGATTCTGAGCTTAGCGTTAAAGATACTAACCAGTCGACCTACAAAGTTTATGGCCCAGAGGATCCTGATTTGCTTCCTCTGTTGAAATCTAAAGGTGTGAAGATTAATGGCAAGCCGTCCACAGAAACGCCATGGTATATGACTGTTCTAATTTCCTGGGTTCCAATCATTGTACTTATAGGCATTTGGATATTTTTCATGCGCCAGATGCAGGGCGGTGGGGGCAAAGCCATGTCCTTTGGCAAAAGCAAGGCCAGGCTTATGTCGGAACACGGCGAAAAAATTACTTTTGAAAATGTAGCAGGAATTGACGAGGCAAAGGAGGAACTTGGCGAAATCGTTGAATTCCTTCGTGATCCCAGAAAATTCACACGACTGGGCGGCAGAATACCCAAGGGCGTACTCTTGATGGGTCCTCCAGGCACAGGCAAAACCCTTCTTGCCAGAGCTATTGCAGGCGAGGCTGGAGTTCCTTTCTTTACGATAAGCGGTTCCGATTTTGTAGAAATGTTCGTAGGTGTTGGTGCTTCCCGTGTTCGTGATCTTTTTCTCCAGGGCAAAAAAGAGGCTCCGTGTATTGTATTTATTGACGAGATTGATGCTGTAGGAAGGCACAGGGGTGCCGGACTTGGCGGTGGACACGATGAAAGGGAGCAGACCCTGAACCAGCTCTTGGTGGAAATGGATGGTTTTGAATCTAATGAAGGCGTAATCCTTATTGCTGCGACAAACAGACCCGACGTTCTCGATCCGGCCCTGCTCCGGCCAGGCCGCTTTGACAGGCAGGTAACCGTTAGCATGCCAGACATTAAAGGACGTGAAGCGATCCTTACTGTTCATATGAAAAAATCTCCGATATCCGATGATGTTGATCCCCTGGTACTTGCAAAGGGAACCCCTGGATTTTCCGGTGCTGACCTGGAAAACCTCGTGAACGAAGCAGCCCTGATTGCAGCAAAAAGGGATAAGGATCACCTTGAAATGGACGATTTCGAGGAGGCCAAGGACAAAGTTTACATGGGGCTGGAGAGAAAATCTAAAGTCCAGACCGATGAAGAAAAAAAATTGACAGCATACCACGAGGCAGGCCACGCCCTTGTTGCACGGTTTCTGCCGGACACATCTCCTGTAAACAAAATCACTATTGTTCCCAGGGGTCGGGCCTTAGGCGTTACATGGTTTCTCCATGAAGAACGCGACAGCATGGATACAGATCAGCTCAATAGCGAGCTTTCGGTATTCTATGGCGGAAGGGCTGCCGAGGAAATCATATTCAATAAATTTACCACGGGTGCTGCCAGCGATATCAAACATGCAACCGACATTGCCACCCGGATGGTCAGAACATGGGGCATGGCTAAGGATTTATGCCCGATATCCTACGCAGACGGCCAGGATCAGATATTCCTTGGCAGAGAAATTGCCCAGCACAGGGACTATTCCGAGGAGACTGCCAGAAAAATAGATGCGGAAATAAACAGCATTATTGCCAATGCCTATGACAAGGCCCTTGAAGTACTTAAGGACAACCTCGACATTCTCCACAAGCTTTCCGACCTCCTCCTTGAAAAGGAAACCGTGTCAGGCAAAGAACTTGATGAATTGATTTACGAGATGCGCCCTGGAATCAAACTGCCTTCTGCCCCATTTCCTGAAAAAGACACGGCAGATAAAAAATCTGAAACTGATTCCCAAGGGGTTGACGATAGCGATGGAGGCGATAGCAGCAGCCGGGATAATGGAGAAGATGATTCAGATTCCCATGACCAAGACGACGAAAAAGCCTAATCGGGGTATCAAGTTGATTATAATGGCGTAAAAAAGCCGAACCCCTTGCGGGTTCGGCTTTTTTAATACACAGACGCAGCTTTTTACCAGCAGGTATGGAAACAGACTAAAAAATATGATAAAGGAACAGGTTCTGATGGATACTGTTAAACAAGGGCCCAGGGAATACAAGATCGACGCAATCGGCAAGCCCCTTGTATTTGGCAGACGACCACTTATAATGGGTATCGTCAATATTACACCTGACTCATTTTCCGATGGCGGCAAGTTCCTGGACAGGGACAGGGCCGTGGAACACGGATTGAAACTGGTAGATGATGGTGCTGATATTCTCGATATTGGCGGAGAATCAACAAGGCCTTTTTCTGATGGTGTCCCCTTGGAAGAAGAGATAAAGCGGGTTGTGCCGGTTATTGAAAAGCTGTCCAGTCTCACAGATACGCCGATTTCAATAGATACTGTAAAGTCGAAAACAGCCGAGCTTGCCATAAAAGCTGGCGCATCAATAATAAACGATGTTGGGGCAATGCGCCTTGATCCTGAAATGCCGGGGGTTGCTGTAAAGTTTGGTGCACCTGTAATTCTAATGCACATGAAGGGAACTCCAGGAGATATGCAGCTTAACCCGGTCTACAGTAATGTTATTGAAGAGATTGCTGAATTTTTAAGTGTTGCCGCAGGCAATGCAGTAAAAGCCGGAGTTCCTCGAGAGAAGATAATAGTAGATCCGGGAATAGGTTTTGGGAAAACCCTTGAGCATAATCTTGCTATAATAAAGCAGCTTGAAGAATTTAAGCAGCTTGACATGCCCTTATTGATTGGGCCGTCACGCAAGGCTTTTATCCGCAATCTGCTGAAAACTGATAATGAGAAGGACATCAGCCCTGCCCTGCCCGAAGTTGAGACCGGCACACAGGCAGCCGTAACTGCGTCCGTGTTAAATGGCGCAGATATTGTAAGGGTTCATGATGTGAAAAATACAAAAGCGAGCCTGCAAATACTTCAAGCAATAATAAACGCATAATGCAACCTGCGACCATGGAGCAATGATGTCTAAACTGATTTCAATATTAAAAAGTTTAACAATCATCATTGTTGTTGCGGCAGGAGTCTATTTCCTGTTTATGCCGGACGAACTCGTGATTGAGGCGGACATTGTTGCCCAGGTGGTTATGAAAAACCAGTCAAGGGGTGTTGTTATTTCTGGAATTCCTGTTACCGGCCTGGAGGTCAGGATTCAGGGGCCCAAATCCTCCATCAACAAAATCAAGAAAAACGGCCTTAAGTACACACTTGATCTTTCTGATTTTGAAATAGGCGAAAAAAAACTCCCCATTTTAGCAAAAAATCTGAAATTGCCACAAAAAATCCAGGTAGTAAAGCTTGCTCCAGCCTTCTTGAATGTTTGTGCTGAGATAGAAATTCGTAAGGAAATTTCCGTGGAGGTCGCTTTAACTGGCAAGCCTGCTTCAGGTAGAATCGTGACCGGCGCAGTAGCAAAGCCCATGTCTGTACTTTTGTGCGGCCCGGAAAAGGCACTCGCTAAAATGGAAATCGTGAAAACCAAGCCCATAGACGTGTCTGGTTTTTCAGAGTCATTCAGGAGTCAGGCTGCACTCGATATTGATGATGACTTAAATATTGTACCTCTTTCTGGAATTATTTATGCCAACGTTTTTATCAGGGACGCTGTTGTCACAAAAAAAATCAGTGACATTCCCTTAGCCGCAAAAAATACAAAGTTAGGCTACACCATATCTCCTGGTAAAGTATCGATTGAAATCAAAGGGCCGGCACTAAAGGTGGCCAGCCTCCTAAAGGAAAGCAGTCTGGATATATCGCTTGACCTCAATGGCCTGGGCCCAGGCGTTTATGTTAGAAGGGCATCCATCACAATGCCAGTGGGAATTACACTTACAAACACTGATCCTGAAATTTTTACAGTCACCCTTTTCAAGAAAAAGGAGAAATAGAATGCTTTTGGTTATGGACGTTGGCAACACCAACACCGTAATTGGAGTTCATGATGGCGAGTCCTTTATTTGCGACTTTAGAATAAGGACTGAGCCAGACGCAACCACAGATGAATTCAATGTCATGGTATCGAGCCTGCTAAAGGAAAAAGACATTGGGCCTGACTCTATAAGCAGAATTATTGTCTCAAGCGTAGTTCCTCCAATGGTGGACATAATAAGCAACAGCTCAAAAAAGTATTTTAACATAGAACCATTTTTTGTGGACGCAGCAACATATACGGGGATGCCGATACTTTACAAAAACCCAGGCGATGTGGGCGCAGACAGAATCGTCAACAGTGTCGCTGCCCTTGGAAAACTCAAAACCAAAACCAGCATGATCATCATAGATTTTGGAACCGCCACAACCTTTGATGCAATATCACAAGCAGGCGAGTACATGGGCGGTGCAATCAGCCCCGGCCTGTCAATTTCCGCAGAAGCACTTTACAAAAAAGCAGCCAAACTCCCACGGGTCGAAATTTCCAAACCGCCTGAGTCTGTCATCGGCCAGGAAACATCAAAAAGCATCCAGGCTGGAATCATTTTTGGTTACGCTGGACTTGTGGATGGTATTGTTAACAGGATGAAAAAGGAATTAATGCATCAACCCGACAGCGGACAGTCAACAGAACCAAAAGTGATAGCAACTGGCGGCCTTGCAGGGCTTATGATGGGGGTTTCGGAAACCATTGATGAGGTTGACAACTTCCTCACATTAGAGGGGCTTCTTGCTATTGACAGAGAGACAATCGGAAAGCAGGAATAAATCACGTTTTGGCTCGCTGTAGATTTGAGGTTCAAGCAATTTTGCATGTTTGTTTTTATTATAAGCAAT
>JAOZSB010000188.1 GCA_029939895.1 Desulfobacterales bacterium
ACAGCTTCGCCCAGATCAAGAACGTCTTCGTCATCATCAACTGCTTCGCCCAGATCAAGAACGTCTTCGTCATCATCGACTGCTTCGCCCAGATCAAGAACGTCTTCGTCATCCAGTGAAACACCCAGATCAAGAATGTCATCATTGTCATCCAATGCAGCATCCAGATCTAAAATATCTTCATCAATATCAATGGGTAAGGTGTCTCCGAGGTCGAGAATTTCTTCGTCATCCACGTTTTCCAGGCCTTTGTTTTCGTCTTTTTCTGCCACGGTTCCCCCGATAGTTTTATTTAAATAGGGATTTCAAATAGTTAAAATTTCATTTTTACTAAAATTAACACACACAAATTAGCGTGTCAACATATTTGGAATCAATGTTGAAATGCAGTTTCTCAACCCCTGTGCTGCAAATAAATTTATAGACTTCCTGGTGCTGTTTTTTTTAAAAACCCAGTGATCTTAAACGTAAAAAAACCTATATTCCGAGGTAGGCAGATTTCACAGCTTCATTGTTTAAAAGGTTATCTGCGGTGTCGGATAGAGTAATGGCGCCGTTTTCCATGACATAACCCCTGTGAGCTGTTTTGAGTGCCAGGTTGGCGTTTTGCTCCACAAGGAAAATCGTGGTTTTATGTTCTGTATTGATCTTAATTATTGTTTCAAAAATTCTTTTCACAACCAAAGGCGCAAGGCCCAGGGACGGTTCATCCAGAAGCAGGAGCTTTGGTCGTGCCATTAGTGCGCGCGAAATTGCAAGCATCTGCTGTTCTCCGCCGCTAAGGTTGCCGCCGGGCTGGTGTCGCCTTTGGGCCAGTATGGGGAACAGGTCAAAGATGTATTCAAGGTCTTTTTTTATACCACTTTTGTCCTTGCGCAAAAATGCTCCCATATCGAGATTTTCCGAGACTGTAAGTATGGGAAAAATTCTGCGTCCCTCTGGTACCTGAATAATCCCGCAGGACACTATTTTGTCCGGTGACATTTCGTTGATGGACTTGTCCATGAAGGTAATGTCTCCGCTTCTGGGAGGGATTATTCTTGATATGGACATCAGGGTGGTTGTTTTGCCTGCGCCGTTGGCTCCGATGAGGGTTATTATCTCACCCTGGGAAATTTCCATGCATACATCTTTTAAAGCCTGAATTTTTCCATAAAAGGTGTTTATGTTTTTAAGCTTAAGCATCTGCGTCCTCCCCAAGATACGCCTTGATTACCTTTGGGTTGTTGCGAATTTCTTCTGGTGCACCATGAGCAATTCTTTTGCCATAGTCAACCACATATATCCGTTCGGAAATGCTCATGACCAGCCGCATATCGTGTTCTATCAGGAGTATGGAAATTCTTTTTTCCAGTTGAATCTTTTTTATAAGGTCGTCCAGCTCTTTTGTTTCAAGGGGGTTCATGCCGGCTGCCGGTTCATCAAGAAACAGCAGGAACGGGTCAGTGGCAAGGGCGCGTGCAATTTCCAGCCGTCTTTGTGCGCCATAGGGCAGGTTCTTGGAAAGCTCATTTGCAAACTGCTCAAGCCCCACATCCTTCAGGAGCTGGTAGCTGGTGTTGATTATCTCTTCTTCTTCGTTCCGTGTTTTTTTGTTCCTGAATACTGCCCCTGCAATATTTGCATTTGACCTGCAATGACGGCCTATCATTACATTTTCAAGTACAGACATGTTGGCAAAAAGCCTTATGTTCTGGAAAGTCCTTGCAAGGCCCAGTTCAGTTATTCTATTGGGTTTAAGTCCATTTATTCTTTTTGGAGTATCAGGGGTAACACTGCCGCTGGTATCAGCAGAGATCATAATATCGCCCATGGTTGGGGAGTAAATACCTGTCACGCAGTTAAAAAAGGTGGTCTTGCCAGCTCCGTTAGGGCCAATGAGGGCTACAATTTCTCCCTGGTTGACTTCAAGGTCAACATTATCTATTGCCCTTAATCCACCGAAGTCCATTGTTAGATTTTTTACCTGGAGTATCGGTTCCATATCAGGTTTTATCTTTCATGATTTTATATTTTTGCCTTACACTGGTGATTATTCCCTGGGGTCTGAACACCATCATTATCACCATTGTAGCCCCGAAGATGAGCATTCTGTATTCGCCTATGCCCCTTAGATATTCAGGGGTAAGTATTACCATAAAGGCCCCTATGATTACACCGACTATGGTTCCCATTCCGCCCAGGACGACAATCATAAGGATTATGGCTGATTCCATGAAAGTAAAACTTTCTGGATTTATGAATGTGCTTTTTGCAGCAAATACTACACCCACCATGCCGGCCCATGTAGCACCAAGGGCAAAGGCAGTCAGCTTGATTTTAGTTTTGTCGATTCCCATTGCCTGACACGCAATCTCATCCTCACGCAGTGCAACCCATGCCCTGCCGATTCTTGAATGCTGGAGCCTGTTGACAACAAAAATAGTAAGAAGGCACAGGCCTATCATTATAAAATACATGTAGATGATTGATGATTTAAGGGACAGATCAATCCCGAAAAAACCAGGGCGGGGGATGTTTGCAATTCCGCTTGGCCCGTGGGAGAACTCGTTCCAGTTCTGTAAAACCAGGCGGATGATCTCACCAAAACCCAGGGTCACAATTGCCAGATAGTCGCCCCGGAGCCTGAGTACCGGAAAACCGAGGATCAGCCCGCAGGTCGCCCCCAGCACCGCACCTATTGGAAGAACGGCCCAGAAGCCAAGGCCGAAATGGAGGTTCAAAAGTGCATAGCAGTATGCACCGACTGCGTAAAAAGCAACATATCCAAGATCCAGAAGTCCCGCAAGGCCAACGACTATATTGAGTCCCAGCCCCAGAACTATATACATCAGGGCGTTTGTCATGATGTTTGTCTGGTACATGGAAAACATAAACGGGAATGCAACAGCAAAGGCACACAAAGAAATGCCAAGGGCCGTCTTAAATTTTTTATTGGCCATCAAACGTGCCGAGAGTGCACCCATCTGGCCATTGTCAGTTAAGCCGTCTGCAATTGATGTATCAACTGGATCAGCATCCAGGGCGGCTTTTATTCCGTGTTCCTTGACTTCAAGGAAGTATCGCCAGAAAAAGGAGACAAAGTAGACTGTCACACCAAGGTAGACAACCCTTGCCCAGTACCAGTTTATTACATTATCAACAGTATTGACTTTAATTACCAGGATCGGGAAGGTTAAAAACATGAACCAGAGCGCAGTAAGGGTTGATCTCTTTAATTCCTCCGGCCTGAGAGATCTGGCTATAAGGAGGTTGATAAAGTCCCAGACACCTGTATAAATATTTTTAAAGCTGGATTTTATTCCTGCAACCACTGTTTCCATTATGTGCTTTCTCTTTTTGCTTGCGTTACATTTTTATTAGCCTGCATAAAAATTTAAATTTAATTTTTTTTAAAAAAAACTTACAATATTTAAATTAAACTTTTTGGGTTGTTGATTTTCCTAAAAGTCCCTCTGGCTTAAAAATCAGTATCAGAACCAAAAGGGAAAAAGCGAAAACATCCTCGTAGTCACTGGAAATATACCCCGTTGCAAAACTTTCTGTCCATCCTAAAACCAGGCTTCCCAGAACAGCGCCGGGTATGCTTCCAATACCCCCAAGCACTGCGGCAGTAAATGCTTTAATGCCGGCAATAAACCCTATGTAAAAATTTATCTGTCCTATATGAGAGGCAATAAGAACGCCGCCAATGGCAGCGGTTGAAGAACCCAGGACAAAAGTAAAAGAAATTACCCTGTTGATGTCAATACCAACAAGCATGGCCATTTGCTTATCCTGCGCAGTTGCCCGCATTGCCTTGCCTATCTTTGTGAACTTGATAAGCAGGGTCAAAAAAACCATGACAATTGCAGTGGTGATAAGGATCATGAATTCCGATGACCTGATTGTATCTTTATAAGGGGCAAGGAACGCAAATTCCGGTATCAGGTTTGGAAAGGGTATAAAATCCTTTGTCTGGGCAATGCCAACATAGTTCTGAAGAAGGATCGACATGCCGATTGCGCTGATAAGCGGTGAAAGTCTCGGGGCTTTTCTAAGGGGCTTGTATGCTATCTTTTCTATGGTTAAGCCGTAAGCTGCTGCATAGATAACCGCAACTATTGATGCGATTAGAAGTATGGATATCATGTTTAAGCCATACATAGTAAGTACACTGGCGACAATCAGGGCGATAAACGCACCTATCATGTAAATCTCACCATGGGCAAAATTGATCAGCTCAATAATGCCGTAAACCATTGTGTATCCGAGGGCGATAAGGGCGTAAATGCTTCCCCTGGTCAATCCCCCCAGAAACAGATCTAAAAAATATTCCATATTAAACAGTCCAAATCAGGCGTATTGCATTTAGATTGTTGTTCACAGGACAAGAAAAAAGGGACTGGCTAATGCCCGTCCCTTTTTGATTTATCGTCCTAGCCTATTCAACCTCGACATAGTTGCCGTTCTGCACCTGATACATGGAGAATCCCACGCCAATTGCATCGCCCCTTGAGTCGAATTTAATGATTCCAAGTGGTGTTGCGACCCATTCGTTTCTAAGTGCCGCTGTGACATCAGCATACTCTGTGGAGCAGGACTTCTCAATTGCGTTCACATATGCCAGCATGGCAGAGTACGCATTAAGGAAAAACGCTCCAGGCTCTTTGCCGTATGCCTGTTTATGAAGCTCAATTGCTTCGATGGTAAGTGGGTTTGTTGAAGTATCTTTCGGCCCGGTTGCATATACACCCTCTGCGTATTCCTTTGCAACCTTGATGAAGGTGTCGTCCTTTACTCCGTCATCGGAGATAAAGATGGTCTTCATATTATTTTTGCGCATTGTCATGACAATTCTGGAAGCTTCTGGATGATAGCCACCATATATGACAGCCTCGGCTCCTGAGTGCTTAATTTTCTGCACGATAGCGGAGTAATCAACAGCTCCGGGAGTGATGCCTTCAAAAAGGACAACTTCTGCAGCAGGCTCATTCTCCAGGAAAAATTTCGCAAATTCAGCAAGACCCTTGCCATAGTCGCCCTTGTCGTGGATAACAGCGATTTTGGTGAGCTTGAGGGTTTTTACTGCAAATTCAACCTCAACCCTTGCCTGGGCATCGTCTGATGCTATAGTTCTAAAAAAGTTCGGGTAGTCTCCGCTCTGGGTCAGAGGCGGGTTGGTGGCCGATGGGGACATCAGGGGGATATTGGAGCTTTTATAAATTCCAAGGGCAGCCTTTGTTGCACCGCTGCAAATATGCCCTACAACCATATGCACGCCTTCGCCAACAAGCTTGCTTGCTGCATTGGTTGCTTTTTCTGGCTTACATTCGTCATCTTCTATTACAAGCTCTATCTTTCTGCCGCCAATGCCGCATTTTGCGTTCAATTTGTTGGCGATAATTTCGCAGGCCTTTACCGTAGGGAGACCATAGGAAGCCAATTCACCAGTATGTGCACCTGCAATGCCTATTCTGATTGGTTCAAGTTCTTTTTTCTGTACAGCTTCGGTGGCTGGGTCTTCTGAACAACCCATGAACATTAGTCCAGTGAACACAGTGATGAGAACAAATAAAATAAAACTTTTTTTCCTGAGCATTGTGATACCTCCTGTTTGTTAAAAATAGCCCCCACGATTTTATCTTTATAATAACCAGTGGTTAAGCATAATGCCCGCCTGGGCATGATTCAATTTCAGTATTTGCGGAAGGACTTTACTAAGATAAACTCCTTTGTAGAAAGTTTATTACAATCCCAAAGGCCTGTGAGTCAAGGCAAAAGATTGATCAAATAGCACTTGTAATTCCTTTTTTATAATAGTAATACGGAAACTGGTGTTAAACACCAATGAAATGACAGGGAAAGCTTTTTAATAATCTTTATTGATTCAGGTTTTTATTATAAAAAAAAATTTTTGAATCATAAATTCCAGACTTGAAGTGATAGATGAAAAAAAGAATAGGACTTTTTGTAAAAAACGATGCAGAAGCCGCAGCCAGAGCTGATGAGCTGGAGATATTTCTCCGGGAATCCGGGGCTGAAACCATACGGGCTGAAACTTTTATAAATGATGAGGCCCAGCCTGGATATGGCGCTCCTTCAACGCATATTGAGACTGCGCCCGATGACCTTTTCTGCGTTTTCGTACTTGGCGGTGACGGTACATTTTTAAGTGCAGTCAGGTGGATCGGGGAAAATAATATTCCCATCCTTGGAGCAAAGTTCGGAGAGGTTGGTTTTCTTGCCGAAACCACAGATGAAAATTTATTTGCCTCAGCCAGCAAGGTTCTAAAGGGAGAGTTCACCACGGAACTCAGGACACGACTACTTGTTACGGGAATGCGCGATGGTAAAAAACTTACCGAAGGTGCTGTGCTCAATGATCTTGTAATCAACCGTGGCGCACTTGCACGGCTTGCCAGCATCAAAACCTATATTGATGATTACTACCTGACCACATACCGGGCAGACGGCCTTATTGTTGCCACGCCTACCGGCTCAACCGCATATTCCCTCGCTGCCGGCGGGCCTGTAATTCACCCGGCTGTCGAAGGCATAGTCATGACCCCCATATGCCCCTTCACCCTTACAAACCGGCCCTTGATAGTGCCTGATTCTGTAAATATTAAAATCGAATTTGAAGAAGGCTCCTCAGATATCATGGCAACCCTGGACGGGCAGTCCGGGTTCAGCGTCACAGACAGGGATGTACTCTACATCAGAAAAAGCCCGCATCCAGTCTGCATGATACAGATTTTTGAACAGTGCTACTTTGATCTGCTAAAAGCCAAACTCAGGTGGAGCGGCGGCAGGATTTAAAATCACGATTAACCCTGACGGGGCCAGGGGTGGCGGTCTTTGGTTTTCCATCTTTCATGAACCCAGAACCATTGTTCCGGGTAGCTTCGCACCATCTCTTCTATAGCCCTATTGGTGCTGATAGTGATGTTTTCGATTGCAAGGGTCTTGTCCCTGGGATCTTCTGGTGCTTGAAACTTTACCTCCGGCCCGACAACAAGCCTGTATCGATTACCATTCCTTACAATGCACAGGGGCAGTATCGGCGCTTTGGTCTTATGGGCAAGCAGCGCCATTCCCTTGTTGGTGCAGGCCATGTGGCCGAAAAATTCTACAAACACCCCTTCGTACCAGTCGCAGTTCTGATCAAGCATGGACCCGACTATTTTTGAATCAGCAAGGCTGCGCAGGATTTTACGCATGGCCTTTTCCTTGGCTATCATTACTGCTCCAAACCTTGTTCTTGCATCAAGCACCACCTGGTCCAAAGGCTTGTACGATAATGGCCTGTATGTAAAGCTGACTGGGTAGTCATAGCAGGCAGCAGCCGTGGGGATAAGCTCCCAGTTGCCAATGTGGCATGATATACCCAGAACGCCCCGGCCCTTATGGACGGCCCGGTGGTAATTCTCTGCGCCCTCAATATCAATGTGCTTTTTAAATTCTTCAATATCAATGCCATTGCACCAGGCAAGCTCAAAAATTATTTTTGCAGCATTGATAAAGCTTTTTTTGGAAATCGCTTCAAGCTCTGGTTTTGATTTTTCATCTCCAAAGGCCCGTTCCAGGTTTTCCATTGCAATGCGCCTGTGTCCCCTGTCAAGGATGTACCAGAGCCTGCCGAGGAGTTCGCCTGTTTTGAGCAGAACCTGCCTTGGGAGCATGGAAAGTAATCCAAAAATTGATTTGATTATGTAGTACTGGAATGTCTCGAACCTGGTCAGATTATGCCCTTCTTCTTTTAACATCTTCATCTGTTTTCCTGTAAAATATCCGTCCCTTTTCCGGGTCGGTTATTATTTTGCGATCCAGGGCAGCCTTGAAGCACTCCCCTGTCAGTATTTGACGTTCTTCCTGATCCAGGTCAAGGTAGAATTCCTGGATGGCCCTTGCGGTCATGTTTGAAAATCTCATGGACGATAGCAGGCGGCTTGAACCCAGTTTATCCAGGTCTATCATCCAGAACCTGGGAATAGACTCGATTTCTTCAACAAGGATATTGCCTGACCTTAGATGCTGGGAATAAAACCCGGCAGAGAAGTAATCCGCAAGAAATTCTGCAAGATCAGTAAACAAGGCAAATCTTTCCTCTGGGGGCTTTGCAAGGACATACTCATTTAATGATGGTGCGTTATTTATAAAATCGGTCACCAGAATCTGTACGCCGGAGCCGTCTCTATATGCAACCGACATCAGGGGAGCCGGGGTTAATACACCTGCCTTTGAAACCTTGATTCCTGCCCTGAAGCATCTGTCGCTCGAAGGATCAAAATAATCATGAAGGCGCTTGTACCATTTTTCAACTTTGAATTTTTTTGCAAAAAGAGCCTCGCCATCCACAAAAATTTTAAAGCTGACTGAGTTTTCAGACTCGTATATTTTTTCGGAATTTAAAAACAGCCGTTCCCCGGTGTTTTCCAAAAGAGGTGTCAGTGTGTCCGGGCTAAATGCAAAGGAATTGTAAATCGCACGAACACCTTTTGTTCTAAACATAGCCGTATTTGAGAGCCGTGTTGCTGGATACCTGACTGCACTCATAACTTTACTTAACTCCTAGGTTTTTTGATGTACCTGATAAAAAATGTCTTCACATCCAATATCTGCGTTGTAAAAAAAAC
>JAOZSB010000189.1 GCA_029939895.1 Desulfobacterales bacterium
AATTACAGCACGTTGGGTGCTATTCTAAAAAGTTAAACGGGACACTACTGTATCCATATATTACTTTACTATTTTTTGCAACTTTAAAAAACTATTAAAGGATTTGTTTTTGCTACATAGAGGTAAAAACAGAGGAGCTTTTTTATGTTGTTATAATGGCGGAAAAGTATTTTGAAATTCAACCAGGCCTGGCAAAGCAGACCTGGTTGATTAAATCAGCTAAAGCCAGGCGGTTATTCTTTTGTCATTGAATTCATGAATTTCATGATTTCCTTTTGCACTGCTTTTTCTTCTTCGCCAAGTTCAAAAATGCATTGTGTTCCCGCTGGATTAAAACAGCCGTTGCAGGCCATACATGCTGCATTTTCTCTGTCACCGTCTTTCCATCTTTTAACCAGCCCTGGCTCACGAATCAGGGGGCGGGACATTGATACCGCTTCTACTTTTGTTTCAGAAATAATTTTTTCAATTGCATCAATGCTTCTGAATCCGCCAACAAGAACAACCGGAACAGATACTTCTTCGATAAGTTTAGTTGCAAAATCAAGGTGGTATGCTTCATGCTTTTTAGGACGGCATGGTGAATACGTACCAGTAAAGGTTCCGCCGCTTATTTCAATGGCATCAATTCCATTTTCTGCAAGCTCCTTTGCAACCACCAGGGCATCGTCTATCAGTAGTCCTTCATCCGTTGGGTGAAAATCTGAGCCGTTCATCTTGATCCATACCGGGAAATCAGCCCCGCACCTGGCTTTTACTTCTTTGAGTATTTCAACAATAAAGCGTGCTCTGTTGACAGGGCTGCCGCCATATTCATCGGTTCTTTTGTTAAAGGCCGGGCTTAGAAATTTGCTGAGAAGATACCCATGTGCTGCATGGATCTGAATGCCGTCAAACCCGGCATTCTTTGCAATGAGTGCAGCATCGCCAAATTCTACAACTACATCCTTGATCTGATCAATTGTAAAGGGTGTGGACTTGATTCTGCTGATGTGATCTGCAATATCTGAAGGCCCGTAAACAGGGCCGGTTGGTGCTGCAAACAGCTGCGAACCTGTGTGGTTGATTTGCGGTATTATTTTACTTCCATTTTTGTGAACAGAGTCGGTTAATGCTTTCAAATTCTCCATTGATGAGTCAGCAGATAAAACAACTGCATTATGAGCATGATTATCTGATTTTGAAAAACCAACATACCCGGTGATGATTAAACCCACGTCACCCTCTGCAAGATTTGTATGCATTTCAAGCATATGGTCGCCCACATTTCCTTTTTTTCCTGCTGCCTCAAAGGTTGCTGAACGGACAATCCTGTTTTTTACTTCAATCCCGCCAATTACTGCTGATTCAAATGTAGTTTTTGTTCCCATGAGTTCTCCTGTTTTTTAAAATTTTAGACCGTTTAAAAGAAAAAAATATAATTCAAAAATTGAATTTGTTTCAATATAAGTAATTTATCCGGCTCAGGATCAAATATACTGATCGTCTATAAAGTGGTGGAAAAATTGTCTTACTTCAGCAAAACACCAATTGCCACATCAATTACTTGTTTTAGAGGATCGGTTTCTCCTTTGATTTTCATTTGCAGTAATGCTCCCTGCCAGGTGTTCCAGATTATATCTGCCAGGATGTCAGGGGGAACATCCTTTCGGATCAGGTTTTGTTCCTGTGCTTTTTCAATCAGCACTTCATACCGTTTTTTCAATTCATCATAGGATTGTATCATTGCCTGTTGGCAGTCATTGCTTGAATTTCCAATCTCTGCTGCAAGGTTTCCAATCAGACAGCCCTGGCATCCATCTTCTTCAAGCATTTTTATGCTGAAATAGTAAATGTTTTTAATGCATGTTAACGGGTCATCATCTGTGGTTTCAAGGTATTGGTCAAGCTGCCCTATCATTGTTCTGGAGTATCTTTCAATAACCTGGGCAACGTATTTTTCTTTACTTTCAAAAAAATTGTAAAAAGAACCCTTTGGAACATTTACTTGATCCAGGATTTTTTTTAAACCAGTGCCGTGGTAACCATGCTCTTTAAGCAGTTCAATTCCCTGTGTCAGAAGTTTCTCTTTTATATGTTCGCTTTTTCTTAATCGTGCCATAAAATTAATATATGACCGGTCGTCTATTAAAGCAAGGAGAAAATGCAAAAAACTCAAAATAATTTTTCATAAATAAAAAAATTGTGCAAAAACAGACGGTTGCAAAAAGATGTTTGTCGTTAATTTACAGAGGGGGGCCAGCAGATGCCATGAAAATCAAACATGAATCCATATTTCCAATCCCTTGAAAATGAGAATAGAAAATGTTAAAAGATGTTTTACAAATTCTGGACAGTTAAATTGAAATTGCGCTTATTACTTCTATTTTTTGAAAAGGGTGAAATTTACAATGCAGATTGCAACAATGAAAATTTTACTTGTATGCGGACTTTTTTTTATGCTGCTGTCACCTTTGACTGCGTTTGGTGAACAGGCATACCCCATGGGGCTTAATGAAAAAGAATGGAATGCGCTTTCATCGCAAAAACAGGCTGAGTATCGTGCTGAGCAGTACAGGATTGATGAGGCGCGCAGGAAGAGGGCAGAGGAACTTGAAATCGCTGAGGCAAAGGCCCGTGCAAATGAAATTACTGCCAAAAAGAAGGAAATAAAAAAACGATATGAAAATGCCCGGTACGGCGATATTATTCAGGTTAATATATCTGATGGCAAAATGGAGATTGGCGGAAAAAGAAGACCCTATGAGCCAATGCCATTTACTTTGGTAAAGGGTGTATTTAAGCGTATTACTTTTCGCAGCACCAAAAAAAAGAAAAAGTGGCTGTCATTTACCTATGATATCAAGGTCGGTGTGGCCTATTTTAACAATGCTTTTTACTTTGATTTGGGAAAAGATCCCAAGCACCCCAACCGGAAATTTATAAAAATTCTCGAGAACAGTTCCTGGGAAAAGGGCATGCATTATCAGCCGAATCCGCTGGATGATTCAAGCGAAGCAATAGGTATTGATGTTTTTATCAAGTATGTGAGAACACCAGATGTAAAGCGGATTGAGGTTATTCATAAGAAAGAAGAGTAGGTACAGGGAAGCACTTCATATCCACATGGATCAACTTTTAGTCACCGGGCCATCAGGCTGCCATGCCGGGCTGACATGTGTCAGCCCGGCAGTAAAATCTCCGTGAAAAAAATGCTATTTAATTTCAGATAAGAGCTTTGGGTTTGTGACAAGTTTTCTTACGCCGTGTGCATGATCTTCATTAAATACGTTGCTGGCGCACCAGTTGCTAAGGCTGTTGATGTCAACCTTGGCGCAGTGGGGGCGTACGCTCCATGTGACCTGATATGGTGAGCAATTCTGTTCTGTGTATGTCGGGCCTGTGGTTGATCCCAGAAATACAACCGGGCTGCCAGTGTTTGTGGGCAGGGCCTTTGTCTGGTGCAGGCCATTTTCCATGTTGCCGGCATAGGCCAGATCAAGAAAATTCACAGCAGATGCATCATTAACCACCATGAAAACCTGTGCTTCTACACGCAGGTTCGGGTTGCCACAGGCTTCTGACATGCAGGAACCAAGCCCTTCTCCGGGTTGTACATCACAGGAGCTGTATACCCAGTGTACTTCGATTGTATCGCCTGGTACAACGCCTGCGCAGCTGTTATTCAATGGAGCTGTTAGTTCTGCTTCTGTCAGGGAGGTGCTGTCAACACACTGATAACCCCCGCCATGCCCATGATCCCCATCGCCAGCATAGATAGAATAGTCCTTTGCCTTATGTTCTGCGTTAACATGGAAATGAATATTGCAAAGGTTTAAATCTTTATACCCAGGGGCGACTGAAAAGATTCGGGCGTTTTCGCCACTCATGCTGTCAATGTCCCTTGGTGCCTGCGGTCCAAAACCAGTGCATGTTTCACCTGATGTGCCATGATCTCCGGTTCCTTTCTTGCCGGAGATCTTACTGGAATCAGAATGCGTGGTTCCTCCGCCTCCATCGCAGCCGATAAATGTAAGGCTGATAATACAGACTAAAATGATTCCCAATAATTGAATGCTTAATTTTCTTGTCATAACAATTCTCCTTTAATAATATCTGGTCAAAAATTTATATTACTTACTAACGGGTGTATCAGTCAAATTGAAGTATACGTTTATCCACAGAGGCCAAGTGGTTTTTTTACAATAATCGGATCATTATAATTACATCGTCCCTTCAGGACGAGAGTGATAGGGAGCGATTTGTTCCGGTGACTAAAGCACACCGGCTATACGAAATAACCCCTATCGGGGTTTAAAATATCTCTCTTTTAATAGGGTGGGAGCAGGCGGCGAAAACCGTGGAGGAGTACTATTATCAAGAATACGAAATTTCTGATAATAATGCCGGGCCAGAAGTAGCGCACAGGTGAGCCTGGTGAAAAAGAAGTATTATCTGCAAGCTTATCGCTAATCCTGATTAACAGGGCAGTGTTTCTGGGCCAGTCAAGTATGCCCTTTTTCCAGGTCTCTGGAATCCCGGATTCACCTGTAACAGCGCCTGCCATTGCACCGACTATTGCACCTGTTGTATCTGTGTCGCCTCCGCAGTCGAAAATTGCCTTGAGGGTCATTTCAAAATCGCCAAAATGCATGTACCAGGCGTAAATAACAACCGGGATGGTATGGTAAATATAGCCTGTGATTCCTTTTTCAAGCCCGGATTTTTCTGCAAATTCCACAACCGTCAGGTCGTCATGAACAGCCTGTGAAATATCAGAAATGATTTGTTCCCATTCCTCATTATTCGGATCAATGGAGCGGAGTACTGCAAGTAATTCTTCAAGTTCCGGGCGGTCTGTCAGGTTATCCTTTACTGCCCAGGCAGTAAGATATGCAACAGCTTTGGCTCCAATAAGGGCCTTGGGATCTGTGTGTGTGATTCGGGTAGAAGCAGTGACATATTCATCAAGCTGTGCCTGGTTAGAGGCAAAGAATGCACCAATGGGTGCGGCGCGCATGGCCGGGCCGTTTCCTGCAGAAAATACCCCGCTTTTTGACGGGCTAAACCCGATCCATAGTTTAAAGATTGATCTAAGTGTGGCAAGGCCGATACCAGCAGGCAGTGCAATAAACCACAAGCGCAGGCACCAGGCCAGGCGTTTAATAAAATGGCTGCATTGTTGCGGTGATTTTATAAGGCACTGGGATACAAAAATGGTATGCTCTGTATCGTCGCTGAGCATACCGAATCTGAAAAGGAACCTGTGGTACCACTGTCCCTTGAATAATTTTTTGTTGCGTCTTCTGGAAATACCCTCGGCAGGCAGCCCAACCGAGTCGCCGACTGCCGTGCCAAGTAGTATGCCCCTGATTCTGTTTTTATTATTTAGCTCCACGGAAACAGTTTTCCTTTGGGCTTTTTTGGGTCTATTCGTCTATTTGTTCAACATGCTCAAAAAATGTTTTTGCAATACTTGTAGTATGGATTATGATTTCCGTCATCAGACCCATCAGTTCCATATGTATTTCATGGGTTTGTACAGACTCTTCCCTGCTTTGACACACCCTTTCAAGGTGTCTTTCACGGTACAGACTTTCCATTTCCAGGTACTTGCCTTCTCTGTCCATGATTTTTCTGGCTCTCTGGGTATTTTTTTCTGTAAAAGCATCTTCCAGACGGCGTATTTGAAGGATCATCTTTTTGTGGTATCGTTCCAGCTCTGCCTTGCCTTCATCTGAAAAATCGAATTTTGAACTTCGTTTTTTGCCAATCAAAGGGATCATGTTGCGCAGGAGAATATCACCAATGGTTTCCAGCTCCTTGACAATTGATAGCATGCCGTACAGTTCCAGGGTCTGGGAGCGTGAAAGCTCCTGTCCACCCAGCCTGAGGAGGTAGTCTGTAATTTTTGTGTGGAGATAATTTACTTTTAACTCCCTTGTTTCTATCCCTTTAACAGTTGACAGCTTGGGACGGTATATGTCCTGCGTTGGTTTATCGGTCAAAAAAGGTGTTAAAAAGGCTTCAAGCATCCTGTAAACTATTCGTGCCATGCGTGAGATTTCCGCCCTTGCAAGATCAATAGCAAGTGCAGGCGACAGGATCACGGCATCATCAAGATGCTTGACAGTAAGCTGCATTGCTATATCGTCTGGCTTGTTAGGCAGAATCTTCATTATCAGTTTTGCAAAAAGGGTGGTAAAGGGTAAAAAGATCAAAGCAATACTGACGTTAAATATGGTATGCGCATTTGCAATCTGGCGTGCCGGGCCAGAGCCGTACTGGGCAGCGAGTTCACGGATAACATCGGTAAAAAGCGGAATCCATGGTAGAAAAAGGATAACCCCGCAGATTTTAAAGAGAACATGTGCAAGGGCCACTCGTTTGGCTTCACGGGTTGTTCCAATACTAGCGAGTCCGGCGGTAATGCATGTTCCAATGTTCGCACCGAAAATCATTGGAATTCCTGCTTCCAAAGGAATAAAACTCTGCTCTGCAAGGACAATAACTATACCAATGAACGCTGCACTGCTCTGTATGAGTCCTGTGAAGAGTGAGCCGACCAGGAGACCCAGGAATGGATTTTCAAGGGTTTTTAAAAAATCAATAAACGCCGGGAATGTACGCAAGGGCTTCATGGTATCGCTCATCACCTTCATGCCGTAAAAAAGAATACCAAATCCCAGGATGAATTCACCCAAATTTTTAACTTTATCGTTAGGGCCAACCATGCGCATTAAAAATCCAACTGCGATCATAAGCATGGCGTAATCTGTTAATTTAAAAGCGATTAACTGTGCTGTAACCGTTGTACCAATATCTGAACCCAGGATAACACCCAGGGACTGGGCAAAGGTCATAAGCTGTGCCTGAACAAAGCTGACCAGCATAACCGTGGTTGCGCTACTCGACTGAACAATCATTGTAACAAATGCACCTGCAAGAAGAGCTATAACCCGGTTGCGGGTCAAGGCTGCAAGTACTGAGCGCAAGCCATCGCCTGCGGTTTTTTTCATGCCGTCGCTCATCATTTCAATGCCGTACAAAAATAATGCAAGGCCACCGAAAAGACCGAATGTCAAAAACGCCCACTGGATGTCTTCACCTCCGGTTTGAGCAGCAAAGGATTTGGGTACAAACAGCACGAAAAGCGCACCTAATGCGCAGAAAAAAAATATAACCTTTTGTCGAATAGCCATTTTAACTCCTGGTATCTTAGAATTAACATCGAAGCCAATGCTTAGTTTATATCAAAGGTCTTGTTATGAAATAAGCAAAATGATTCTAGCGAAATTAATAGTCGCATCAAAGCAAGCTGCCCAGGTTATTTCAAAGGTGTTGTTGCGAAATAAGCAAAAAGTCTTATGATTAACTAAAATTTCAGTAATTTTACTGTCTTGTTTAATCTTTAGTATTATATTCACGAAATCAGCAAAAATTCTCCCAATACACTAAATTACAATCTTTTGATTTTAGGTTTGGAATTATTGAATTTTTGAAATTGTTTATAAATAACCATGAATATGGACTTTTGTAAACCTTTTTTTAGGGGCATACTATAAGCGCTGGTCAGAGAATATGGTTTTGAAACAATGATATTAATTAAAAATATCTATGGTCAACAGGTCAATATAGCATGGTCGCATTGCCGCAGACCCTTGGGGCTGTCTGCCATGATATTTAATAAGCAGGGATCATGTTTTAAAATGTGACTAAAGATGTGATTAAAAAATGAAGATGAAGAATCTGGAGTTAAACATGGGGTTACAAATAAAAATATTCTTATTTGAAATAATTATCAATTCTTACAGGAAACAATCTGTTGTATATCTGAACTTCATGGCCAGGGCCTGGTTTCCCAAAATGCAAATTTAACCTTTGATTATGGTTAAAATATGCATTTACCCTGGTATCAATTACAATTTATGAAAAATCGCTAATTGTAATCGCCACGCTGGAATTTAATGTATTCTGCATTCGCCATTGCAGCAGTCTGTTTTGCCAGGCTTTTAAGGGCCGGGTCTGCGCCTGGAGTATTTTCAGCGTCCCTCAACAGTTTTGCAGCGCTGTTTTCAATGTCAGTAATTACAGGCTCAAGATCCCGGAGGCTGACATCTGGATTTTCAAGGTTTCTTGCGTAGTTTTCAAGCCTGTCCAGAAGTTTGCCTGTCTTTTCCACTACAGGCGGGACATACTTGGTAACCGGCGCAAAGCTTACCTGGTGAATTTCTCCCAGGCCATCAGGCGCTTTGATTTCTTTTGTACCCTGGCTAATATTCATCGCTTGATTAAGGCTTTTTTCAAAAAGGCCATCCTCTGCTTTTCTGGGCTTGTTTTGTTGTGAAATGTTAAGCCCTTCGTTAATTTCAGTGATTTTTGTCATTTTTTTTTCCTTTGCCTGCTTTTTTTCAGGTTAAGGTCTGTTTAGTATTCAGTAGTGTCCCGTTAAAAATCGAATAATTTCAATTGGATTTGGGCACTA
>JAOZSB010000190.1 GCA_029939895.1 Desulfobacterales bacterium
AGCGCGAATTCAGCTTTCATTCAGGCACGGTTGTAAAATCGTCGGTCGATGTGCCTGATAAAATGTTTTCGCTTTGCCTTTCTGGCTTTTTATAACACATCCTGCCTTTTAATTAAACCAGCCCTGTAAGGGCGTGATATAAACCGCTTGCTGTTTCATTATTGATTAGCGACTTGTTTTCAACTATCAAAATTGCATGTATTAAAAAAATCGGATTGCTTCCTATTGTATTTATATTTCGCCCTTACAGGGCTTTAACATGTTGGTTGTCCGTACCTGGGGTTAACACCCCAGGCTATTATATGCCGCCCCTGCAGGGCTAAATGAATGCCGAGTTTTGATTCCCCGGAGGGGAAAGGTCGTATAGCCGGTGTGCTTCAGTCACCGATTCAGATTCCCAACCAAACCCAGCTCGTCCTGTAGGGACGATGTAATTATAATCACATCGTCCCTTCAGGACGAGAGAGGCAGGGAGCTATTTATTCCGGTGGCTGAAGCACACCGGCTATACGAAATAACCCATATCTGGGTTTTTTATATCTTCCAAAAATCTTAAATCTTAATTCCAACTTTTTGTTCATATTGACGATATGCTTCGGCAGCGGCTTCCGGTTTGTTTAAACTGGAGTAGCATTCGCCAATTTTCTTTAACATTTCAATAGATTCCGGCAGCACCGCAAAGCAATTTTCATAGGCGCTGATAGCATCCGTGGCTTGTCCGCTATTAAAAAGTATATCTCCAATTTTTTCCCAATATAAAGCGTTGTTTTTGTCTATCTTAACGGCTTTATTAAGGTGGTAAACGCCTTTTTCAAAATCGCCTTTTGCAAACATGGAATCAAGCAGCATAACATGAAGTCTTGCAGAGTCCGTGTTGAGGTTAACACCTGCTTCGGCAAAGGCTATCGCTTTTTCCTGATTGCCATTTTGCAGTTCCAAATTGCTGAAATACCAGTAAAATGTTTCTGAATATTCTTTATCAATAAGCCCTGGCAAATCATTTTCACCAGAAAAGTCCTTTTCCCAGCGTAAAAGATAAATCTCGAATTTTTCATTGTCACGATCAGTTGCGGCTTTTCCGATATCTTCCAACTCTCTTTGAGCAATGGTGTTCAAGTACTTGATGGACTCTTCATGTCCAGGACAATAAAAGAGTCCTTTTTGCAGCATCCTTTTTGAAGTGTGTATATCGGGGACACTATAAAAATCTGCGATTCCCATGAAATATTCTGCCATTTCATTGCGGAAGGCTTCTGCCTTGATTGAAACACCAGGTTCAATTTTTAATGCCAAATCAAAATAATTATTCATGTCTTCGTAATAAGCCTGAAAACCTGCGATACACCCCAGCTTAAAAAGAGCATCAGCTTGATATTTATTATTTTCCTTTAATTTTTCAAAAAGTGGCCTTCCAAGTCGATATTCCTTATGCTCGTAATACAGTTCTGCAAGAAGAAAAACAGCCTTTTCTTCATCATCTTTCCTGCTTGTCAGGAACTTCCGTTCCTTTCTTAACATGCTGTTTAGCCCTTCTACATTTTCACCCAGGAGATCCAGGGCAATTTCCCTCTGAAGGTTAATATATTTAAATCGGTCGAGCATCTTGATCATCCATTCCATGAACTTGTCTGGGTCGTTCTGGATTTGTTCTATCTCAAATCTCTTTCTTTCACCCTGTCTGATCCCTTCGTATGTAATATCTTCAACAAGCTCCCATATCGTGGCGTCACCATCAAGAGTCGTGTTGTATCGGTCGATTTCGTTGATATTATTTATAATATTGTGGGGCAGTTCTGGAAGAGCTTTGTATTTTTTTCTGCCCGATTCCAGCTTTGAGATACTGTTTTTTGTTTTTTTGATAAGCTTATTCGATTTTTTGATGGTATTTTTCTTTTTACGGATTTGCATAATTGTTGCGACAACTTCCTTGATCATTTTTTCCGATGCTACCCCAGGGTCCTTGTGGCATTTATGCTGTATTATTTCGTCTATGTTAACTTGTTTTTTGCAATATTTTTCTATGGCTTTATAAAGGGGCATCTCTTCGGAACCTTTAATTCTCACGCCCCGGGCAGTTGAGTTAATAACATGTTCGGGATTCGCCTCTATCATCGACTCAAAGCTGGTTTTAAAACTATAAAAAGACCTGTTGGTTACTACCTTGCCCCCTCCGACAGCATCGACTTCAATATGGTTCTGGCCCTGTTCTTTTGTTTGAGCCATCAGTCTTTTGTCGCCGATAAAAGCATGCTTGGTATGATCTTTTTCTCCAGAGTACGAAAGGTCCTGCCCCACAAAGATTATTGGAGAACAGCCCAACACAGACGCTGTAACAAAATTTAAGTGGGCGACTGTAGACGCTCCGCGTGTTAGCATTGTGCCCCCAAGCATATTATTCATCCATTTTTCCATTGTGCTGGCTGTAAAACACCAGAATACGTTTTTTGCAGGAAACTGTTTAGGAATCATTGTTCCTATCCAGGGCATACAGATTAAAGAGACATTTTCTTTGCGTTTATCGGTGTTTATGATTTTTTCATATGTATAGTTCTGAAAGTCGATGGCTGTAACAAAATCAGGTGTAATGTCATTGGCGAGAAGTGTTGGAAAACTCGAATCAGCCGTTAATATTAAAGCTTTGCCCTGGGCTTCTTTTAATTCATGTACGTTAATGTCCAGAGATGGGCCGCCAGCAACGATGATCGCAGGGACTCCTTTGAAAGCCTTTTGCAAATGCTCGATAATGTTGTGATGATGCATGGACTGAATGTGGGCCAGCCTGTTTTCCAGAAATGCCCTTCCGTGGCCTATTTTGGTAGCACCGTCCATATTAATGTCGTTGATAATATTAAAGACCATGTCACTAAGTTTAGTATATCGCTCAGGAGAATATTTGATCGACATGAGGTGCTGGAGATTATGTATGTTTTCCAGCCTCAGTGCCTTCATGGCCATTCGTGCGAAATATTCCATATCTGGACTTTCGCCCAGACTGAGTATCGTCCTGGTATCTGACAGCAGGACAGTAAGGTCCATCAGCTTTAATGCGTGCATGAAAATGCCCGGCTCAATTTCGAAAATAGCAAGGTGTCGTATGTCTGGCCTTTGTTTGAGGATGGCTGTTGGGGTATATCCAAGCCCCATTCCGGTCAGGACAACAACTCCGGTTGAGTCTTCCTCTACCATTGCCAAGAATGATTCTGGCTCCTGCTCTGGATTCTGTCTGCAATGCAGAGCCACTGTTTCACCGCTTTCAGGACTCACGACCTCCAGAAAATATTGCCCGCTTTCTGCAACAACAGCCTTGCCGACTGGTTCTGGCTTGTTTTCCTGGATAAAGTTCCAAACATGGTTATGATTTTTTTTCAGGAGATCCATGTTGTTGTCAAAAAAAGTGTTTTGAGCTTGATTCATTATATTACCCTTTGTTCAATATTTAGGTCTAAACGAATTCGGTTTCTTTGTCGATATAACTGCCATGGGCAGATCAATTTATGAGTTTATATGCTGACCCTGGGCGAGATATGAAACAATTGTAATATTGATATTATTACCTTCATATAAACCATTTGTCCCATTTGCTCAGTATTTTTTTTGCGTTCGTAAACATTTTATTTCTCTGATTGATAAATTCTTTTCATATTATATAGCTTTCGGTTTTAAGTACAGTAAATTTAATTATAAAT
Organism: Desulfobacterales bacterium; assembly: GCA_029939895.1. Taxonomy (GTDB): domain Bacteria; phylum Desulfobacterota; class Desulfobacteria; order Desulfobacterales; family JAOZSB01; genus JAOZSB01. Next base: position 3,687 of record JAOZSB010000190.1, read on the forward strand.
AATAAATTTTTAAAATAAATGGCTGATTATGCAAAAATAACAGTTGCGACAAGACAGCCTGAAGGGGTTCAAAAAAGATGGGACTCTTTGTAAAGCTACTATTGCTGTGGCACTATGCAGGGCCATATCCATTCACTCACCAGCAACCCAACTATCTCAAATTTATATATAGGTTTGAGCTGATATTTAAAAAAATTTTTGATGACAAAAAAAATTTAAGTTCCGCTGTGTATGTCCGATAACTAATGTATGAAAATGTTGCTGGATTTTTATGCGATATTTAATATTAACGATCAAAGGGGGGTGATAGAAGCAGCGTACCTGTTTTAATTTATCAACTATTTAACTTAACAAAAACTTAACTTTACTTAATTTTACTTAATTTTACTTATTTTAAATTTGGGGAAAGGATTCCCCAAATTAACCCTCAAGGAGGAAACACCATGGCACTTAGGATTAACACAAACGTAACCGCTCTTAACGCTCATAAGAGCATGATTAAGAATGACAACGCTCTTCAAAGCTCATTGGAAAAACTGTCTACTGGTCTTCGTATCAACAAGGCGGCTGATGATGCTTCGGGTATGGCTATTGCTGACTCTCTCAGGTCACAGGCCTTGAGTCTGGGACAGGCAATCAGAAATGGTAACGATGGTATTTCCATCGTGCAGACCGCTGATGCTGCTCTTCAGGAGTCTATCAACATCGTTAACACGGTTAAAACCAAAGCGATTCAGGCTGCCCAGGATGGACAGACCATGGAATCTCGAAAGGCGATTCAAGCTGACATATCCAAGCTGATGGAAGAATTGGACATGATTGCTGAAACCACGTCTTTTAATAACCAGAAACTTCTTTTTGGAAATTTCACAAACAAACAGTTCCAGGTTGGAGCATATTCAGGTGAAACTGTAAACATTTCCATCTCTTCAGCACAATCGACAAAGATGGGTCATGTCACCACAGGTGCTCTGTCAATAAATGACAATAAGGCTGGAACAGTCTCTTTGAGCATTTATTCTAACCTTCAGAACAAAAACTTCGTAATCGAATCAACCGAAGTTCTTTACAACAATAGTGCTGAAAACGGTATAGGTGCAGTTGCCAACTCCATCAACAGGCTCAGTGATGCACTTGGAGTCTCTGCTACCGCTCAGGTTTCATCGACAACCGACCTTAATATTGCAGCAGGCACAACTGATGTAGACTTTGCCATTAATGGCGTTGTTGTTGGTGCGGTAAACGTTCAGTCAAATGACTCTGACGGCGCACTGGTAAAAGCGATCAACCAGAAAACTGCCCAGCATGGCATAACAGCCAGTGTTGACAATGCAGGTTACATGACCCTTACATCAAACGATGCCAGGGCGATTAAGGTAAGCTACGGTTCAAAGGCTGGCAGTGGTCTTAATGCTGATGGTGTTCTCAGAAGCAGCGACATGACAACTTTGGGAAAAATTCAGCTAAATCAGGAAGGCGCGGCTGATATTGTTGTTAAGGATATTGGCGGAGGTGAGGTTGTTGCAATCAGCACAGATCTTGAGATTGACGGCAACACAAAGACAACCAGTGCCTCAACTGTGGCACAAGGCTCTATCCTCAAAAAAGGTTCTGTATTTGCTGAAGGGTGGACAGCATCCCAGGCACTGGCAGGCAATACTTTTACAACCGACTTGACAATGCGGGTTGATTCAACCATCAAATCCAGTTCTGTTCTGGGGCTTGATTCAACCATAGCAGCTGGTACTGTTCTTGGTGGCGACGCTACAGTTGATGCAATAGCATTAACAGGTGGCGCTATTGAAGTGTCTACTGGTTCTGTTTTTAAAACCGGTCAAGTATTTTCAGGCACAACATTAGGCGGCAGCACATCCATAGCTGGTGGTACTGCTTCTGGAAAAACCCTGGCAGTCGGTTCTACACTCCTTGCAGGTCAAAAACTTTCCGGCAGGGATTCCTATCTGACTCTGGGTGGCAATGCAACTATAGCCTCAGGTTCGTCTTCGGGCCATATTCTTGCGATAGGCTCCAAGTTTGTTGCAGGACAGAAATTCTCTGGTGCTACTGGAGCCATAACACTTGGTGGCGACGCTACAATTAGTGGCAGGGTCTCATCTGGTATCACCCTTGCTGCTGGTTCTGTGCTAATAGCTGGTCAGGCAATCTCTGGAACTTCCGGCGCTGTAACACTGGGCGGAGATGCAACAATTAATGGTCATAATGGATCTGGAGTTACCATGGCAGCCGGTTCAATACTCCTGGCAACTCAGAAAATTTCTGGTACTATTACGGCAGTTACATTAGGAGGAGATGCCAAGATTGAAGCCGTAGTTGGAACAGGAATAACCATGGCTGCAGGATCAACGCTCCTGGCAGGACAAGCAATATCAGGTACTGTCGCTGCAGTAACCTTGGGCGGAAAAGCAGTAATTAACTCTGTAAGCTCTGCTGGTATTATTATGGCATCCGGCTCCAAGCTACTTGCCGGACAGAAATTGTCGGGCGCTACCCTTGGAGGAACAGCTGAAATCAATGACCTGGCCATCAGGACATCTGACACCAAGTTTGCTGAAGGCTCAATAATCAAGGCTGGCTCCATACTAAACGCTTCAACCAATTTTTCAACAGCTACCACTATTGAGGCGGCAACAACGACAGATACGGTAGAGGCAGTTTCTGGAACAATTCTTTCTGCTGGTACAGTACTCGCCAGCGGTCAGACACTCAACGGAACTACCTATGCTGGCGGCACTACTTTGCAGGATGACACAACCCTCGATGGCAATCATACCCTTGATGCCGGGACAAATCTTGCAGTAGGAACCATATTAAATGCAGGTACAGTTGCAAATGGTGACGATTTTCAGGTTAGCGAAGACCTCACCCTTACAGCCCAGTTGAATCTGGTTTCCGGTTCTATAGTAGAGGAAGGCAGTACTCTTGCTGCTGGTACTGTTATGGCCACTGGTGATTCCATAACACTGGCAAAAAATATGACAGTTGATGATACCATGCTTGCAGGTACTCAAACGTTCCTTGAAGGTACAGAGCTTGCCGAGGGCACTGTTGTAGGTGATTCAACGGCTCCTATTGTGCTTAAGTACAATATGACCACAACAAGCAACATGAGTGTGGCCGGCAATGAACTTTCCGCCAACACCATTCTTGGTGAAGGAACGGTTGTCGGTACCAGTGCTGTATCAGTAGTATTGGCTGCGGACATGAAAACAACCTCTGAAATGAACCTCGGTGCAGGTGATTTCATTGCTAACACTGTTTTGGGTGCGGGTTCTATTATCGGCTCTGGTGCTACAAGTTTTGTGCTTGCGCTGAACATGAATCTGGAATCATCCATGACAATGGGAAGCAACGAGCTTGAGGATAACACTGTTCTGGGTACTGGTTCTATTATTAACGACACTGGCGATGGAGGTGTAAACCTGCTTGCGTCAATGGTGCTCGAACAGGAAATGGATTTTAATGCCACCAAGACCAACTCGCTTAATGCAGGAACAATTCTTGCTGTCGGTTCTACGATAGGTTCGGGAACAACAGCTCTTGTTCTGTCTTCAAGCATGAACCTGACAGAGGAAATGGCATTTGCTTCAAATACTTTCCTCGCTGGAACAATCCTTTCTGCAGGCTCCAGCGTTAATGCGGGTTCCGCTTTAACAACAAATACTAACATGACAACCACGAGGGACATGACCGTCACAAAGGGAACGTCATTAGGAGCAAACACTATTTTGGCAAACGGCTCTCAAGCCAGCGCCGATGGTTTGACTCTATCTGCCAACTTGACACTCGATGACGACATGGTTCTTGAAACAGACTCTGTTATCAAGGACAGTTCTTCAACTATTCTGGCTGTGGGTTCCGTAATAGGGACAGATGCAACCCTGAAGTCAGACCTGACCATAACACAGGATATGACCCTTACTAAGGGTTCAACCATCTATGACAAATCGGAATTGGCCAACGGCTCAAGCCTGGGCGGTAAAATAAAGCTTCAAAACGATGAGACCATCGTTAAGGGCAGCGAGATGAACCTGGCCAAGGGTTCTGTCATCAAGGCTGGTTCGACAATAGCCGAAGGGACATACCTGACCAACGATGTTACGTCAGTAGACGGAACAGTCTATACAGCCGGTTCTGTTCTGACCGCCGGCATCGAGATGAAAAGTGACCAAACTCTGGCCAATGAGATGACAATCGAAGAAGGATCTGTCTTAAAGGCTGGTACCGAGCTGGCAGTAAATGCTGGTGATCCAAACTCAACAAAGACCGGTATGAGTTCAACAGAGATGAACCGCCTGAGCGACGTTGATGTTCTTACCCAGGATGGTGCGCAGAAAACAATCGCAATCGCTGCCGCTGCCCTCAAGGATCTTGACAACATCAGAGCAGGACTCGGTTCTGTTCAGATTCAGCTCCAGGCAACCATATCCAATATTGCAACCACCCAGGTTAACGTTTTCGCGGCTGAATCAGCCATTCGTGACGTTGACTTTGCGGCTGAGTCTTCTAACTTCACCAAGATGCAGATCCTGAGCCAGGCCGGTACATTCGCTATGGCACAGGCAAACTCCAGCGCTCAAAACGTACTGAGCCTGCTGCAATAACGTGAATAGACTCCAAAGGTAGTATTTTTTGGATACTAACACAAACCAACAGGCCCCGGACAAAGTGTCCGGGGCCTTTAAACCTTTTAGTTAAAATTGTATTTTTGGGCAAATAAGTTTGAGCTTGCTTATTGAGACCAAAACATGATAT
>JAOZSB010000017.1 GCA_029939895.1 Desulfobacterales bacterium
TCACTTTTTAAAACTACCTTGATTGTAAAAAATACAATTGTTCATATAAAATGTCTCAAAGGAAAAGACGAAAGTTCACCTTCTCAAGTTCTTAAACACATGAAAAATGAACTCGAAAACAATGATCTAATAAAAACAGATGAAGCATGGTTAGTAGTTGATAAAGATCACTGGTCGAATGAACAATTAGACGAGCTTTTTAAGTGGTCACAGAAAAAGTCAAATTATGGATTAGCCATAAGCAATCCCAAATTTGAATACTGGCTATTGCTTCACTTTGAAGACGAAAAAAATACGTCTTCATCAAGGGTATGCTCTGAGAAACTGGAAAAATGCCTGCCTGATTATGACAAAAAAATTGATGCCCGTAAATTCACAAGGAAAAGTATCGAAAAAGCCATTGAAAGAGCTAAAAACCGGGACGCACCCCCCTGCAAAGATTGGCCAAGAGCTACCGGCACAACGGTTTACAGGCTTGTTGAGAGAATCCTGAATGCTTGATTTTTCAATCACCATCAACCTGCAAAGCCTTCCACCACACCACTTAATACAAAACAAACCCATGCCTCAATATAATTGACTTTCCATTGCCAGTGCTTATTTTTTTGTATAAGGTAATAACAAATCAGAAATTATTTTTTCAGCCATTTTTCTGGCTTCTGGAAGTAACTTTTTTTGAAATATTCGGAGGTTTTATGCGTCTTGATAAATTCACAATAAAGGCACAGGAACTTATACAGGAGGCTCAGTCATCGGCAACCCGGCGGGGGAACCAGCAGATTGAGCCGGAGCATATTTTATCGGCCATGCTTGACCAGCGGGAATCGGTGGCATCAACAATACTGATAAAACTGGGGGTTTCACCTGACCAGGTCAGCCGGGATACTGCGGCGGTTCTTGAAAAGCTTCCAAGTGTTTCCGGGGCAACGGTCAGCGAATCATACCTTTCCGGCAGGGCCAGCAATGTGCTTAATGATGCATTTGCTGAGTCGTCAAAGATGAAGGATCAGTATGTGAGCGTGGAGCATGTGCTTATTGCCCTTGCTGATGAGAAAAAAGGTGCTTCTTCAAAGCTCCTTGGCAAGCATGGTGTCACCCGTGATTCTATCCTGCGTGTACTTCTTGATATTCGCGGCAACCAGCGGATAACCGACCAGAACCCCGAGGAGAAATATCAGGCACTGGACAGGTTCTCCACTGACCTGACCGACCTTGCCCGCCTTGGCAAGCTTGACCCGGTAATAGGACGGGACGAGGAAGTCCGGCGAATCGTGCAGGTACTTTCCAGGCGCACAAAAAATAATCCTGTTCTTATTGGTGAGCCAGGCGTTGGCAAGACTGCAATAATAGAAGGTCTGGCGCAACGCATAGTTGCCGGTGATGTATCGGAAAGTTTGAAGAACAGACGGCTCAATGCCCTTGATATTGGCGGGCTGATTGCCGGGTCAAAGTATCGAGGGGAGTTCGAAGACAGGCTCAAGGCGGTTTTAAAGGAGGTAGAAAACGCAGAGGGCGAGGTAGTGCTTTTTATTGACGAGCTGCACACACTCGTGGGAGCAGGCAAAGCAGAAGGCTCCATGGACGCTTCCAACATGCTTAAACCTGCCCTTGCAAGGGGTACACTGCGCTGCGTGGGCGCGACAACCCTGAATGAATACAGGAAGTACATTGAAAAGGATACTGCACTTGAACGGCGTTTTCAGCCGGTTTTTGTTTCAGAACCGAGCGTGGAGGACACCATTTCCATACTCCGTGGCCTGAAGGACAAGTACGAGGTTCACCACGGTGTGCGGATAAAGGACTCTGCTATTGTTGCAGCAGCAACCCTTTCGACCAGATATATTTCCGACAGGTTCCTGCCGGACAAGGCAATTGACCTGATAGACGAATGTGCTTCAAAACTGCGGATTGAAATCGACAGTATGCCTGCTGAGATTGACGAAATTCAGCGAAAGATAACACAGGCTGAAATTGAGCGGGAAGCACTAAAAAAGGAAAAGGATAAATCCTCCATCGAGAGGCTCGAAAAGCTGAAAGCCGACATTGACCGCATGAACAAAGACCTTGAAGTCATGAAGTCCCACTGGCAGGAGGAGAAAAGGTTTATACTTTCAATCAGCAGGATCAAGGAAGAACTTGAACAGCTTGGTGTTGAGGAACAGCAGGCTGAGAGGGATGGCAATCTCACCAGGGTTGCAGAGATACGCTACGGCAGCAAACTTGATCTTACCAACAAATTACAGGCCACCCACAACGAACTTAACGAGTTGCAGGGCATTAAAAAAATGCTCAAGGAAGAAGTAGATGTCGAAGATATTGCAGAAGTAATATCAAGGTGGACTGGAATCCCCGTAAGCAAGATGCTTGAGGGTGAAAAGGAAAAACTGGTCTACATGGAGGAAGAGATTTCCAAACGGGTGATAGGCCAGAAAGAAGCAATTACTGCTGTGTCAAATGCCGTACGCAGGGCACGTTCCGGGTTGCAGGATCCGAACCGCCCCATTGGATCGTTTATCCTGATGGGCCCGACTGGCGTGGGCAAAACCGAGCTTGCAAAGTCGCTTGCAGAATTCATGTTCGACAGCGAGCAGTCAATAGTACGGATCGACATGTCCGAATACATGGAAAAGCATGCAGTAGCACGGCTTATTGGTGCGCCCCCTGGCTACGTTGGTTATGATGAAGGCGGATACCTCACCGAGGCAGTGCGGAGGCGGCCCTACTCGGTTGTGCTTTTTGATGAAATTGAAAAAGCACACCCAGAGGCGTTTAATATACTTCTGCAGGTTCTCGACGACGGCAGGCTCACAGACGGTCACGGGCGAACAGTCGATTTCAGGAACTCCATAATAATCATGACTTCAAACGTGGGGAGCCACATCATACAGGAGCTTGGCGGCAATAATCCCGATGAGATGGAAGCAAGGATTACCGATGCATTACAGGGAAGTTTCAAGCCTGAGTTTCTTAACAGGATTGATGAAACAATAATTTTCCACAACCTTGCCCCTAACCAGATAAGCAAAATCGTGAAGATTCAGCTTGCCCGGCTCAATGAACGCATGGCCCAGATGCGGCTGTCTTTGAAACTCACAAAAGCTGCTGAACGATTTCTTGCCAAAAAGGGATACGACCCGATTTACGGCGCGCGCCCTTTAAAACGTGCTATCCAGAAGCACATTGAAAATCCCCTTGCAACGGATCTGCTCAAGGGCGACTGGGCAGAGGGAACCGTAATTATAGCTGACATCAATGATTCGGGTATATTTTTCAAGTAGTATTTCAGGAGATTTTTCACCCATGAAAACACATGTGGAGTTTAAGGCAAAAAAATTTACTTCCAATGATATTGAAACAGGTGAAGTCAATCCAGATATCTGGTGCAAAAGACTTGCTGAGTTTTTGCAAAAAAATCTGAAAAAGCATGGCATAAAAACCGATGCTCCCTACTCAACTGCCTGGGGATGGAGAATTCCCGTGGTAAATGAGCAATTTCCAATAAGCATTATTTGTGAAATTTATGAAGAATATGATGACGGGTTCCTTGTTTATCTGGACCCGAACAAACCTTTTATTCGAAAATGGTTTAAAAAAATTGACACCACAGCCGACCTTGGCAGAGTCGCAGAAGCAATAGATGAAATCCTTCACAACGACAATACAACAAAGGACATCCACTGGTGGACAGATGATGAATCCGCCCCTTAGCAGACGGGCGGATCACAAGGGTTTATCAAATCAATATCTATACTTCATATTTAAATATTTTAAATTTTCTATACGGTCAGCTCACCTTGCAGCCACTCCCGGACTTTGCCCTCTACTGCGTGAACGCCTTTGGTATGGCCGATTGAGTCGAGAAAGCCGCTTCGTATGTTGTCGGGAAGCCCGAACTCAGCCAGTTCCAGCGCTTCTTCGGAGTTCCTTTTTATCAGATAGACCACAGGCTCCCTGCCCCATGTGTTGACCACAAAGTAATGTGAAACATCGCTTTTTGAACGCACAACCCTGCCGTGCGCCCAGTTGTTGCCCCATTCCAGGTATAGAAGTACTGCTTCCTCTGGTGTCATTGTCCAGTCGATTTCATTTATTATGGAAAGATCATTTTTTATATCTTCGAGTCTTTTCATTATTACCTCCATTGTTTACAAAAGAGTTTTTTTTACTTCCAAATTTTTAATACCGCTCAAAAACAAACAGAACACTTTTAAAGTACACATTTAAACAATGCACCACCCGTGCCAGATTTTGTAATAATCTCATAGATGAAAAATCAAATCTTAAAAAAGGCATACACATTTGATATTACAACGTATTTTATAAAACCAATCAACAAAAAGGCAAAAACCTGACAGTGTATCATGAAACATAAGTGCCTCATATCTCAATTTCTCAGCCAAGACACTTTGAGACTTCAAAAATATTTGCAAAGATAATGTAACCCAGAAAAAACATGAGGCTCATTACTTATTTATGGTTAATATTAAAGTATTGTTATATTAACGAAATACAATCGAATAAAAGGAGCTGTCAGCTCGATTTAAATAATGCAAGCCAACTATTCTTGAAAGGTGCTGAAATGAAAAAGAAAATTGTAGTGATTGGTGGAGTTGCATGCGGCCCAAAGGCTGCGGCAAGGGTGAAACGACTTGATCCTGATGCACATGTAACCATTATCGAAAAGGGAGAACTGCTTTCCTATGCTGGATGTGGTCTGCCCTTTTACATTGCTGGTGAAGTGGAAAATCACAATGAGCTTATGGCAACCCCCACTGGTGTTGTCCGGGATACATTTTTTTTCGACAAAGCAAAAGATATTGAAGTAAAAAATCATACCCTGGTAAAATCTGTGGACAGAGAAAAGAAGACTGTATGTGCAATAAATGTTTCCACCGCAGAGTCAGTCAATATACCCTATGACTCACTGGTTCTGGCGGTTGGCAGCAAATACCAGATTCCCCCGATTGAAGGAACCGATCTAAACGGAGTTAATTTTCTTCAGACAATTGCCGATGCCCGAAAAATAAGGAATGAAAGCGGGACACTAAAAGGAAAAAACGCAATCATCATAGGTGCAGGACTCATAGGCATTGAAGTAACCGAGGCATTCAAAAAGCAGGGCATGAACATCACCGTCATAGAGCGGCTTGACAATGCAATGGGTGAACTCCTTGATCCTGAAATTGCATTTCACCTTCATAACGAAATCAAGGCAAACGGCATTGCGCTAAAGCTTGGCGAATCTGTCATGAAAATCAACAGCGACGACCGTGGTAATGTGAAAAGCGTGACCACCGACAGGGGCGAATATGATGCTGATATGGTTCTTATTGCTGTTGGCGTTAAGCCAAACACCCGGCTTGCAAGGGAGATGGGCCTGGAAATCGGTGAAACTGGTGCGATAAAAGTTGATTCCAATATGAGGACATCTGATCCTGATATTTATGCTGGCGGCGATTGTGTTGAAAATGTAAATATAGTAAACGGCAAGCCTGCATATACGCCCATGGGCTCTACTGCCAACAAGCACGGCAGGATAATTGCCGACAATATCTGCGGAATAGACAGCAAATTTAATGGTATTTCCGGCACTGCAATATGCAAGCTGTTCAACTGCAACGTTGGCAGAACCGGCCTGACAGAAAGAGCTGCAAAACAACAGGGCTACGATTATATTACCGTACTCAACCCATCCCCGGACAAGGCCCATTTTTTAAGTGATGCAAAGCTGATTATAATAAAACTGATTGTGGATAGAAAAACCCGCAAGCTCCTTGGCGCACAGGTTGCCGGGCCGGGTGCTGTGGACAAAAGAATTGAAGTGGCAGCAGTAAACATTGCATCCGGCGGCCTGGTTACTGACATTGCGCAGTTTGACCTTGCCTATGCCCCGCCTTTTTCACCGGCAATGGACAACATTATTACTGCTGCAAATATTGCAGAAAACAAGCTCAACGGCTTTGGAAAATCGTATACTCCCTATGAGGTGCATGACAAGATAGAAAATGGCGAAGACTTCATGATGCTTGATGTGCGCTCTCCCCAGGAGCACAAGGAGATTAGAATTGAAGACCCGCGCGTCAAGCTGATCCCCCTTGGGGTGCTGCGCAGCAAGCTTGATGAGTTGCCAAGGGATAAGGAGATTGTTACCTTTTGCAAAATCTCCCTGAGAGGGTATGAGGCTGAACGGCTCCTTGCTGGCTCCGGCTTCACGAATGTCAGTTTTCTCGATGGCGGGATTGCGTGTTGGCCATATAAAAAGGAAATGGGCTAAAAATTTACTACAATAAAACCCGGCAGGGGAACTAGTAATTCTCCTTTGCCGGGTTAAAATAACCATGTTTTACTTTTGGAAACCTTTTCCTGACCTGGCTTATCAACGTTTTCATACCAAAGGACGGGCCAGCATCTGCGGCATTGTTCATTACTTCAAAATACTTCTTTGGGTCAAAGTTCAGGTTGCGCCATTGAATCATGTCAACTTTGCTGTTTTCAATCAAATGAAAAAAAGCTTCTGATTCCTGGTCGGTATCAGTAAAACCAGGGGTGTTCAGGTAATTTATCGCAACAAACCCGCCCTTTGATTTTGCAACCTTTATAGACTCAAGTACGTTTTCGAATTCATATCCTTTAGGCCGAAAGTATGCTTCATAGCAGTCTTTTCTTGCGCTGTTCATGCTGACACGCATCCCGTTCAGCCCTGCTTCAAAGAGTTTTTCCACAAGTTCGGGTTTGCTGGCGTTGGAGTTCATGTTGATTGTGCCACCAGGAGTATTATTTCTGATCATGCGGACAGCCGGCTCAATTGCATCAAAGGCAAGCAGCGGATCGCCCTCACACCCCTGCCCAAAGCTGACTACCGGATTTTTAACACGCCTGATATGTTCATCTGCAATCATTGCAATTTCTTCAGGAGATGGTGTAAAGTCGATCCTGTTCTGGGATGCCGGGATTTCTTTGTTATCCTGCAATGACAGACACCCCATGCATCGGGCATTGCAGGCCCTGGAAGTGGGCAGCGGGGCCTCGTATCGTTTTAAAAACAGATTCTTGGCAGCAGGACAGCCATACACAAGCGCGCATCGTTCAAGATGCTCCCGCAAACGGTTTCCAGGCATTTTTTTCTGGAACCGCTTAACACCGTTCTTAACCTTTTCAATGTTCATCTGGCGCAGATCCTGCCGTGGCTCGGAATCCACAAGTATTGCAGAGGTCCTGAACCCGTCACCCATCCAGCCTACTGCACCATATGCAAATAATGGCAGAAACCCTGCGTTTTCATCCTCCTCAAAGGGCGAAAGGCTTGCAAGCACGTAACCCGGCGAATTAAACGCAGCCACAGGAAATATCGGCTCACCCGGATTATACGGGTCTTCATAGAGCGTTTCCATATGCGACTTTGCAAGGTTATAGAGTATCGGAAACCGGTCTGGCAAATACATCAACTCTGAACCAAAGGGGATTTCGATTGTGTTGTTTTTTGTAAGCTGGAACATGGAATCGCCAGCAGCACCAACGGCAGCATATCCTTCCAGGTCAAATATCTCGCCTGCCTGATTTGCGACAAGCCCTTTTAAAAATCCTTTTTTCATAGTCTGCTTCTTATCATAAACCCGATGTTTGGCAAATCAAATATTTTATTTCAAACCTGGTATTCCAAATCACCCCTGCCAGCAAAAATTATCTTGAATTTTCCAATCACACTGATATAATACTAACATAACTAAATAAATTTTGTTTATTCAGCATCTGCATTGAACCCTGGAATCAAAAAAGGAGAACAATTACTCCTGATTCCTGATGCCCATTTTTTTTTAACAATGCTTTTAATTGAATTTTTGTTTTCCTGTCTTTGCGGAAAGCTTAAAACACTAACCTGTTTTTATATATGGAAAAGCCATGAAATCTAAAAAATTTTTCCTTTTTGGTTTATTTGTTTTCCTGTTTTCCATGTCCTGTTCTCTGGCAAGGCAGGAAATGGCAGAGAGCTATTGGTATAATGCAAAGTCCATGGAGCATCAGGGGCGATATTTAGAAGCAGCAAAGTTGTATGAAAAATCTGCGGAGATAGAAAAGGCCAGTGGAAAATCAAGGCTGCATGATTATAGTGCATCATTGAGCAGTGCTGCTTCCATGTATTTTGAGGTTGGCCAGTTTGATAAGGCACTGGAGTACTACAAAAAATCTTTAGCAATTGTAAAGGAGCTTGGGCTGGAGCTTGAGGTAAGCAAACAACTAAATAACATTGGCCTGATATACAGTAACTGGGGCAGATATAAGCAGGCCATCGTATACCATAAACAGGGGCTGGCGATTGCTGAAAAGTTTGGAAGAAGAACCAGTGTTGCTGTTGAATACAACAATATCGGCCTGAACTACCTGTCCCTGAACCAGCATGATAAAGCCCTCGAATACCTGAAAAAATCCCTGGCAATTAACAGGGCCTTCGGGATAAAAGATCAAATTGCAACACTGCTCAACAACATTGGCCTGATATATAGTGACCAGAACCTGTATGGGCTGGCCCTGAAGCACTACAGGGAAGCATTGGCGATTAACCGAAAATATGGATTAGAGGATGGGGTTGCCGTACAACTCACCAACATTGGCAACATTTACTACTACCGGGGTAAGTTTGAAATGGCCATTGATTACCAACAAGAATCACTGGCAATCAACAGAAAGCGGGGAATAAAAGATGGCATTGCCCTGGATCTCAGCAACATCGGCAATACTTATCAAGCCTGGGGCAAGTATGACCGGGCCGTCAAACACCTTGAAGAATCAGTAAAACTAACCGAAGAGCTTCGCCTGACTGCAAAGGGTGATATCCGCCGGGATTATCTGGCCAGCCAGATTTATACCTATCAAACCCTGGTCTCAACCTACCTGAAGAAAAATGATGTTCCAAATGCTTTTCGTACAATAGAAATCAGCCGTGCAAAATTATTAGCCGAAAGAATCGCCGGCAGTGATGCAGTAGGCATCATTCCTGATGCTGAACAGGTACGCAATGACCTGCAACAAAATGAAGCAGTGCTGATATATGCCAACGCTGACTTGTATGATATGGTGCAAATTGCATTGACAAAATCCGGTATTTCCGGCCTGGAAATCTCCAATGAAAATTTTATTGAGTCGGCAAAAATCAGCTTTGGAAAACCAATTCAAAACATGCTCAGCAATCAGCGCAGCATTACACCAGTAAAAAAACAAAAGGACAGTCTTGATCTCACAAGAAAAGCAGATCGCATATCTGAAAAGAGCGATTTTGAAAATGTGATAAACTATTATCGCCATTTACTTTCAAATCCCAATATCCAGACAGGCAGCGGATCGCACCTGAATAACGAAACAGTGATGCTCAGTCAACTGCTCTATCAATTCCTCATCAAGCCAATGGAACCAAGGCTTGGCAGCATAAAACAATTGACCATTATCCCCGATGGAATCCTGGCATTTCTTCCCTTTGAAACATTGATTGACGAAGAAGGCAGATATTTAGCCGAGAAATTCGAAATCAAATATGCACAATCAATAGGAGTGACAAAGTTAATTCAGGCCCGGAACTATCAGGAAAGAAAACCCATGCTGGCCTTTGGTGGTGCTGTTTACGATGATGTCTCCTATGATGCTGATATGATAGACAGCGGAACCCAGTTGGCATTGATAGAAGAGCAGGTGCATTCTGATTTTGCCAGCCGCAGTTCTATTCGTAATGCATACGCAGCTCTTGGCGCAGGGGCGTGGGGGAACCTGCCCGGCACACTTAGTGAAGTCAAAGCCATAGAAAAAATTACTCCTGGTGGAGAGATTGTTACAAGGGACAGGGTAAGCGAGCATTATATAAAATCACTTTCAGAACAGGGTAAACTGGCGCAATATCAGGTACTGCACTTTGCCACACACGGCCTGGTTGTTCCTGCAATTCCTGAGCTGTCAGCTATTGTACTCTCGCAGTTCAAACAGGAACTCAATGACGAAGACGGCTATCTGCGTATGGGAGAAATATCCAGGCTGAACATTAAAGCTGATTTTGTTAACCTGTCCGCATGTGAAACAGGCCTGGGCAAGATCTACGGAGGCGAGGGAGTCGTTGGATTAACTCAGTCCTTTTTGATTGCCGGCGCAAATTCCCTTTCTGTCTCACTGTGGCAGGTTGCAGACGACTCTACTTCTCAATTCATGGTAGCAATGTACAACCAGGTGGAGCAAAATAAAAAGACATACAGCCAGGCGATCACAGACATTAAACGACGATTTATTATTGGAGATTTTGGAGAAGAATACAAAAAGCCTTACTACTGGTCTCCCTTTGTCTATTATGGAGAGTAGATTAGATTCGGCAATCAACAAATGAAGACCTTTTATATAAGCGAACATCCTTTAAACAAAACGCAGACAAGGTGAATTTTATGAAAAAATTTTCAGCACTTTTTGGGATCACAAATTTTTTAATCGCTTTAATGGTAATTGCAGCAGGATGCTCAATTGCAAGGAGTTCCAGGTTTGCTATTTCCCCGAAAATTCATAAGGCAAACAAACTGATGATAGAGGCCCAGAATAAAAACGCCGCAGGCGACCACCTCGGTGCCATAAAAATCGGGAAACAAATACTGCCGTTGCTTAAAGATTCAAATTTTAAACGAGATGAAATGAAGTATAAGGCTGCGATCCAGAGAGCCAACGCCTGGTACACCATTGGAACCGCCAAACTTTTTTTAAGTGGCAGCCAGAACGGAGAACCGGCAAGCATGGCAACCATCATTCCCCTTCTTGGCGCTCCAAAAGGCGCTTCACAGGAGTTTGAAAAAGCACTCAGCGAAATAAGTGACGGAGAACAGATTCCCCATAAATACAGGGCTCAAATAAATCCATACTCAACCAAAGCACGTGCATATATGTTTCTGGGGAGATTTCAAAATTCCGAATATACTTTCCTTGATTCAATAGAATGGTCAAGCCAGGCAGGCAACCCCGCACAGTTTCTGTTTGTAGATTATTACTGGAGAGCATACTCAAGAAACCTGCAAGCCTATGCCATGTATTTAAAAGATTCGAATAATAAAAAACCAATATACCAGATGTGGTCCTCAGCAATTGAGGATATGGAAAGGGCAAAGAAGTATACCTCCAATCCAGAATCCCAAAAAGCTATGGACGGCTGGATTGTCGAAACCAGAGATAAGCAGAAACTGGTACGTTAAAATTTTCATTTAATCAATAGATATTGCCCGACGTTTACAGCAAAGTGCTTACAGCAAGAGTTGTTTTTGAACAATACAGGCAACCTAATAAATCAATCCTTGACCTGACAGGTATTGTAGTATATTTATTTATAAAAATTGAGATTTTTTAGGAGTTATGAAACAGGCATGGCCACCCAGACTCTATGGGGTGGCCTTTCTTTTTTGGCAAACCGTGTATGAATATTAAATTTTGGGCAGTAAATTTTGGATAAAAAAAATAAAAAATCAAAACTTCTGGTGCTTGATAACTACGATTCCTTTACCTACAACCTTGTGCAGATGTTCATGAACAAAGGGCTTGCAATTACGGTAAAGCGCAGCAACAGGATCAGCCTTCCAGAAATCAAAAACATGGCCCCGGACTATATCCTGATAAGCCCCGGCCCAAAAGACCCTGCCAGCACCGGAGTATGCAAACCAGTCATAGAAGCATGGGCCGGAAAGGTTCCCATACTTGGCGTGTGCCTGGGGATGCAGTGCATTAACGAGGTGTTTGGCGGCAAAACCGTCAAGGCCCCCCTGCCGGTTCATGGCAAAACAAGCCAGGTGTTCCATGAAAATGCAGACCTGTTTTCCGGTGTGCCTTCGCCCTTTACTGCTGCCCGCTATCATTCACTGGTCTGCGGTATGAATGGCGGTGGCCTCAAAATCTCTGCAACCTCGGAAGACGGTGTTGTCATGGGACTCTATCTTCCCGGAAAAAGACTTCACGGGGTGCAGTTTCATCCTGAAAGCTTCCTCACGGAGCATGGTTTTACTTTGATAGAAAATTTCCTGAATGAAAGGCCGCCTGTAAAATGAAAAGAATTATCAGCGCAACCGGCAAAATCCAAAATGTTGTTTGCGAAGAAATTACATTAAAAGACAACTTCATTGATTTTGCAGCCAGATTTGCAGATATTCCAGGAACGGTTGCCCTTGTCAGCGGCGGAAACCTTGACTGCGCCCGCTACAACATCCTTGCTGCCCTGCCCTTTCTTTCCATTGACATCCACAGCAATACTGCAAAAGTAAAAGCATTAAAAGAAGAACTTAACCTTGATGTACAGCCTGTTGATGCAATAAAATTTCTAATATCCGAGTACAGCACCAAAGCAGAAACCCTCCCCGGCCCCGTTGCAGCCGGGCTGTTCGGCTACCTGTCCTACGATTTAAAGGATACAATTGAAGAACTTCCCAGAACATCTGTTGACGACCTTGGGCTTCCCCATTTACTTCTTTTTGCGCCGACACTTATTGTTGTTCAGGATTTAAAGGAAAACAAAACCAGCATTTGCATCACTCAAACAGTAAACGGGCCGACTGTTGAAGAAACAAAAACTGCCTTTAGCAGCATCATTAACGCACCCCATCCTTCTCCTGAAACCCTGCATTTCAGCGGAGGCAGGGACGGTTTTAAATCGCCCTTCACAAAAACCGAGTACATGGAGAATGTCGAAAAAATCAAGAACTACATCTGCAAGGGCCATGTATATCAGGTCAATATGTCACAACGGTTTGCAACGGATTTTCAAGGCAGTGCATTTGGACTTTTTGCAAAACTGTTTGAAAAAAACCCGGCTCCATTTTTTTCGTACATCAACGCTGGCGACCATCATATTGTTTCAACCTCCCCGGAAAGGTTTATTCAACGCATTGGAGATTATGTCGAAGCCAGGCCAATCAAGGGAACACGACCACGGGGTAAGTCCGCAGAAGAAGATGCCCGGCTGCGGGATGAGCTGCTGGCAAGCAAAAAAGACGATGCTGAACTTTCCATGATTGTTGATCTGTTGCGAAATGACATAGGCAAAGTGTGCAGGGGCGGTAGCGTGGAGGTTGCCAGCCATAAACGGATTGAAGCATACCAGAATGTCTACCACCTCGTATCCATAGTAAAAGGAGTACTTGACAGAGGTTTTGATTCAGCAGATCTTATCAGGGCAACATTTCCAGGCGGCTCCATCACAGGATGCCCCAAGATTCGTGCAATGGAGATAATTGATGAGATGGAACCCATCAGGCGGCACATCTACACAGGCTCCATCGGGTATGTGAGTTTCCACGACACGCTTGATTTCTCCATAGCAATCCGAACCGCTATTATAAAGGATAACAAAATGCTTGTTTCCGTGGGCGGCGGCATTGTGTTTGACTCTGATGCGCAGGAGGAATTTGATGAAACTCTTCATAAAGGCCAGACTCTCATGAACATATTCAATGACAATACTTCCAGTGACATGTCCGATAAAGGCAGGCCCAAATCAAATGCTGAAGAATTCGCCTGGATAAACGGAATGCTTAAACCAACTGAAGAAATAATGATCCCGGCAACTGGGACAGGGTTTCAGTATGGCCAGGGATTTTTTGATACAATAAGGGCTGAAAACGGCAGCCTGCAACTGTTTGACTCTCACATGGAACGGTTCAACAAAACATGGAACAACATTTTTTGCAGTACACCACCAGATCTGTCCTGGGGCGAAATCATCAGGCAAACCCTGGTGAAAAACGCCCTTGAAACAGGGATTGCAAAGGTTAAGATCATAGCTTCCGGCAGAGGCAACAGCCATCCCCCAGACCTGATTGTATTTGCAGACAGGTATCATCCACGCCCGGCAATTTTGCAAAAAGGCGGGTTTGACCTTGCCATTGCTGATGAACCGAGGCTTTCACCCCTTGCTGACCATAAGACCCTTAACTATCTGTATTACTACATGGCCGGAGAAACAGCCCGGAAAAACGGGGCTGACGAAGCATTGATACTCAATCCCAATGGCTCGATTTCCGAAACCAACTCCTGCGGTATCATTGTTATTAAAGGGAACACAGCGACCCTGCCACTTTCCCCCCATGTACTGCCGAGTGTAACCGTGGCAGAAGCAGTAAAATGCTTGCAGGCCATGGATTATTCGATAAGCAAGGCAGAGTTTTTCGTCAAGGATTTAGAAGATGCAGACATGGTCATTATCGCCAACACTCTGATAGGTGCGGTTCCCGCCTTAAGCATTGACAGCATGGGGTTAAAAACTATTCCTGGACTGTGCGAAAAAGTAAATGCAGTATTGTTCAAGTAGGCAGCCCCTACAAACAGAGGGTCGGTGGTAAGTCTCGAATCGAATCATGATCTGACCTGAATGGACAAAAAAAGTTTTTAAGAAGTTCCTTGATGAAGCATTAAATATCTGATAATTTCAATACAAATATCAGGAGGCTTTTTTATGGAAGAAAATGATACTGGTCAGCAGATTGATGCTGCTATCGAGGATGTCTGCAATTATGTGGGCGACGTAACCGGCAAACGGGCCACCAAAAATGAAGTTGCCGCTGCCTTGAAAAAATATTTTGTCCTGAACGAAATCAAGGATTTTATAGTCCTGATGCGTGAGGAGCAATAAAGGAGACGAAAATGAAAGAGACTTTGAAAGCTGGGTTAACCTATGAATTTAAATTCAAAGTAACAGATGACAAGCTCGTTCCTGCACTATACCCGGAGGCAGAGGAGTTCCAGGTGATGCCAAATGTTTTTGCAACCGGGTTTTTGACCGGGCTTCTTGAATGGGCCTGCATCAAAGCCATGAAACCGCACCTGGACTGGCCCGCAGAGCAATCCGTGGGAATCGGCATCAACTTAAAGCACATGGCTGCTACACCCCCGGGCCTGACCGTGACCGTTAATGTTGTGCTGGAAAAAGTTGAAGGAAAAAAACTCACCTTTCAAATCACTGCCCACGACGGTGTAGACAAAATCGCCGAGTGCACACACGAAAGATTTGTTATAAATTCTGAAAAATTTAATGCACAGCTTGCCAAAAAAATCGGATAGCTATATAAACATTATGGATGAAAAAATATATAAGCAACTGTCAAACTAATAAATTAAAAATACGATAAGCACCATATGGCAGCGCACCCGTGCCTGCCCTTACATGCTTTTTCATGTATTTGGCGAAAAAAAAAGGAGTATTTAAATGTTAAAACTAACCTCCGCTGATCTGGCAAAGGCAAAAATTGACACACTGGTGGTTCCTGTATGCGAAGACATGGACATTTTTATGGGGATGCCTGTAATTCCGATTATCGCCAATGCATTACTTAACTTTGATTTCGAGGGAAAAAAGGGAGAACAGCTTGTCCTTTTTAACCAGGATCAGGTAAAAGCAAAGCGTGTAGTACTCATGGGCATAGGCAAGGCCGACGGCATCAACACCGAATCCATGCAGGCCTTTGCAGGAAAGGCAGTCAAGTTCTGCATTGATAAAAATTTGACAGAAGCAGCAATACCCATACCGCAGGCTGTACTCCTGGGGCTTGAGCAGGATGATCTTATGCGCGCCCTCATGGAAGGTGCAAGTCTGGGCAACCATATTTTTGATAAGTATAAATCTGAAAAAAAGAAAAAGCCCTTAATCGGTATCCGCTTTTTTACAGACTCAAAAACCAAGAAAAAATATTCAGCAATGGCAGTAAAAACTGATACAATCTGCCAGGGAACCATAGTCGCCAGAGAATGGGTTTCAACGCCATCCATCGACAAAAAACCAGAAGCCCTTGCTGCTGATATGATTAAACTCGCAGAAGAAGCAGGCATCAAGGTCACGACCCTTAATGCTGCTGCCCTGAAAAAAAATAAGTGCAATGCAATTTTAGGCGTTGGTGCCGGAAGTGCGTCAAAGCCCATGATGCTTATCTTTGAGTATGGCACAAAAAAAGCTGATCAGACAATCGCCTTCATTGGAAAAGGCGTAACCTTTGATGCCGGTGGAATCAACCTCAAAAGCTCGGCAGGTCTCAAGGGAATGAAAATGGACATGTCCGGTGCTGCCGCAGTTGCCGCCACAATGGTCACCATTGCCAATCTTTCGCCTGACAGCAAAAAAATCAACAAACGCATAATTGGGGTTGTGCCGCTGGTGGAGAACATGCCCTCAGGAACCGCAATCAGGCCGGGTGACGTCCTGACGTGCTGCAACGGCAAAACCATAGAGATTGGCAACACAGACGCAGAGGGCCGCCTTATACTTGCCGATGCAATGGCCTATGCTGAGAAAAAATTCTCGCCAGACGTTATGATAGATTTTGCGACCCTGACCGGAGCCTGCCTGGTTGCGCTGGGCGACAAGATTGCCGGCCTGTTTTCAAATGACGACAGCCTCTCAAAAACCATAATGGAAGCATCCAGAAACTCAGGCGACAGGTGCTGGACCCTGCCCCTGCCGGATGATTACAAAGAATTGCTCAAAAGCGAACTTGCCGACATAAGTAATATGTCATCAAGCGGCTACGGCGGTGCTATTACTGCATCCCTTTTTCTTTCTGAATTTGTAACCACGGATAAATGGGCGCATATCGACATTGCCGGGCCAGCCTTTACAAATAAAGCCACTGCATACTGCCCTGCTGGCGGCACTGGCTTTGGGGTAAGGCTCATGTGTGAGTTGCTTGATTTACTTTAATGTGTGCAAAGATACTGCTTAGCTGTTCAAGGGAAGATGTATTGAAATCGTACAGCCCTGGCCTTCATTATTTAAGGCTGTAACGGTTCCGTTATGTGCTTCTATGTATTTTTTCACCAGGGCAAGGCCTATTCCGGTTCCGCCTGTGGTGCGTGTCAGGGAGCCTTCTACACGAAAAAAATCGTCAAACACTTTTTTCAGTGCCTTGGGGGGGATTCCTGGGCCTTTGTCTGAAACGTCAATCCCTGCGCCTGCGCCCCTTTCTGCTATTGTGATAGTAATCAGCTTTTCGCTGGATGACTTCCCGAATTTTATACTGTTATCAATCAGGTTCATCAGCACCTGAACCATGACCTCTGAATCAAAGGTTGCAGTAACACCGTCCTGGATATTGGTTTCGAGCTTAAATCCCTCGGATGCAAGCTTTACTCCCATGAGCGACTTTACTTCATTAATTACTTCTACAAAATCGCTGTGCTTTACTTCCATAAACTTTTGCTTCTTTTCAAGCTTGGAGTACTCAAGCACGTTATGGATAAGGCGTGACAGGCGGGAGGTTTCCGTTGAAAGTATTTCAAAGTAATCCTGCTCCCGCTCCGGAGTTGCAGCAATTCCCTGCTCCAGCATCTCGATATACATTCTGATGTTGGTCAGGGGAGTTTTCAATTCATGGGTGACAGAGGATACAAAATCGCTTCTGCGCTCTGAATAAATCACAATGGCCCTTGCGCTGTAATAAATCGAAAACAGCCCCACAAGGACAACTCCCCCCACAAGCACAAGCATTCCCACAAGCACTCTGCGCCCCTTTGACTTTGGGAGTTCATCGCACAACAACCTTGCCTCAAGAAATGAAAATGGCCTGGGGAACCTTCGCTTCATTGTAAACTCAGGATTGGATGAATCAGCACCCCGGCTGATCCTGGTTGATTCTTCGCCATTTCCGGAAATGGATAACCCCAGCATTGCAAAGTTTGCCAGGGGCTGATCATCAAAAAATTTTTCTGAAATATGTTTTAAAAATATTGACTGGTCTATAAGAAATCCCTGCCTGTAAACCTGCCCCTTCAGGACTATTCTGCGGTAGAGAAATATCCTTTGGCTGTCGATAAAAACCGACTGGATGGGGTCGATTTCCACCTTAAAGCTTTCGCTGGAAAACCGATCCAGCGCACCTTCGGCACTAGCACTCGATGCACTTTCGCCCTCACTTCCTTTTCCACCTGCACCTGCCATACTACTGCCTGCAAGTACTTCATCAGCAGCAACATTATCCTCTGCCTCTAACACAGGCTGGGGTGCTGGCATGCTCTTTTGCGGTGCTCTTGAAATATTCCTTGCCTGCTGCTGGGTGATTTCTTCTGTCCTCTGCGCATCCTGGCGGCCCAGATACGATTTGCGCTCCTTGCTCCTGGAGTAAACAACATACTTATCAGCTATACTTTTTTGCGATTTTTTGCTTTTTGTTTTCTTTTTTATGGAAATACTTTTTTTGTATTCTTCCTTTTGGGAAACATTTTTTTTGATTTTTCAGTTTTGGACAATGTAACTTTTGATTCGTAAATGTTTGCTTCTTCTTTAAACTTATTAAGCCTTTCTGCAGCAGCTATCTTCAAAGCTACTTCTGCCGGTTCCAGGCTGGTTTCTCGTTTTTCATTTATAATCCTGTTGGCATCCTTGAGCTTGCCACCAATTACGGAGATTACTGCTCCATCTGCTTTGCCGGGTATATTTAGTGGCGTGTCAAATGTTCCATCCGGGTTGTTTTGAAAATACCCGATCATAAATTTTTCATTTGATGCAAATGAAAGGGGCGAGCGTACTGGTTTGGAAGAATTTGGAGGAGTATAGAAGTAATTGTATTCATCCACGCTGCGCATCTCTTCTCGTGCAACAATTGCGCTCAGGTCCTCTTCAACAGCATCAAAAAGAGTCTCTGCAAAATACCTCATTTCTGCTGCTTCTTCCTGTTCCAGGCTGAGCAGGGTACGGACAATAAAATACCCCATTGGTATTGAAAGAAGTAAA
The DNA here is from genome assembly GCA_029939895.1 of Desulfobacterales bacterium. GTDB lineage: Bacteria > Desulfobacterota > Desulfobacteria > Desulfobacterales > JAOZSB01 > JAOZSB01. The sequence continues at coordinate 18,713 of JAOZSB010000017.1, forward strand.
ACAAAAAGAGTTATCAGCAGTTTCAGGCGTTTCATATTATACCTTGATCCTGTACCCTTCGCCACGCACCGTTGTAATAAGGGGGTTATCGCCAATAAGCCGGGTAATTTTTTTCCGCAGCTTCAACATGTGAATATCCACGATTCTTGTTTCAATGTCAGCATCTGCGTAATTCCATACCTTGAGAAGAAGGTCTTTTTTTGAAACAATCCGTTCCCTGTTTTTATAAAGAAATGAAATTATTTCCATCTCTCTTCGGGTAAGCTCAACTTCAATATCGTCCTTTACTGCAATTAGATTTGCGCTGTCAAAGACGATACCCTTAACTTCAAGTTTCTCGTCTTCTTCAAACAGGCCAAGCCTTCGCAGCAGCGCCTCAATGCGCACAAGCAGCTCCCGCAAAGAAAATGGCTTGCTCACGTAATCATCTGCCCCGGCATTAAAACCCTGAACCACATCATCTTCTGCACCTTTGGCGGTCAGCATCAGCACGGCCTGATCCGGCTTTTTTTCCCTGAGCTTTCTGCAAATCGTATAACCATCCATGGACGGCAGCATCACGTCCAGGATTGCAAGGTCAAAATTCTCATTCACGGCCCTGTCCAGTCCCTCGGCCCCGTCCTCAACCCCGGTTGCATCATAGCCGTTAAATACCAATACATCCAGAAGGCCATTCAAAATTGCCGGGTCATCTTCAACAACTATAATTTTTGCTTTTTTCTTCATTTCCTAAACCTCAAAGCCCTTTTTTATTAGACCTGCCAAACCTTGATTTCCTTTTGAGCCAGATGATCCTTTTTAATCCTTCAACTTGATTTTACAACAGGTTTCTCCAAAAGCAAAGTAAAACTTATGTAAAACATTTGTGCGTTTTTTTTACACTTCTTTGAATTGTACTTTTTCGCAAGCCGGGTGAAAATACAGGCAAGATTACGAAATGAATTTTAGTTCTATTTTTTTAACACTGACTTTTTTTAAAAAGACAAACTCAAAACAGAAAGGGAAAAAAAATGAAAACAAAATCTTTAAAATCAATCTCGATCATTTCAGGACTCATCATTGCAACCTGCGCTGTAATGGCGTATTCCTTTGGAAATTCAAAACCCCATACTGCACCATCCCTTGGAAACAACACGCCCCCGCAGTCCTCGTCCTGGAACAACGGGCCGATAGCGTTTGGTGCAAAATTAACCCAGTCCAAAATACTTTTTGGCGGCGACGGTAAAGTCTCAATGGCCCTGACGCTCCATGCGAAGGACATTGAAAACGGGATTATAAAACAAAAGAAAAAAAATGTAGACATGGTCATAGTCCTTGACAGAAGCGGCTCCATGGGAGGCGAAAAAATTGTCGCTGCAAGAAAAGCCGCCCTGAAACTTGTGTCCGGGCTTGGCGAGTCTGACAGGTTTTCGATTCTCAGTTATTCAAACCATGTAACCAGGCATACCGACCTTGTAGGTGTCAACGAGAACAACAGGCTTGCAATCGAGAACATGATTAAGGGCATAATATCGGGCGGCGGCACAAACCTGGGCGCAGGTCTTCAGGAAGGGATAAAAATATTTGCAAGCGCACCAAAGTCCGATGATGCAGACAATCGCCTTGGTAAATTGATTCTCATCTCTGACGGCATTGCAAACCAGGGGATTTGCGACAATTCAGCCCTGGGCAGCATTGCATCAGTTGCATCTGAAAAAAACTTTTCCATCAGTTCCGTTGGAGTGGGTCACGATTTTAATGAAACACTAATGACGATCCTTGCTGACCGGGGAACTGGAACCTATTACTTCCTTGATGACCCAACAACTTTTGCAGCAGTTTTTGAAAAGGAATTCAGCGAAACCAGACTGGTTGCAGCATCAAATGTTAAAATAAAAATTCCTTTAAAGCATGGCGTAAAAGTTCTGGATGCCTCTGGCTGCCCGATTACCGTAGATAATGGTCATGCTGTCATTTATCCGGGCGACATGCTCTCTGGTCAAAAAAAGACAGTTTTTGTTACATTGCAGGTTCCCAGCCAAACTAAAAACGCACTTGAGCTTTCCGGCATATCTGTTGCCAGCCTCCAGGACGGCATCAAGTATACTGAAACAATTAAAAAACCTCTCCATATTGTTTGTGTTGAAAACAAACAGGAAGTAGTCCTCTCATACAATAAAGCCGAGCTGGAACAAAAGGTTCTCCAGGACGAATACAATACCCTTAAGGAAGAAGTAGCAGCAGACATCAGGGATGGGAAAGAGAACGCTGCAATGGAGCGGATCGACAAATACCATTCAAAGCAGGTTGTAGTAAATGCCGGATTAGGCTCAAAGAAAATTGAAAGCAACCTTAAAGATGATATCAGCGCACTGAAAAACATGGTCAAGGATGTCTTTGCCGGAGCACCTGCTGCTGTACAGAAAAAGAGGAAATCCGCTTCCAAGCAGATGCAGCACGAAGGCTACAAAGGCAGACGCAGCAAGAAATAACAGCGTTACTGGAATAAAACTTTCATAATATTTAATAAAAAATACAAAACAAGGAGATCAAAAAAATGGGACTTTTAACAAGATTTGCAAGGATATGCAGGGCAGATATTAACGGTGTCATGGACAGCATGGAGGACAGGGCATTGCTGCTGAAGGAGTATGTCCGTGAGATGGAAGAAGCATTAAACAGCAAGGCATCTGATCTGGAAGTCAAGCGTGGCGAGCTGGCAAAAAATGCCATAAGCCTTGAGCAGTACCGCAATGAGGCAAAGAAGACAGACCAGGATATAAGTTCCGCCCTGTCAAAGAGCAGGGATGATATTGCAAAACGGCTCATCATGAAGTTGAAGCATATTGAGGCTGACATCGTCGAGCTTGAAAACTATGTTTCATGCCTTGAAATCGAGATCCAGGAGCTTTCCAATACCCTGGAGGAGCAAAAGAAAGTGTGCGAGCAGATAAAACTCAAGGCCCGGATTGCAAATCTTCGTGAAAAAACAAAGGGCACAGGCATTGAGCAGAGTGCCCTCCGGGGAGAAATTCCAGATGAGGAGGTTGAGCTGGAGCTGCTTAAACGCAAGGACGAGCTAAAGGAAGGAGCACAGACAAATGGAAGATAAACGGATCATCTATACAATCATGTACGGTCTTGCATCGGCTGTTTTTCTTATGCCGACCACCTATGTTTTCGCCCGCTATCTTGGTCTCCAGGCAGGGTTGATGCTTTCAGTCTGGCTCATCACCTGGGGCTATGCAAGGCTCCTGTTATTTCTGGATAACAACAAAACATCATCAATATTTGTGCCTGCAATCATCACGGTTACGCCTGTTTTTCTGGGAGCCGCCCACATCACCGGCTGGAGTGCTGGGTATACTGCTGGTTCAAGCTTTCTGTGGTTTCTTTTCTGGGGAATGCTCCTGTGCAGTTTCAGCCTTGTAAGGGGAAGATCCGTATATGGCAAAAAGGGTGCAGGGCTGATATTTACAGAATCGCTTATCTGCGGAGGCGGTGCTGCCCTGGTGAGTTTTTTTGAGCCTTCCGGTATAAAGGCATGGGCCGCGGCTGTGTGGCTGTTCTTCCTTGTCCAGGCGGTTTACTTCCCTCTTTTTGGGGGATTGATTAAAATCAAGGGCCATGAAGATAAGTTTGAAGCAGCACGTCAAAAAGCCGAGAGCCTGATATAGCAAGGATTGGCAATAACCAGACATGCCTGAAAAACAACATTGGCGCAGCGTTGACCGCTGCGCCAAAAAAAAATTTAAAAAAAAACTGATGCAGTCAGTTATGCCTGTTTCTGTCGTTTCATTCTCACATTAACAAGGCCGTTTTGAGCGTACTGGTCCCTGTTTACAAGAACCGCACTGTTATAATACGATTCAGCCGTATCCATATCATTAAGCTTATAAAAGCAGTCACCGGCCCTGGTCAGGACGTTTACGTTGTGAGGATCAAGGCGTACCATCTCTTTCCAGAATGGTGCGGCCTCGGCATGGCGCTCAAGCCCCCTGTAGGTGTCTGCGATGCCGAAAATTGCATAGGGATTTTTTGGGCTTATGTCCAGAGCTTTCTGGTAAAACCCTTCTGCCTTTTCATAATTTTTCATCTTTCGGCAGACATTGCCGGCCATGGTGAGGATGTTGAGCTTTCCTGGCTCGTTTTTCAGGAGCCTTTCCCAGTATTCAAGAGCTTTTGCGTAGTTATTGTTTTTAAAGTAGAGATCGCTTATCCCAGCCAGCGCAAACTTGTAGTCAGGGTTGATCTCCAATGCTTTGATATATGTGACTTCCGATGCATTGTTATCCCTTAGATTTCTGTATGCATCGGCAGTTCTGGTTATGATTGAAATATCCCGGGGATTTTTTTCAAGGTGTTTGAGCCAGACAGCCAAAGCGTTCTTGTAATCCTTAAGCCCCCTGTATGCATCGCCAAGTCCTAAAAGTGCAAATTTATGGTACGGTTCCCTTATGATGACCTGGTTGTAATATCCAATCGCCTCAGGAAACCTTTTTAATCTCCTGATTGTATCCCCCAGTCCCACGAGTATAAAATTATTTTCCGGATCAAGCTGGTAGCCCTGTTTAAAAAGTTCAAGTGCATCGTTGAGTCTTCCGCTTTTTAAAAGTCCAAAAGCCTGCTTGGAAATTTTTACGATTTTCTGCTTGCTTTCCTGTGCGTCCATATTAAACTCCTAATAAACTTAAGTTGATTGATGTGCCAGAATGAAAACTGCCTTCACTCTCAATCTCATCGTTGGAAAAAAAACATAATTCTCAGCGTACAACTGAGTACGCCTGCGGTTATGTTGTTTTTTCCGCCTCGATCTTGAGCGCGAATTCAGCTTTCATTCAGACGCGCCCGTAAAGTGTTGGATCAATGTACTTAATAAACTTAAATATTTTGTCGAAGCCAGTGCTTAGCTTATACCTAAGGTCTGGTTGTGAAATAAGCAAAAAAACTCCGAATAAACTTAAATTTAATTTTTTATTACTTGCTGAAAACCATAAATTTAATCATTCATTTCTGAGGTTCGTTATTTTGCAGGGCAATCCCCTGTGCTCTTTTTTTTGTATATGCTGCCCTTTTCGTATTGGTTTTAAATTCTGTGCAGGCAGGCATGAAGCACCGCCCCCTGCGATGTTAGCTAATGAAATATGCAAAAAACTTCACCAGAAACTACATTTATGAATTCAAATTTATGTTATTTTTGGATTACTGTTTTTTTCATAATTCTGAATCATTTTCTCAGCTTATCCCATGATTCAACTATGAAATATAAATAAAACACCCGTTAGTTATTTAGAGTCTTAATCATAAATTGACGTTATTTGCAATTAGAATTATTATCAAGGCCTTATTAATTTTATTGAGGGATTAACTTTGAAGGCAGAATTTCCAGCCCGGCATGTTTTTTTAGGTAAAAAATTCCCCTTTTTTTTGTTTTCCTTGAGATTATTTTGCACTTGGTTTAATGTGTTACTAATTGTTTTTAATCAAAACTTGCCTGCAGGGCTTATCAGAAAACTAATTTTTTAATTAAACTTTAATTGTTTGAGGCCGCCTGGTGCTTAATTTACAGAAAATTCGTGAGAGTGGCTTTACATTTAAGATTGTCTGGGATCTTTTTATGGTACTGGTCCTTTTTCTTAATTTCTTTTTAATAATCTGCGATATGTCGTACCTGTTTTTACGGCCCGTCCTTTTTAGATTTGTTCCTTTAGCTACCACCCTGTACGACCAGGTCAAGGGGATTGAGCCGCACCCCATGACTAACAAAATTGTGATTGAGGCAGATGAACTGATCGCTGCCCTTGATGCGAATAAGCCTAAAAATTCCCAGGAAGTGCAAAAGCTGATCACCAGCCTTGCAACCCTTTCAATGGCCATGATCCAGAACAGCCCTTTCATTGACTCCGGGCAAAGCAAGAACCTGCAAAAAATCGTTGATATTGCTGAAGAAAGGCTGATTAATGAAAAAAGAATTTCAAGTGACCATACCCTGGAGCCTGAGCAGATTTTAGCACTATTCTGGGATATAAATGCAAGAACCTTAGAAATTCGGACAAAAATTTACCAGGATGACCTGCGGCCACTGCTGAGGGTCAATTATGAAAGACGAAAAAGCCTTGATGGAGAGTATGTTGATTATTTCATCCTCTTTGACCTGCCCTTTTTGATTTTCTTTTTTTGGGAATTTGCAATCCGCTGGTTCTTTGCGGTGATTCGCAAGGATTATGTAAGGTGGTTTCTTTACCCGCTTTATCACTGGTACGACATCGTTGGGCTTTTCCCATACGGCTATTTACGGGCGTTCAGACTTTTCAGGATTGTCTCCATTTACGTCCGCCTGAAGGGAAGCGACGTAACCACAATCGGGGATGATTTCCTAAGTACTGCCTTCAAGCGATATTCGGATATTGTCACCGAAGAGGTTTCAGACATGGTAGCCATTCGAATCCTCACGGAAGTTCAGGAGGAAATCGAGTCCGGGCAGTCCATAGATATTGTTGTCAATGCTCTGGAACCCAAGCGTGATGAGATTAAAAGGCTGGTTGTAGACATTACAAGGGACTTTATCCGCAAAACAGAACCCAGTGCGGAATTCAGGTTAATCCTTAAGGAAACCCTTGCAAGGACTGCCGAGCGCATCCCATACCTCAAGATGCTGCCAGGGCCTGTTAAGGACAAGCTGGTCGTGGAGATCGGCCTGACCATATTTGATGCAATCATGGAATCCCTGATAATATCAATGACCGACTCGGAGAAAAGAGCACCCATTGAAAACCTTGTTGACTACGTGATAGACGACATTATCCGGGTTACTGAAAACTCAACCGCCAGGAACCTGACTACGGAAATATCTTTAGAAATCATAGAAAATGTAAAAAAAGCAGTGGCTGTAAAAAAATGGGCGGAAGAAGCACCAGCGACACCTGAACCCGAACCTGTTGAACCCAATAATAAACTGGCTACTCCTGAACCGACACAGCCAGAAACAACAAATCCTGAGACGCTTCAAGAGGCTTAACGAATTGATGATATTGTCCGTTTAGCTCCGGGGGTGACACTTGCAACTCGTTGCCAGTGTGCGAAGCACAAGAGGTTGCCGCTAATTTGCAACAGGTGCAACTTTTGCGTTGCCTTTGAACTTTATTTCGCATCCTCTTGCCCTTCGGGCACCGGCAACGAGTTGCCGCTGTCACCCATATTTTTCGTTAACACCAGCATCACGGATTATCTATAGGGTGGGCATTTTGTGAATGACTCCGGCATAGTGGGCAGAACGCACGATTAAGCTACTTTGTAAACGGCTCCGGCACAATGGGCAGACCGCACCATTGGGCTATTTTGTTATAGTGTCCAGCCAGTTTTTGGGCTGTCTCAACTCCCTTCATTACGCCGTTGATGGTTTTTGCTGCCCTGCCCTCTGCTGATTCAAGCCCTTCGAGGAAGGTGCTGAATTTTGCCATTGCTGCTGATTCTTTTACTTCTTCGGCTGCCTTGCCCTCAATATCTTTCAGGCTGGTTTGTATATCTTTGATTTCCTTTACATCATCAGAATCGGAAGGCAACTTCTCCAAAAGCTCGTTTAATTTGCCTTGAATCGCTGGGAATTGCTGATTTATTTCTATTTGGATGTTGGAAGTAATATTTGCATCAATATCGGCAACAACGCTTGGGCTTGCGTTAATATCGAAAACTGGTGCTATGGTAATTGGTTGCGCAGGCTTATGCAAAACGGTTTTGAGCATTTCCTTTAAATCAGAAATAGCATCATTTTTTATATCCAACAGATCCCTTTGGTGTTCAACCTCCATTATTGCCATTCGTAATTTATTCTTTAAATCAAGAGCCAGTTTTTTATCGTCAGTATATTCCTCCACCGACATACCGCCAGTTGCAACAAGGCCAAAATCA
>JAOZSB010000191.1 GCA_029939895.1 Desulfobacterales bacterium
TTCAACAGGTTGTAAGCATTTTTGTTGATTCTCAAGAATAAATAATATATAATATATAAATTAGAAAATAAAATAATCCAAAAAAAAGACTTGCCATGAATACAACGAGCACAAATGCTAATCAAGCACAAGAAAAAGTCCGCGTAGCCTGCGCTTATCTTTTTTCGCCTAAACATGCACGGGATAACGGCTTTGTTAGAAACCTGAAATTCAGTATGGTAAAAAACGCTTTTAGAGAAAAAGCTAAACGGTACCATCCTGATATGAACGGTAATAGTGGCGATGAAATGCTCGAAAAAAGACGAGAGCGATTCATAAAAATTAAAAAAGCATATGAATATCTTTCTTTTCAGTTCGAGAAAGCACAGCCATACGTTAAGGTAACCCCTTCCCCGGTAAAAAGAAAAAAAGCAAAAGTAATTGCAGTAGGCGGCGCAAAAGGCGGGATTGGCAAAAGTATTTTCGCATCCAACCTGAGTGTTTTATTATCCCAAAAAGGGTATAACACCGTTGCAGCAGACTTTGATTTTGGCGGCTCAAACCTTCACCTGTATCTTGGCGAGACCAGCATCAAAAACACTGTGAACGACTATCTTGCAAATGAAGTTTTGGACATCGCAGAAATTGAAACACAGACAAAGTATGGCCCACGCCTCATCGGTGGAAACAGCTCACAATTAGGTGCCGCAAATATCAGCTATGCCAGAAAAATGAAGCTCCTGAAGGCATTGTCCGGCATTGATGCTGATTACATTGTAGTTGATCTTGGCGGAGACACTTCCTATAACGTTCTCGACTTTTTCCTGGCATCTGATTATGGAATCGTAATGACAACCTGCGATCCGGCTTCATATCTTGATGCATACTCCTTTATCAAGGTATCAATTTACAGAAAATTAAATCGGCTTTTTGGCCCGGAATCATGGTACAAGGGTAAGCATGACAGCTATCTTGAAAAAATAATATATGATGCAACCATGTCAGAAAACGGACTTATGGTTGAAAATATTGATGAATTATTGCAACGGGTTAAAGAAAAACATCCAAAATCTCTGGACCTGGTCAAAAGAACACTTATTGATTTTAATCCCCTGATAATTGTTAACAAGGCTATTAACGAGAGTGTCGCACTCAAGCCTGTTACACGCATTCAGGATGTTTCACGGAAAAAATTGTCAATCAACGTGGAATATGCAGGCTCAATGGCACATGAAGTTGATGTTGAAGCAAGTGCAAGAAGCCTTGTTCCTGTTGTTGCCAGCAACCCGAATGGAAGACTCGCCACCAGAATCGAAGGTATTGCAACCCAGCTTTTTGGTATCTGAACCAATTGACGTTCAAAAACAAATTTTAAAAATCATAATCATTTTTTAATATGACATTCACCACATGCAACCGGCAGATTTTTACCGTCTCTCCGGTTCAAAGTTTTGTGGCAATCCTTGCACTGTCGGTGGAAAGCATTCATCAGCAGCACAGGGTTTTCACCGCTGGTGGCTTTGTGACAGTCAGAGCAGTTCCCTCCATCGTTTTCCATATTTGCACGATACTCGTCATAATCATGGTGACACCGTGAGCACAGGATCAGCTCTTCGTGCTTTAGATGCGGAAAGGTCACAAGGGGTCTTTCGTGTTTTGTAAAGCCTTCAGAGTTCAGCACTATGTCCACATCCTGAGACATGGCACTGTTTATAAAAAACAGGGCAATAGATATGCAGATTATAAATGAGATAATTTTTTTCATTTTAAAAACATTCCCTTTCAATCATCCAATTCGATATTCAGCCTTTGTCCTGGGGGCGTAACAATAAGCACAGGACATTTTGCACTTAGCAAGATTTGTTTTGCATTGCTTCCCAGGCTGGGTTCGACCTTTGGGTCTCCATTTTGTTCGACCTTTGGTTCTTCGTCTGATTCATCGTCAACGCCCAAAGTGTAGGAACCCATGACAATAAGGTCAATGTCTTCTTTTCTGGCAAATCGCAATATCTCAATAACTGCGTTGCCTCCCCTCACCTCATACCTGATGTCTGGTGTGGAAGGTACGGGAATCGGCACTCCACCGGTTGCTTTGATTTCTATCTTATCTTTAAAATTGCTCGAAATCAGCTTTGAGTAATACTTCTTGAGATTCCCGGCAATCTTATCAAACACTTCTGCATCGCTGACCACTTCAGCATCATAGGTCTCAACATGCCCGGAATAACGATGACCTGATTCAAGAACATGAAATACCAGCAACTGTGCATCTGAATCATTTGCCATCTGAAGAGCGTTTAAAAACGCTTGATCAGTACTTACAAAAAGATCAGAACAAAATAGTATTTTATCATACATTACTTAAAATTCCTTATTGTTGTTAGATTTCAGATTTATGATTTCATACTGCTGATTGTTAATATTTGATAGTCATCATAATTCATTAATCCAAAAGAAATTTATTAAAAAAAAACTATTCCTCATCGGGTTTGAATTTATCAGGAATCATCATTATTTCACAAAGTACTTCTTTAATAGAGACAGATTTGATTCCAAGATCATATTCTTCGTTAAGATCGTTTATCTGATCAAAGCAATTATGACACGGCACAATCACAAGTTTTGCACCTGTTTTTCTAATCTGTTCAGCCTTTATTTTGCCGGAAACCATTCTTTTTACCCTGTACTCAGGTCCCATTGGGATGTATCCGCCACCGCCGCCACAGCAATGGTTATAATCCTTGTTTGGACTCATCTCCCGGAAGTCATCGGCAAGATAACCCATAACTATCCGGCCAATATCCCACAGGCCGCCGTTTCTTGAAACATTACAAGGATCCTGGTAGGTAACAGGTTCTTTCAGTTTTTTTGAAGGATCAATTTTAATCCGTCCGCTCTCAAGGTATTCGCAGAACAGTTCAACAGAATGAATAATCTCAATGGGCGGGATACCATCGGGATACCCAGACAGATAAGGCCCTTCATATTTTGTAGACCTGTAAGCATGACCGCATTCAGTAACAAGGATTTTATCAACCTTTAAATCCCTTGCTTTCTGGTACATATTTTCAACAATTATTCCTGCAAGTGTCCTGTCGCCGGCAAACATGGGCAGGTTTGTGCATTCCCATCCCTCGCTGGGCATGGTCCAGCTTTCCTCTGCAACTGTCAGTATCTGGGCTATCTGGGCTATATCCTGGGGATAATACATCGGCTCGCGGGCATTAAGGGTGTACATGAACTTGACTTCAGGAACATCCATTGGAATTGTCAGGCCCTTAATTTCATCGGCCGTTTCCTCCTCCATCCATTCACATGTCTCGATGAAGTCATCCTTTGTGAGTGCCATCTGGTTGCCGCTGACCCTATAGTTTTCAACAGCCTTGGCAAGAAATTCCGGCACAAATCCGTGGCTCTGGCACACGCTTCGGCCTATTGTAATCATGGCTGCAATATCTATCCCAAAGGGGCAGAACTGTGAACACCGTTTGCACATGGTGCATCTGGCCCACAAGGCCTCCATGCTTGCTTCTAAAAATGGCAGACTGACATCGCCCTTTTTCTTGTACATCTCACCAACAGTTGATTTGATTTTGTAGGCAGGGCTGAATTCAGGATTTTTATCATTAGCAAGGTAAAAAAAACAGCTTTCAGCACATAATCCACATTTTGCACAAATATTAAGCCACGTTTTAATCCTGGCTCCATCAAGGGTTTCCAGAACATTTTTAATCTTTTTTATGTTAACTTTTTTTATTCTGGCTTTTAGTTGTTTTTCATCAGGCATCCGCGCCTCCTTTTTTTACCATGTGCGCGCTCCTCTGCGACCGCCCATCTCGAATCCAATAAAAGCTCTGGTGAAAAAGAAAAGAATCATATGTCCAAGCTTTGTAAAGGGAATAAGTATCAAAAGAATTTCCCCACTCAGCACATGGAGAATAACCATGGTCTTGTAAGGCCCGATATTCAGGGAGGCCAGAAGACCCGTTAAAAATGGCAGCATTGTTAGAACCAGAAGAACATAATCACGGATTTCCGTCAAGATCCTGACCTCCGGCCTTACCAGTCTTCTAATGAAAAGAAAAACACCAGCAACAAGCATCAATGCTGTCATTATGTCTGCCACACTGTCGGGGATTGACCACAGGCCAACTCCAAATGCTTCCTGAAGAAGAACATTGTGGGCACTTAAAAATAAAGGTACAATTATAAGTGAAACATGGAAAAGATAAACCATAGAGGAGAATACCGGCTGGGTTCTGGCAGCAATACTTCCCCAGGGTATAAGCCAGTAAAAAATTGACTTAACTGCTTCAAATGCATTTGTGTGATTGTAAAAAACAGCATCTTTTTGACGGCTGACCCCATACAGGCTGGCCACCCTGACAAATAGACCACCTGCAAAAATAACAAATGCGATCCATACTCCAGCTCCGGTCAAGAACTCATACATGGCGATATTGATCCCTGGTTTTTATAATTGATAAAAAATGAAAAAATACTTCATGCGAATAATAAAGATATACCATACTTAAATTTTCTGTCAATTAAATTCTAAGTTGAAGTATATTGGGAAAGGCAATACACAAACATGCTTATACGATTGTTGTATTGCAAAAGCACGGTTTATAATGAAGATGAGTTATAAAAGTAAGAGACAGGATATAAAAACAACAGGTTTTGCACATTAATCATCTTTTTTATCCCATGAAACAATCACGGCATGTTTTGTTCTGTAAAATAAACGCTTTTCAACTTTTTTGTTTTTAAGATTAAAAGGATTGATCGGCGGGAATTTTTTAAAATACATGATCCCTATTCCATTTGGATTTTCCTCGAACCATTCATCAATATGAACACCGTGTCTTTCAGCAACAGGTTTTTCAAGCTTTCCGGCAAAATGAAACTGGCCATCGTATTTACCCCAGTTGGCTACAGGTATTCCCTTGTCCTGGTATTGTTTTACAATCTGAGCAAGCTCATTGACTTCATACCGGGGCCCCAGAGTGCCTTTAAAGGCGGTATGGGCAGCCATTAGAATAAAAATAACCGTGACGGTCTGAATGATAACGGCTGTTTTAATATTTTTGATTGGTTTTACAAAAAGCCCTGTGCTGATAATAACCAGCACTATCCCGAAAAATGGATTAAATGCTCCAGCCCAGTCTTCATACCCAAACCTTCCAACAAAAAAAGGAGCAACAAGCCATGCACTTCCAATAAGTCCGGTGATTAAGGTAAAGGGAAAAATTTCAGGCCTTTTAAGCTCAATCCTTGCAAGTGCTTTTGCCACAAGCAAGGCAAAGCCTGGAAAAAGAGCGATAAGGTAATATTCCTGTTTTCCGCTGACCAGAGAAAAAATTATTAACCCTGGAACAATCCAGCATAAACAGAATCTTATGCCAACATCCTTAAAGTCAAGCTTGAATATTCCGCGGTACACAGCAACCCAGATTGTCCATGGAAAAAGCACAAGGGGAAGACGAGTCAAATACCACCAGACAGGTTGTTTGTGAGCAAATGAATTGACCATCCTTTTTGTGGTTTGCCCCCATAAAAGTGCCTCTGCATACTCATCACCACCAGCCATAGCAGAGGGGAGTGCCCAGGAAAGCCCCACAGCAGCAGCCAGAAGGATGGAAAAGAAAACACCCATGTACCATCTTAACCATGAGCCATAAACGCTTTTACCAGCCCAGAATGGCGCTAAAAGAGCAGCCGGCACAACCGGAAGAAATACAACGGGGCCCTTGGAAATAATTCCCAGTCCCAGCGAAAGCCCTGCAATGATCCAGCCTGATATGCCCCCTTCCCTGTACGCATGAAGCACCCCCAGAATCCCTGCAAGTGCAAAAAAGGCAATAAGCATATCAAACATCACAAGGGTTGTGAAAACCGTCCACAGAATACTTCCAAGCAATAAAAATGGTGCCAGAAGAGCAGTTTGTTCATCATCGGGCCACAGACGTTTTGATATAAGGATCGTTAAAAATAAGGATGCAAGCCCGAACAGGGGCGGCACTATTCTTGGCCATAAACTGTTTACTCCAAAAATCGTCCAGCCAAGGTTTATAAGCCAGAACATCATAGGCGGCTTGTGGCTGTAGGTCTCGCCGTTAAGATGCGGCACAAGATAGTCTTTGGAGAGATGCATTTCCCATGCAGCAGCAACATACCTTGTTTCGTCAACCGGCATCAGGGGCCTTGACAACCATGTCCATCCGCAAAGGACAAGCCACAGCAGTATAAGGAAAATACTAGTTTTCTTCAAGTTCACTCCGGCCCTCCGGCAGTATTTTTATTATTAAGTAATTCAAGATCAGATACCCAAAAAAATCTTTTTTTATGATTCTTCTGAAGTGGTTGCATCATTCTTTTTTTCTCTATAAATCAAAAACAGATTTCTGCTGTAAACTATAAAGCCAAAGCTTTGACCTGCAATAAAAACCGGGTCACGCCTGTGAATCGAATAAATCAGCAGCAGGCTTGCACCTGCCAGGCTGGCATACCAAAAAAAAACAGGCATGACACTCTTACCTGCTTTTTCGCTTGCAAGCCATTGTATTAAAAACCTGGACATAAACATTGCCTGGGCCAGAAATCCCAGACCTAACCATAACCAGTCATTCAAATCAAATACCTCCTGTAACTTACCTCAAACTGCTTTAAAAACACCTGTGGTGAACTCCGAACAAACACCGTAAAATCAAGACGATTCCGTGTCGGTCGGCTGTTTATCCGCCAGTTGATACCGCACAACCCTGTTTTGCATCCACATGACAGCAAAGGAGTCCCACAGGCCCACCCAGAGGCGGTTGTTGATTCCGTATTTAGTTTTGCCAAACTCTCTTGGCCTGTGATTGACCGGGATTTCCAGAATTTTCGAATATCCTGCCAAAGCAATAAGGGTCGGAATAAACCTGTGCATTCCCTTGAATACAGGGATTTTTCTAATGCACTCACTCCTGAAAGCCCTGATAGCGCAACCAACATCCTTAACCATTTCCCCAGTCACCCAGTTCCTGAAAGCATTTGCTATTTTTGAGGAAATTTTTCTTATGATGGAGTCCCTGCGCTTTTGACGGACACCGTTTACCATGTCTGCGTTTTCTGAGACCAGGAGCCTGACAAGGGCTGGAATATCAGCAGGATCATTTTGTCCATCACCGTCGAGCGTTGCAAAAATATGCCCTTTTGCATTATCAAAGCCTGCTGAAAGACCTGCGGACTGTCCATAATTCCTGTCCAGGACTATGTAGCGATGGTTTGGTTCCTTTTCATGAAGCTTTTTCATCTCATCAAGCGTTTTATCCGTCGAACCATCGTCGATCCACAGGCATTCCCAGGAAAGCTCGAAACCCTCAAGGGCCGTACTCACCTCCATGCCAAGCCTCGACACGTTATCCTCTTCGTTTTTTACTGGAATTATTACACTTAATTCCGTACTTTTTTGTTTATCCATCATCACCCTTTTTTATTAATTATTTAACGATAACTGGATGGCAAGGAAGTTAACCCAAAAACCATTATGAATCAATAGAGTTTTTATTTGCAGGAACAAAAACCCTGAAACACTTTTATTGCATAAATTTTTTTGTTTTGATTTTTTAGTCGGGGTAAAGGTCTGGATAGAGTCTTTTTGCACATTCCGGGCAAATTCCATGGCTGAATTCTGCCTCAGAATGCTTTGAAATATAATTTTCCAACTGGTTCCAGGAACCCTCATTATCACGAATTTTCTTACAGCCCGCACAAATGGGTAAAAGTCCCTCAAGTATTTTTACAGTTTCAACCGTTGTGGTAAGTTCGCTGAGCAGTTTTTTTCGTTCCTCTTCACTCTGCTTCCTTTTCATGATTCCGATGCCCAGGAGCCATTCAAGAAGAAGCTCCTGCCCGCTCTTAGAAATAAGCATATGGGTACTGAGCGTAGATACACGGTTTTCTAAAAGCTCATGCATTACATCGCTGATGGAATCACCGTCATTGTTATTGATAAAAGTAGAAATAAAATCAGAAATATTATTGTCAGTAGCATCTGTTTCAAGGAAAGAGGCCATAATATCATTGATGAACCTGATCCGCCCGTTTGGCGAAATAGCTGCAATAAAAACAGGGGCATCTTTTATAAAAATTGCATTCAACTTTCTAAGAAATTTAAATCCATCCACTTCTCCTTCAAGCTCTGAAACCCTGGCCTGAAGCGAATCAATTTTATCCAACAAATATTGTTCATTTCTCTCATCCATTTTTATAATATATCATACTTTACCTTAATTGTCATTTTATGACTCCTAATAAACTTAAAATTAACATCGAAGCCGATTGCTTAGTTTATACCGAAGGTCTGGTTATGAAATAAACAAAAAAAAATCCTAATAAACTTAA
>JAOZSB010000192.1 GCA_029939895.1 Desulfobacterales bacterium
ATACCGCAATATAAAAATTTGGCTTGTTCTTTGAAGTTTTTTGATTTTTCTTAGTAAACCCGGCATGGATTGAGAATATAATGAATTTTTTTGCTTATTTCATAACCAGACCCTTGGAATAAACAAAAATTTATGCTCCGTTTAAATTTTAAGCTTATTACAATTAAATATATAGCAGCATGGTGCAAGAATCAATCGGGGCAATACTGATATTTATCTTCGAAAAACCTTAATTTTATCAATAAGATTGCCCCCAGGGAAAACAATAACACTTATCAGTGGCAAAAAACCAGGGTATTTCCTAATTTAATTAGTAGCTTAACAAAAAAGGCAAAGTTTAAAAAAAGATATTGAATATTTTATAACCAGACCTGAGGGATAAGTGTTAGTCAAAAATACTTTAGTGACTTTTTAAGTGTTTCAGAGGATTTTTTTGATAGAGTGTGGGCAAAAATAAAAAAAAAATTATACTTCAAGAGTAGTCAGCCCTTCTCGGATGGCAAATTTTGTAAGCTCGGCTATGGAATGGATTTTCAGTTTATCCATAATTTGCCGGCGGTGTGTCTCAACGGTTTTGACGCTGACGTGTAACTGGGATGCGATTTGTTTAGTTGTCTGGCCCTCGGCAATTAGTTGAAGCACTTCACGCTCCCTTGATGTCAGGGATACAGACTCGGAAACGTCACTGGAGTTAAGTTGATTCATGTAGTCTTTAATTACGGTTCCGGTTATTCTGGGGCTAAGGTAAATTTGTCCATCAGCTACAGCTTTTATGGCCCGGACAAGCTCTTCAAAGGCAGAGTCCTTCAGCAGGTAGGCCATTGCACCTGCCCTGAGCATTTCCACAACAAATCTTTTGTCAGAATGCATTGAAAATGCAATTACCTTATTAAGTGAATTATCAGACAAAATCTGGCGGGTCGCCTCAATTCCGTTAAGATCTGGCATACTTATATCCATGATGATGATGTCGGGCTTCAAGGATGCTGCGAGTTTAACCGCTTCTCGACCGTTCCTGGCTTCTGCGGCAACACCCATGCCGGGTTCATTATCGATCAGAGATTTGAGACCATCGCGAATAATTTTGTGATCATCAGCTAAAAGAATTTTTATTGTCAAAAACTTACTCCAGTATTTGAGTTTATTGGGCTAAGTTTGATTTTTCCATTCATTTTAAAATGCACTATAATATTTTTTCCATCAAGACTCAAGCATTCTTTTTAATCAATTTTTTAGAAAAACAAGCAATTCTTTTGCAATGGTTTGGTGCATTGTAGGTTAAGTAATGAGTGTGGTTTGGGATTAAGACTCAAAAAAAAACAAATAATTTCAAAAACTAAATTGATTATTTAAAAAAAATACTAGTAAAATAAACGAGTTGGAGAATAATTGCAGTTTTTCTTTTCATCTGCAAAACAATGCTTATATTAATACTTTGAATTTGCTTAATACATTATATGTTATTGTATTGCAAAGTGATTGTAAAAAGTTTTAAATAAGTGAAATAGTTCATTGCATCTATTGTTATATGTGATACAATGCTCTATAATTGTTGTAAATGCAACCATGGCATAATTTACTTATGCTCAATATTTATGACAATTTTAACCTATTAATAAGCGCATCATAACTAAAATATTTGTTGTCACTCCTCGCTCATGCTGTCTATTTAGCTCATATATTGAGTGGAAACAAAAGCTCTGGTAATTTTTTTTTGGATCAGGAGTATTATTATGAAACGAAGCGCAATATTATTTTTAATAATATTTTTTGGTTTTTTTGTACTAATTGCACATGCTGAAAAACTCCGGGGCAACGCAGTTGTCAGAGATTTATTGCCAGAGAGTCTTAAAGGCTATGATGTGGTTGATTACCATGTGCCGGTTAAAGACAAATACATAGGTTATATCCAGTCAAAAAAAGGGACCTTGGTTGTCCTTCATAAAAAAACCAAACAAGCTTATTTTGCCATGCGGAAAGATAAAGTTTATCAGGGCGATTTGATTTTTACACTAAAGAAGTCCAGGGCCAGGCTCAGGTTCACGACCAGGGACGTTATCACCATGGGCGACAACACCCATATAAGTATGGATGATTATGCTGATAAACCCGGGCAGGGCACTAAGAAAAATGTTATTGGTGTAGCCAAGGGAAAAGCGATGTTCTATGTTGTCAGGATGTTCCGATACAAGAGCGTTTCGACCTCAGTAAAAACTCAGACAGCAGTCATGGGGATTCGTGGAACCAAGTTTGGTGTTGGTGTAACAGATGTTGTTGAAACTCCTGTGGCTGACCAGGCTGCATTAAATAAATTCTCAAATCCTTTTTACCTTGCAGATGACTCCAGCCTGCTGGCGTTACAATATTTGGCAGAAACTAACCTCGCAGAAACCACTCCCCCTGCAACTGGCGGACAGGAAACCGTTGTACATGGTTTTGACGGAGAAGTGAGCGTTTTTGTTCCTGGCGATGGAAACACCCTGACCGTTGGCGAAGGACAGAGCCTTGGAATTTCCCCTGGAGGAGCAGGCAATGTTATGCCGACTCCCCCCAGCGTATCTGCGGCATTTCAAAGTAGTACCGAAGCCCCGCCGCCTGCTGATGAAGGTGGCGAAGATGAATCCTCAAGTGCGCCGGTTGCCAGCGGTGCAGTGAGTGATGATGGTGGTGACGAAGGTGGTGATGAAGGAAGCTCTGATGGAAGTGCTGGTGGAAGTGACGCAGGAGGTGATGGCGACGGTGAGACAGCAGATGCGCCACCTGCACCACCGGAACCACCGCCAGAAGTACCTTCGGTAGACATTGTAGTCCCGACAGAAGTAGAACCAGAACCTGAAATCCGTCACGAATATTTTGCATCCCTTATTACTGATAATACAAACTCCGCACTGTCTGATGTGCATGTTGTCAACAATCCTAAAGACCCAGCCACTGAAGATCTTTCAGGTTATGGCATAAATACAGTATCTGATTTTACTACACTTCGAGATGGAAGCAGTGATAACACCGGATATGTAAAACAGGTAAAAAAAGGTGGTTTTACTTCGTCAGAGTATGCAGGTAGTGTACATCCATTTACAAAGACACAAATAACAGACAAGACCTACATGGACTGGGGATATTTTACCGTTCCAACCACAATAACTGTAGATGCTGTTGATTATTCCATTGACAATAGGGCGTACTATCTATCTGGCAGTTTAGTTGAAAACTCTGCAAGAGACAGGTTTACTGGCGAAGTTACATACAAAGGTCCTGCCTACGGCACATGGTGGACAAATTCTGGTGGAGAGCAGCTTGAGGGCGGCATGGAGGCTGTTATTAATTTTGGCACCAATGCTGTTACCGATTTCGATCTCAGTATTACAGACAGTACAAATACATACTGGGCAATAATTGAGAATTCACAAGGCACGTTTAACAGTACAAATCCTGTTTTTGACTTAACAACCAGTTCTGGCACATGGGAATTGAAGCAGGGAGCAATAGGATATACGGCTGATAAAAAGTCAGCACAGGGTTCGTTTTACGGTACAGGCACAACTCACGCCCCGGGCATGGGCGGGGTTTTCGGAATGATGGATACCACTTATGGTGTGGGTGTGGCCGGAATTTTTCAGGGTACAGAGCCTGGTGATAATATTGAAACCTACAATATGCCTGTCTACAACTCTGACAATGACGGTTCTTATTTTGCTGCCCTTTATACCAGTGGAAGCGCATTTCAGGGTGTCCATATTGTCAATAACCCCAAAAACCCAAATACTGAGGACCTTACAGGTTATGGTCTGAAACTAACAACCGATTTTACTGTAATCCGGGATGGAGATACTGAAAACACCGGATATGTCAAAGAGGTAAAGGTTGATGGATATTCTTCTTCTGAATATGCTACAGATGCACATCCTTTTACAAAAACACCAATAACTACAAAATCGTACATGGATTGGGGATCTTTTACGGTTCCGACCTCTATGGTTTTAAATGCAACTGATTATAAGATTGACAACAAGTCGTATTACCTTTCGGGTGATCTTGTTGACAACACAACCAGGGATGTCTTTACCGGCGAAGTTACATACAAAGGGCCAGCCTACGGAACATGGTGGACAAATACAGGTGGAACAGAACTCCATGGTGGTGTAGAAGCAAAAATTAATTTTGCCACTGATACAGTTACTGATTTTGATCTCAGAATTACTGACTCATCAAAATCATACTGGGCAATAATTACTGATGAACAGGGTACCTTTAATGGTACAAATGCTACCTTTGACTTATCAACCAGTATCTCCGGTACCTGGGAGATGAAAAATGGAGCCAACAACCCGTATACACCGACTTACAGGAAAGCCTACGGCTCTTTTTTTGGTGCAGGGCCAAACCACTCCCGTGGCATTGGCGGTGCTTTTGGGATGCAGTATGGTACTTCCTATGGTGTGACTGGAATTTTTCTGGGTGGTGAACCCGGTGATGTTGAAGCTTACACTATGCCAAAATCCCAGGGGTTATTTTTCGCATCAATTTACAGTGAGGGAAGTACCTTCCAGGATGTGCATGTTTCTTATGATCCAGCAGATCCCCGACACAAAGACGTGCTTGCTTATGGTGTCAAAGAACCCAGTGCTTATTCTTACGTTCGAGAAGGTGTTAATGACAAATATATTAAAAAGATAGTGATGCTAGAGACCGGGGCGAACTATTATCAATCTTCTACATTTAGCGAAACACAGCACCCCTTTGTAGGCGATACTCAATATTCAGAAACAAAATCCTACATGGATTGGGGACATTTTACGACCCCAAGTTCAATAACTGGAACACTTTATAATAACGATTCCCCACCGGCTCCCATTGGTAACAAAAACTATACCATTAACCATAGATCTTACTACATCACTGGTGAGCTTGTTGAACAACCAGATATAATATCAGCCTTTACCGGGACAGTTGATTACAAAGGGCCAGCCTACGGTACATGGTGGAATA
Organism: Desulfobacterales bacterium; assembly: GCA_029939895.1. Taxonomy (GTDB): domain Bacteria; phylum Desulfobacterota; class Desulfobacteria; order Desulfobacterales; family JAOZSB01; genus JAOZSB01. Next base: position 4,990 of record JAOZSB010000192.1, read on the forward strand.
ATGCTTCCCCAATATTATTGGAAGGCGGCATGGAGGCCAGGATAGATTTTGGAAACTCTGGCGATGCCTATGCGATTACAGATTTTGATCTCAGGATTACTGATGAATCTAAAACTTACTGGGCATCCATTGACAGTGCAACTGGTGCTGTGCGTTCTTCCTACCCTGATGTTTTTGAAGTGAGCACCAGCTCTGGAACATGGATGTTGAAAGCTGGTGATAACCAGTATACTGCAAATTACAAAAAGAATTACGGCTCCTTCTACGGAGACGGGACAACACATTCTCAGGGCATTGGCGGAGCTTTTGGGATGACGTATGGTACTACTTATGCCGTTGGTGGAATTTTTCAGGGCGGTGCACCAGGTGAAGTTGAAACCTACACAATGCCCGAAAAAAATGTACGTGGAAAGTATTTTGCGGCACTTTATGCAGATACGCAAAATGCAGGGACTCCATTAAACGTCGGTGTACATATTGTTAGCAACCCGGTAAATCCCAGAAACGATGATCTCACGGCTACCGACATAGCTGACGCGAACAATTTTACAACAATTCGAAAGGGAGCCACCGGAACCGGCGGATATATCAAAGATGTACAGATAAACAGTATTGAAAATCCTGGTGAGTACGCAGACACTGACCATACCTTTACCTATACTAACGTAAAAGATAAACTGTATATGGACTGGGGGTATTTTCAAAACACCGACACTCTGCTGACGGACTCTTCTACATACATTTACAAGTTTGACAACAGGGCATATTACATTTCCGGTAATCTTGTCGAGAACACGGTGAGGAATGCTTATCTTGATACAACGGTTAACTACCAGGGCCCGGCTTACGGCACATGGAGGACGACCAATTCCAGTGTAATTAAAAATCTGGATGGAGGTATGGAGGCGATTATCAATTTTGGTACAAATCAGATAACTGATTTTGACCTTAGAATAAAAGACAGTACTGGAAATTACAAAGCTTATATCAATAGTGCTACAGGATCATATAATACTTCCGATACTTATTTCACCCTGGGCAGTGGCGGCTGGTGGCTTGAGGATAATGGCACTTTTGTTCAAGCAACCACCACGGGTGCTTATGGTTCCTTTTTCGGGAATGGATCATCAAGCTCAAAGGGTATAGGCGGGGCCTTTGGAATGTCATCTACGGAGTATTCAGTGGCTGGAATTTTTCAGGGCAGCCAGCCCGATGATGCTGAAACCTACACTATGGAAAAGGCCAGGGGTTATTATTATGCATCACTTTATACCGATGGTGTCCCTGGGCTTGAAGATGTGCATCTTGTCAGCAATCCACTGGACCCAAGGTTTGATAATATAGTTGCTAATGGCATGAAAACATCAGGCGATTATACCAATGTCCGGAAGGATGCCGCTGGAATCGTATATATAAGCAAGGTAAATTTGGGCGGAACCCAGTCCGCAGATTACGTGCCGGCGGATCACCCCTTTGTAAAAACAGCCTTAAAAACAAAATCCTACATGGAATGGGGATATTTTACGGTTCCAACCACAATGGCCACAGATGACAATTACATTATTGACAACAGATCTTATTATTTAACAGGTGACCTTGTTACTAATCCGGTTACGATAGATAAGTTTAATGGAACAGTCCTCTTTAAGGGACCGGCTTATGCAACCTGGTGGACGAATGCAGGCAATAGATATTTAGAGGGTGGCCTGGAGGCGACTATCAATTTTGGAGCATCAGGCGATGCATATGCGATTACCGACTTTGATATCAGGGTTACTGATTCTTCAGAAACATACTGGGCTTTCATAGAAGATGCAACAGGTGCTGTCAGTGGCAGTAATTCTGCTGTTTTTGATATTGACACCAATAGTGGCTCCTGGATGTTGAAAAATGGTGATACCAGGTATACGCCTGATTACAAGAAAGCCAATGGTTCCTTTTACGGTGAAGGGACAAACAATTCACAGGGCATGGGCGGTGTTTTCGGTATGGTAAATACTGCTAATAGTATTGGTGTAGGCGGAGCTTTTCAGGGTGGCCCACCAGGTGATGTTGAAACCTCAGATATGCATGAGTATTATGGCTACTTTACTGCCATGGTCACAGATCATGAAGGGACTGAAGGTGCAAATACTGCTGATGATTCACTTGAAGGTATATTTTTGACCAAGAATTTGAAAAACTACAGGAATTCTCTTGGTGGGAATTCATTGCAGGATAATAATTCCTCTATAACAACTAATAATGGACTGAACTACCTTGCAACATCAAAAATGCCATCAACATCAGATATTAAGAGTTATAACTCAACTGATGCGCCTGTTGTTAATGAGGTTGAACTTGGTTTAAACTCATATATGGAATGGGGACGCTGGAATGTTTTAGAGACTTTTTACTACGATTACGATAACGAGATTCCCTCATTAAGTTCCCAGGGAAGTATCAGCAATTATGCATATTATGTAAAGGGAGTTCCAACGCCTGGTGGTGTTAATGTTGGATTAGAAAATTACACCTATACAGGCAGTGCCGGGGGTACGTGGTGGTCACCCGGTGGTACTGGCGAGGCATTGAATTCTAACGGAATCTTTCAATGTACAATCAATGGAGCTAACGGTTTTACCAGTTTCAGCATGAGTGTTGATAACGGTGTAGATGATACAACCAGCGCTTATAGAGGAGTAGAAATAAGTGGCGCAAGTGGAACGATTTCAGGAAGTGATTTTGTAGTCAACGCCGGAACCTTTGAGCTGATTGAAGGCACGACAAGACATATTGCTGGTCTCAATGGCACATATGGTAGTTTTTATGGGCCAAATGCAGAAAATACCGGGGGTATCTGGGCAATGAAAAAAGAAGCGGATTCTAATATTGGTGCGAATGGATTTTTTGAAGGCACACAGCAGCCATCGACACCTTAGAAGTCTGTAATATATAACAACTATTAGCTGGATAAACAGTTGATAGAATTTTGTATAATCAGGGAGTATTTTTTATAATTTTTTAAAAAAAAAGAAACAGAATTACTATAATTGATATTTAGGAAGTAAAATGAAACGTTTATCTATTTATTGTGCAATCATATTGCTTTTCTTTTTTGGATCGTCTGCATATGCAGAAAAGCTGCGTGGAAATGCAGTTCCAAGGCAGTCATTGCCGAGCGAACTCAAGAGCTTTGATGTTGTTGATTACTATGTGCCCTTAAAAAAGGTAAAGCCCATTGGTCGTCTTCAGTCCATGCGCGGAACTGCGATTGTAATCCACAAGAATAAAAAACAGGCATATTTTGCTCAAAAAAGAGATAAACTTTATAAAGGTGATCAGTAGTGTCCCGTTTAACTTTTTAGAATAGCACCCAACGTGCTGTAATTT
>JAOZSB010000193.1 GCA_029939895.1 Desulfobacterales bacterium
ATTTGAAGAGATAAAATCTCCTAATGCAGAAATAGTAAAAGGATGGCTGGAAAAACTCGAAGCAATGGAGTAATTGCTTTTTCCTTTGTCTAAAGGCTCTGCCTCGGAAGCATAACCACCCTGGCCTTGTTCTGGAACAAAAAATCGTAACTCAAAAAATGGAGTATCCGCCTCCGGGCTTTGAATGGGACAGCACAATTTGGTGGCAGAGCCACCGGAACAGCATTCCCCGGCAGAGCCTGGGAACGAGATGATAAGTTCTATAAATATTGAATTTGAAGGTTTTTTGTAACACAGAGATTGGGCATGAAGGCATTTTTTATCAGGCGCATCTACCACCCAAAAACTACGAACGTGCCTGAAGACATTTTTTATCAGGCACATCTATTTTTTTAGGGCAAAGATAGATACTATTGTTAGGGAGATTAGCAAAAAAATTGTGCAGACTATGGTGATGCCGGGCCAGCCGTAGGAATTCCAGACCGGGCCGAGTATGATTGAAGAAAGGCTGCCTCCGCCTACGCAGAAGAATATGTAGAGCGATGATGCGCTGCCAAGGGAGTCGGCAGGGACGCTTTGTCCGATAAGCAGGAACAGCAGGGGCTGGCTCGAGTACAGGCTAAAGAAAAGCAGCAGCAGGCCAATGGTGATAACCGGTATGGACAGGAACCAGCCCATTAGCTGGAAAGAAAACAGGGAGACCAGCAGGCCCGGAATTATTATTCTGTATATCCCGATTTTTTGAGAAAGGCTTCCTGCAAAGGGTGCTATCAGGGCAGTGATTCCTGCAAAGCTGATCCAGCCCACCTCGCCCGATGTAAAGTTAAAGGGCGGTAATATGAGCCTGTATGTCAAGAAAGTAACCATTCCCAGGAACCCAAAAAACAGGCTGAACCCTGCCAGCAGCAACGACAAAATTTTTGGGTTCAAAACTATGCCTATTGATTTTACATATAGTTCCGAAAGCTTTTGATTGTTCTTTTCCCTTTTTTCCTGTTTTTCAACAAGAGAAAAAAAAGTAACAATGCATAGAATAAAGATAAGGAATGCAATAATTCTAAAGGACACCTGCCAGCCCAGGCTCGATGTCATGATGCCCATTGAAACCCTGCCGAAAATAACACCAAGGATGCCCGATGCGACAATTAAACCAACATAGGCTCCTATTTTATCCTGGGGTGAAGTTTTGGCGACGTGCGGAAACATTGACGCTGGGATCAATGCAGCACTCACCCCAACCAGTGCCATGGCAGTAAGGAACAGGCTGAAATTAACTGCAAGGGAAGCAAAATAAACAGTTGCTGCCAGCGACAAAAGCCCGGAAACTGCGATCTTTGGCAGGTCAAACTTATCGGCAGCAGGGCCAAGAAATATAAAAGATACAGCATAGGATAAGGAAACTATGCTGAATGCAAACCGTGCCTGGGGCAGCTCGATTTTAAAGGTTTCAGAAATTTCCAAAAAAATTGACTGCGTCATAAACACTGTAGACACTGCAAGGAGATTAATTGCACATGCAACCAGAGTTTTTGAAGTGCTGCCAGCATCAGATTTTACAACCGTTTCCTGCATGAGGTTTTCCTTAAATGATTTTGCGGTTATCCACAAAGGTAAAGTTCTTTTTTATTATAATGATCGGGTCATTAGATTTATATGTCGCCCTTACAGGGCTAAATGCTTATGGGATGGGGGTCTATCCCAGGGCTTACGCCCTGGGCTGGTATATGCCGCCCCTTCAGGGCTAAATGGATGTTGTTACATTTTTTCTTCACTCCTGCCTGGGCGTAATGATTTTAATAATTTCCGGGTCATTCCTTTTCGGGGCAGAGGGAATACTTACGGGATAGCCCAGGGTGATGGGTGCTACAATCGTGCAGTCATCTGGAATGTTCAGCTTTTTTTTCATTTCCGGGTCATGAATCTGGGTTCCAAGGTTTACCCAGCATGTTCCTAAACCCCGTGAAGTAGCCGCCATCATGAAATAACTGGCAGCCAGCGCACAATCAACAAATAAATTTTTCACCCCGGAATTACCAAGAATAATCACCAGGCACGGTGCATTAAAAAATACATTATAGGACTCATTTTGCAGCAGGCCCTGGTATTTTTTTGCATAATCATCCGGGTTGGCATCAATGCGGGCAAGGATATTATTTTTGCTTTCCGTGGACATCCTTTCCAGCATTTGCTTATTATCTACAATAATAAATTTCCATGGCTGTTCATTGCCGGAGCTTGGCGCAAGGGTGCTTTCCCTTATCATTTCCTTTACAATATCCAGGGGAACAGGAATATCCTGGTACTTCCGAATGGATCGCCGGGTTGTTAACAGTTCATCAAATGTCATAATAATGCTCCTTTGTCATTGCGTATTATTTCAGCGACCAGGGCGTGTTAAAGTATGTTTCACGCACCTTTGACGCTTTGGATTCTGCCCACTTTTCAAGCCCCATTTTATTTATCAGGCACAGGTTGAATACCTTGATATTGTGCGGAACCTCGCCAGCCATGTCTGCATAGGGATGCAGATTATCACATGGGAAGTTATCGCATTCACCGCAAAATTTCAATTCTTTATCCTTGCAGCATTCATAGGCAGCGCATCTGTGGTCTTCCCCAAAGACGTGCATTTGCAATGGTATCCTGCCGTTGTTGCTCCGGCATCCCTTGCAGAGCATTATCTCAACAGGCACATTGTACTGCTTTGACATTTCCTCAACTTTTTTCATGGCCTCCTGATCCTCACTGGCTAAAAAGAAATTGCAGTTAAAGCAATCAAGGCCGCAGGGGGCAGTCATTTGTAAATAATCCATAATCAATTCTCCTTTTTCCGGGTTTTATTTTAAACTCACTTATTTTTTATAACAAACCCGACAATGATGCATCACCCATATGGGGGGGCATCCAATTTTTTTTAAAAAAATCTGGAAAATTTATCAAAAAATATATGATTTCAGCGCATGGGGGTTGAAAAAAAAGTACTATGCAGGCCTTGGCAGGGCTGCACGTAATGTGCAGGGTTTGCGGGTTGCGCTGCCGTCAAAACTTGGCAGACGGCAGCGAAGCCCGGCTTTATTAAAAAAGAAATCTTATCATGTGCATGGCTCTTGACCTGTTAGGGCTTCCAGGTTTTGAGCGCTTTTTTGGCATTTTTTACTATTTCGGCAATGTCCTCTTCAGAGTACACGCCATTAACGCCTGAAATTGAAGCGAGCTTCATGCCATGTTTCAGACCCAGTTTATAGATTTCCTTAACTTTTTCCCATTCAGTATCACGCCCAATCGTGAATACTTCAAATCGCCCATCCAATGCCAGAACCACTGTTTCTGCAAGGCAGGCGTAAATCACGTTGGGGGCCAGTCCAATCGGTTTCATTTTTACTTCCGAAGGCAACTCAATTTCACCAGATTCGATAACCAGCACGTCGTTACGTTTGGCAACTTCTTCCGGTGGTAAGTCCAGGGGCCGGGCGACATCGGTAATGACGCATCCGGGTTTGACTTTTGTAATATCGAGAATTTTCTTGCCTGCTCCGGAAGTCGATGTCACGATCATATCCATATCGCCCAGAAATTGTTCGTAATCTATCGTTGCAACGACCTTGGCCTCTGGTGTTTCTTCGAGGATAGAATCTCTCAACGCTTCAAGCTTTTTCATGGTACGCCCGGCCACATAGACCTCTTCACAGGCCATGGCCAGCAGGCGGGAGCTTACCGAACCAATGGCACCTGATGCGCCAATGACCATGGTTTTACCCTTTACACGGCCCGCCTTGGTGACTTTGACCATCCCCATACGGCGCACCGCATCGGATGCCGCCCATAAGGCTCCTGATGCAGAGTAGCTGTTTCCTGTTGTTATGGGAATACTCGCGCGACGAGCAACAGTGACTCCAGCATCTCCAACAACCTTGGTAAAAGCACCAAGTCCCATCACTTGGGCGCCCATCTTCTCAGCCTTCTTGCCGGCAGCTAACAGTCGGCGATAGGTGAATTCCGGGCTGTGCGACAACATCTCTTTGGGAGTGCCGCCTACGGAAAGTAGCCATCCCTCTGCTTCTGAGCCGGTTGGCGAGATGATGTTCTCCATTTTAGTGTAGATGATTGGCGGCATATGTGCAGCGGCCTTTTCCACCTGATCCATCACGATCTGTGGCGTTGCCTCTGGAATCGGCAATCCCATTTTGATACTTTCCTGGCTCAGTGGGTGAACCACAAATGCAAAGCGGCGAATATTGCGGAACTTACCTGTCGGGTGCAGCATGCGTGGCTTGGCTTCGATTTCGTCCAGAATTTCATCCATATCCTCGCCAGACAGTTCTTCGCTGGTGGTGTCTATTGCAGCCAGGATCATGGCTTCGATGGTGCTGATTCCTACGGAGCGATCAAAAAGCATTGGTGACACATCCACCACCAGGTTGACCTTGCATTCCTTGAAAAAAGCTTCGCGCACATCGTCAATCGACGAGGTGATCACAGTCTTGCCTTCCATGTTTTTCACGTTTCCAAATTTTTCAAGATCTGGATAGGTGCCAACAATCACATGGGAGTTCTTCATCGCATTAGAAATTTTCTTCACTTTCGATTTTGACTGTGTTTTATGCAACATGTGCTGAAGTATATTCGCAGGCCTGGAGTTCAGCAGCAGATGGTTACTTAGTGCATACGCTTCCAGCTGCGCAAGTGAAGTCAGTAATTTGGGAGCCACATTTTGCAACAGTGCGTCGGCATATTTGATATTTTGGGTGTAGTCGGTCATGGCCTGAGCCATTTCATAATTCAACATTCCCGAAAGAAAAAGTACCAGGTTGTTATTGAAATAGTTCCCCAGCTCCTTCTGCACATATCGAATGGCCCGAACCTGTAACTTGTGGCGCAACATAGCTCCTGATGTGACCGGCACGCGCGTGACCACATTCATCATATTCTTGGTATGCTTTTGAATATATCGGCGAGAGCCTACATTGTAATGATCACGCACCATACCTAATGCGACGGCATCTGCTTTCGCCTGCTGACGGCGGAGCATTTCCCACGCCTTGCCGTCATCCTGATCGGCTCCCATGCGCATGACAGTGAATTCATGATCTAGGAATTTGGTTTTAAACTCATAATCCTTTGACGATGACCCAAGAGTAACATTGACGACCTTTTTCATGATAAACCTTTCTGAATGTGAGTTAATACGAATTTTATGACCCCGAACCTATTGTGCAGCTACAGGAAAAAAGCAAAAATCCGTATAGCCTCCCAGAGATTCGCAGTCACTATAGATAGTCAGGGGAATTCAATTAAAACAGAAATGACAGCCCGAAATATTATTTAAACAACAACAGCAGGCTGACACACCATTTTGCCAAATTTTTTTTGATCCGATTAATTGTGAATTGATACTGCTTTGTATCGAAAAAATACAGGGCACTCGTAACTTTGAGAAAAAATTCAATCAATTCACATGTTCATTTTTATAATAAAAATTTTAAATACAATAATGAGATATAAATAGCAATAATTTTTTGGTATTTTTTTCAACTGAGGGGGCAAAATGGATATTATTATAACTTATACCCAGCCTGTTTAATGTTATTGGTTTACTGGCAGTTTGATCAAAAAAAGAGCTCCGCCTCTTGGCAGGTTTTTTGCCACAATGCTTCCATTGTGGTCTTCTATGATTCCGTGGCATATGGAGAGGCCGACGCCAATACCCATTGTCTTTTTTTTGGTGTAAAAGGGATCAAAGATTTTATTAATATCATTCTTAATAATACCAAACCCGGTATCAGCCACTTCAATAATTATATTTTCTTTTCTTTGTTTTGTCTCAACACGTATTCTGGCATTATCAGCACTTCCTTTTGTTTGCCCCTTGTCAACTATGGATTCAATAGCGTTATTGAACAGATTTAAAAAAACATGACCAAGCTGCTGAGGGGATGCCGTAATAAGTGCGAGCCTTGATGACAGGTTTATTTCTGCTTCAATTTTATTTTGCTTCATTAGAACCCGAACTAAAGAAAGGGAATCAAGAATTACATCATTGATATTGACTGACTGTTTCTGGTCTTTTTCTGGCCGGCTCATATCCAGTAGCCTCTTGACAGTATCCTTAACTCTTTTATAGCCTTCATCAAGCATGGTTATATCGCTGATTAATTCTGTGTTTTGGTTGTGGGTTTGTTTCATAAGACCTAATATGGATGTAATGCCCTGCAGGGGCGAATTTATCTCATGCGCTATGGAGGTTGCAAGCTGGCCCACGGCAGCCAGCCGATCAGATCGGTTGAGCTGGTCCTGCAATCTTTTGGTTTCGGTAATATCACGCCAGGCTGATCTGCTGTATAAAATTTTACCCTCTTCATCCCGTACCGCAGAAGCATTGAGATTTACATCAATCCTGCTGCCGTCTTTTCGTTGCAGCTGCAACTCTTCATTTGTTACTGTTCCTGTTTTTAAGAATAACGGAAATACTTCTGCCTTGGCATGCTCAGCACTTTCCTGGGTATACACATCAAATACTGATCGGCCAATAAGCTCTTCCTTTGAATACCCCAATTGTTTGATCAGTATATTGTTGCAGTCAAGAATCGAGGCTGTTTTTGCATCAACCGAAACAAACATGTCAGCAGCACTGTCATAAAGATCTTTATATTTTTTTTCACTGTGTCTTAATGATTCCTTTGCCAGCCTGCGTTCAATGACTCGCCCCAGCCTTTCAGCAATGGCATGTAACAGGGCTTTTTCTTCTTTTAGAAAATACTTGTCATCTATTTTCACGGTTTCTTCCAGGCTGCAGACTTCTATAATGCCGCGAGGTTCACCAAATACATTGATATCTGCTGTTTGCCTGAAAATAGTTTTTTGGAAATTTTCTGCAATGTATTCCTGCCCGTCAAATGTAATACAAGAGCGTGTATGCTCTGGGTTCTGCCAGGCAGATTGGATCAGTGTGTTTATTCCATTAAATATTTCAGGCAGAGAGTCATCTGCCTTTTCAACTATCTCAGAGATACCATAAAGGCAGTTCAGCTCTTTAACCCGTTCAGCAATATCCAGCGTTTTTCTTTGCAGTTGTTGTTCTGTCTGCTGCCGTTTTGAAATATCCTGGGCAAAAACCGTGATGCCTATTATTTTATTATTACGGGTGATAATCGGGTTGTAATGAATCTCATAAACCATCTTCAGTGGCTTGATGCCGAAGTCCTCGATGACAATAAACCTTTCTCCTGCCAAAGCCCGGTCATAAAATGCTTTTGCTTTTTTTTTGTCTTCTTCGCTGGTGACAAAATTGAAGCTTATATCCCCAACCCTGGGCCTTACTCCATAAACTCTGGCCATTCTGTTTGCGTGGGTTTGATTAAAATATAGATAATGGTATTGCCTGTCCAGCATAAAAATAGTTATATCCAGGGAACTTTCTAAACACGATTCCAGTAACGCCTTAACATGTTGAATCTCTGCTTCTGAGTGTTCTATCTTATCTACCATCTGATTAAAGGAAGAAGAAAGGCTGCCGATTTCATCGTTGGTTCTTATTTCGACCCTGTGTTTCAGGTTTCCAGCACCAATAATTTCAGTGCCACTTGTAAGGCTTTGGATAGGGTTGACTATCAGGCGGAAAATCAGTGCAGCAATTAAATATCCAAGTATTAATGAAAAAGCGATCCAGTACAGTAATGATTTTTTTGTACGGAGAGTTGTTTGCGATGCGGTTTCAAATCGTTGTTTTGTTAGCTGCTCTTCCGCTTTAATAAATCCAGCAAACTCATATCTGATCTCATCCATAAGTTTTTTGCCGGTACCTGATTCAAGTAAGCTGGCCAGTTCTGCTTCAATCCCATGTTTTGTTTCTATGTCTTTTGCAGCGATTATTTCCCTGGTCTTGGTAATTTCCGGGGCGGCAGCCCTTTGATGCCACTGTTTGACAAGGTTGCCGATTTTAATTAAAATAATCATCTGGTCGGGGTTATCGCTGACCAGTCCTTTTTCAATCTCCAGCAGTTTATAAAAATCTTTATTGGCATTATTGTATGGTTCAAGAAATTCTTGTTTTTGCGTAATAGCAAAGCCTCTCTGACCTGTTTCCATATCCACAACAAGCCTCAGAAGGCGATTGGCATTGGCTATAACGGTCGAATCATGTTTAACTACAAAGCTGAACTGTTCATGTACCTGTGCCATATTATCTAAAGCACGAAGGGCGAAAAGTGTAGATATAACAAACAAAATAACAAAACAGCCAATTATTTTAAATTTTATACTCATGGTTAAAAGTCCAGTGATTTCTTAATTTCAAATTAAATATATGTGCTCAGTAGTGTCCCGTTAAAAATCGAATAATTTCAATTGGATTTGGGCACTAGT
>JAOZSB010000194.1 GCA_029939895.1 Desulfobacterales bacterium
AACGGGACACTACTGACTTTTTTATATTTATAAAAGTATTTATCTGCTCCGGTGAACCATGAGGAGGGCTTCATGAAATTAATATCCATAAAGCAAATATTTATTCTTATTTCTCTGGTGTTGATTTCTGCGCATGTCAATGCTGGCAATGATCTGGTCAATATCTGCGATGATGCGACAGAATACCCCCCGTATTCTTTTTATGAGCGGGTAGATGGTGCGGTTAACAAAGAAAAAATTACAGGTATAACAATTGATATTTTAGATGAAATGACCAGGCTCTCTGGCTTGCAGTTTAAAGTTTCCTTTCTTCCCTGGAAACGTTGTTTAAGCGAAGTGGCCCGGTTTGGGGAAAGAGGAGAATTTGAAGTATTTATAAATGGAACATTCAGGGAATCACGGGCTGAAAAATATTATTTAACTGCGCCTGTTTTTTTTACAAAAAGTGGTTTTTGGTACTCCCGAAAGCAATTCCCCAAGGGTTTAAGGATTTCCACATACTCTGAGTTGAAGAAATTCACCATATGCGGGCTGCTTGGTTACAATTATGAAATCTACGGATTCCCGGACAACAAGGGCGTGTATACGAAGTTCAAGACAAAAAAAGCAGGCCTGAAGGCTATATCCGGTGGAAAGGTTGATTTGTTCCTTGGTTCCGGCGTTAGTGTTTTTGGTTTTAAGGCACTGGGAGAAGACATCATTCCCAATGATGTGGTGCATGGAAAAATTATTGAATCCAAAGCTAAGCCATACTACATGTTTATTTCAAAAACTTCACCAAGGGCATATGAATTATTAACCAAAATGAATCAGGCTATTATTATTTTGCAGGCCCGAGGAACCATAGATAATATTTGCAGCAAATATTTGGATGATAAATAATTTTGTGATTCAGAATCAATAATGCTTATCCTGCTTAAATGGATGGATACCTGCTCTTATTTTAAGAAAATACCCCTTCATTTTATTATCTGCTTTGGTCGGGCCTGGATTTCCGGGCGTTGCCTTCAACAGAATATGAAAGCACTGTGGTAATTAAAAATAAGTTTTTTTTGTAAAATTTCAAAAAATTCAAAATGTAACGGAATCGCTTGCTATCAAACCATTCCTTGTATTAAGATTATGATTTTGATACTGGTATTATATGTTGTATTGAAAATTGTTCGTTAAAGCGACAGGGTAAAAAATATTTCAGAAGGGATACGGATAATATATTGAAATGAAAGATAAAATTATTGGAATAGTAAAAGCTGCAATAGTTGCAGCTCATGAAAAAGGTGAGCTTGGGAGTTCTGAGTTCCCGCCCATTGAAATTGAAGTGCCAAAAAATGCAGATCATGGTGATTTTTCGACAAATGCCGCTATGGTTTCAGCTCGCATTCAGAAAATGGCACCACGGAAGATAGCCGAGGCAATCAAGGCCAATGTTGTTGATTCTGATGGAATAATTTCAGGTGTGGAGATTGCCGGGCCTGGATTTATAAATTTTTCCGTAGAGCCATCTGCGTGGCATCCATTTATCAAGGCGGTTCATGACCGTGGTAATGATTATGGTTCCGGCAGTATTGGAAAGGGCAAAAAGGTTCAGGTGGAATTTGTGAGTGCAAATCCAACTGGCCCGCTCCATGTGGGGCATGGTCGGGGTGCTGCGGTGGGTGATACCGTGGCGAGGGTGCTGTCTTATTGCGGGTTTGACGTTGAAAAGGAGTATTACATCAACGATGCCGGCAATCAGATCCAGACCCTGGGTTTGAGCGTCCTGCTGCGGTTTCAGGAGCTTGCCGGGCATACAATTGATTTCCCAAAGGACTGTTATCAGGGTGACTACATAAAAGATATTGCCGGCACAATAAAGCTTGATGAGTTGCCTGGGGATGTAGCCGGGGCCTTATCTAAAGATTGTACTGACGGACAATATGACAGTCTGGCTGTGGAGCATTGTTCACGGTTGGCAGGGGAGGTTATTCTCAATGGCATTCGGGACGACCTGTCAGCTTTTGGCGTTGATTTTGACGTGTGGTTCAGCGAGAAATCCCTGTTTGATGATGGAAGGGTTGACAGGTCGTTAGCAGATTGTCAAAAAAAGGGAATCGTGTACGAAAAGGACGGTGCGCTGTGGTTTAAGACCTCTGATTTTAAGGATGAAAAGGATCGTGTAGTAAAAAGGAGTGACGGCAACACCACATATTTTGCATCTGACATAGCCTATCATATGGACAAGTTTGAGCGTGGTTTTGACCGTGTGATAAACGTTTGGGGTGCTGACCACCACGGTTATGTTGAGCGGATGAAGGCTGCGGTGGAGGCATCTGGTGTGAGCCGTGATCGTCTGGATATAATTCTTGTAAAGCTGGTGAACCTGCTTCGCGCGGGCGAACCCGCAGCAATGTCAACGAGATCAGGGGAGTTTGTGCCGCTCAAGGATGTGGTTGATGAGGTGGGAAGAGATGCTGCCAGGTTTATTTTTCTGACCCGTCATTATGAGAGTGCCCTTGATTTTGACCTGGAACTTGCCAAGAAAAAAACCAATGAGAACCCGGTTTTTTATGTGCAGTATGCCCATGCAAGGGTTTGCAGCGTAGAGAAAAAAGGAAAAGACACAGCAGTTGAAGTTTCTGAAAATATTAACCCTGACCTTTTAACAGAGGCAGAAGAAATTCTGCTGATAAAAAAGATGGCTGATTTTCCAGATGTTGTGGAGTACGCAGCAATGAACATGGAGCCACACAGGGTGACATTTTATCTTATGGAGCTTGCTTCTTGTTTTCATACATATTACAATAAGCATCGTGCATTGACAGACGATCCTGACTTGACCGCAGCACGTTTATATCTGTTGTCTGCGGTTAGAATAGTAATTAAAAACGGGCTTGAGCTTTTGGGTGTCTCTGCGCCGGAAAGCATGTGATGAGCAGGACAGAAACGAATAGAAAAAAAAATAAAGCTGACAATTCAAAGCAGTCGAATTCTTCTTCACGCAAGGGTTCTGCTGGCTGGGTTTTGGCTATTTTTTTTATAAGTGTATGGATGTTTGTCCTGGGCGTTCTTGTGGGCAGGGGTACATCACCGTTGAAGTTCGACATTGAAAAGTTTGAAAAAGAAATATCTGCCTTACGTGCTTCTGCAGAAAAAAAGGAACTTGAACAGCAGGATCTTGAAAAATATGCAGAAAAAGGCCGTGGAAGGCTTGAGTTTTATGAGGAGCTGAAAAAGACAGGCGCAGAAGATGATGACGATTTAATAGAACCGGTTATAAAGCGTGCGGCTATAAAGGCTCCTGAAGAACCAAAAACAAAAAAGCCTGCCCCGAAAATAAAAAAGCCGGAACTGGTTCGTAAAAAAGAAAAGAAACGTGCTGAAAAACCAGCACCAGGCAAGTATACAATACAGGTTGCATCACTCAAGGAGAAGCGCCAGGCTGACGGGCTTGCCCGTAAATTGAGGAAAAAAGGGTTGCCAGTTTATATCGAGGAAGCAGCAATTCGCAACAAGGGTGTTTGGTATAGAGTGCGAATCGGCTCTTATAAATCCAAGGATGAAGCAAAAAAGTTTATAAGGGACAACAGGATTGAGGGTTTTATTTTAAAGCTTTAATTTTTTTATTTGAAAAGCGACAATTCTCTTTATATAATTAATACATTATTGATACAAACTGCCACGGGCAGACTTTTTATGAGTTTATTTGCTGCCCACAACAAAATATGAAAGAATTGAAGATACTAAGAACAACTTTCATACAAAGTATTATATATACTTTCAGGAGTTTTAAATGGCGATTACAAAAGACGATATCCTGCACGTTGCGAACCTCGCAAGGCTGGAGATGGATAACACCAGGCTGGATGAATTTTCAACGCAGCTTGGAGAGATTTTAGGTTATGTGGAAAAGCTCAACCGGGCTGATACAGAGGGCGTATCTCCGACCTCAAATGCAATGGCACTTTCCAATGCATTCAGGGAGGATGTAGTTCGCCCGCACCTGACAAATGAAGATGCACTCTCAAATGCTCCAGAAAATGAGGATGGCAGCTTCCTGGTGCCAAAGGTGATAACATGAGCCTCCATGAATTGACAATAGCACAGGCACGGGAGCTGCTTGATAAAAAAGAGATTTCATCTAAAGAGCTGACCAGCAGTGTATTTGATCAAATAGAAAGGGTTGAAGATAAGGTTGATGCATTTTTGACAATATCAAAGGACGAGGCTGAAGAACAGGCTGATGCTGCTGATAAGCGGATAGCTGCTGGTGATATCAGTCCTTTGACAGGGATACCGCTGGCGATCAAGGACGTGATTTGCACAAAGGGAGTACGGACAACCTGCGCTTCGAAAATACTGGAAAATTTCATCCCGCCCTATGATGCAAATGTGATGGAAAAGCTTAATGCCCAGGGTGCTGTCATGGTCGGCAAATCAAATATGGACGAGTTTGCAATGGGAGCATCAACGGAGTTTTCCGGGTTTAAGCCTACAAAGAATCCCTGGGATCTCAGTCGGATTCCCGGAGGTTCCAGCGGAGGTTCGGCTGCTGCTGTTGCTGCGGATATGTGCATCGGTTCTATAGGTTCAGATACTGGCGGGTCAGTCCGGCAGCCAGCATCCCACTGTGGTGTTGTGGGGATGAAGCCTACATATGGAAGGGTTTCCCGCTACGGCCTGGTGGCCTTTGCTTCTTCCCTGGATCAGATAGGTCCCTTTGGAAAGAGCGTTGAGGATGTGGCTGTTTTAATGAACGCAATTTCAGGCTTTGATGAACGGGATTCAACATCGATCAAGGAAGATGTTCCAGATTTTACAAAATCGTTGTCCGAGGGCATGAAGGGAATGAAGATAGGGCTTCCCAGAGAGTACTTTGAAGCTGCCGGTCTTGACGAAGAAGTAAAACAACTAGTGAATGTGGCAATCGACAAGCTGGTTGAAATGGGGGCTGAAAAGGTCGAAATAAGCCTGCCCCAGACAGAATATGTTGTTTCAGTATACTACATAATAGCACCCTGCGAAGCGAGTTCCAACCTTGCCAGGTACGATGGTGTAAGGTATGGGAAGCGTGCTGATGATGCAGAGAGCATGATTGATATGTTCAGGAAAAGCAGATCAAGGGGTTTTGGCGATGAAGTACAGCGCCGTATAATAATCGGGACATACTCCCTGTCATCGGGGTATTATGATGCATATTACGGCAAGGCCTCCCAGGTGCGGACGCTTATTATTGAGGACTTTAAAGATGCATTTGAGAAATGCGATGTCATGGTGTCGCCAGTAGCACCGGAACCGGCCAGCCTGATTGGTGAGATGTCGGGCGACCCTTTAAAAATGTATACAGCAGATATTTTCACTGTGTCTGCAAATCTTGCTGGAATACCTGGAATGTCAGTTCCGTGCGGGTTTACAAAAAGCGGCCTTCCTGTGGGGCTTCAAATAATGGGGAAGCACTTTAACGAGGAGGCGCTGATCAAGACAGCTTATAATTATGAAAAAGCAGCCGGAATAAACGGCAAAAAACCTGTATTGTAAATTTTTTTTAAAAATTGACCCATGGGTTAATTTGATATAAAGACCAAAAAAAATTGGAATTCTCACTACATAATTAAGGAGAGATTATGAAGAAAAGTTTGATTAATCACATGGCAGTGCTGATGATGGCTATGTTTCTGTTTTATGGATGCGGTGGAATTATGGGTGCTGAAATCAAACTTGATCAAGGCAAGTATGAAGAGGCCATACCCATGCTGGAAAAATATCTTGCTGCGAACCCAGGCAAAACCCAGGCAAGAGGGCGGCTTGGTTTTGCTTACCTTAAGATCGGTCAGCTTGATAGGGCCATAAAAGAATTAGAGACTGTGAAAGGGCAAAGCCCGGATGACCCATATGCTTCTTTTTATCTGGGGCTGGCATATCTCAATAAGAAGGAGTATTCAAAAGCGATCAACATTTGGCAGAGTTTCAGGGATAAATCCAGCCCCCTGGTTGAGGCTGAAATCAAAAAGTTGCAGACCCTGGTACAGATTGCTGCAAGTAAAAAAGCTGCAAAAAATGCAGTAGCCAATGAAGCAAAACTTAATGCTGCAAAACCGGATAAGAATACAATTGCAGTATGCTATTATGATGATCTTTCCCCGAAAAAGGAATTGAAGGCCCTGCAAAAAGGTCTTACTGCAATGGTGATAACCAACCTTGCAAAGATAAAGTCGATAAAGGTGCTTGAGCGCATCCAGATGCAGGCGCTTCTTGAGGAGATGCATCTGGGGCAGACTGGTATTGTCGATACTGCATCCGCTCCCAGGGTTGGCAGGCTTCTTGGTGCTGAGACCGTAGTGGTTGGAAATCTTTCAAAGGGAAGCATCAATGTGGTGACGACCCTTACTTCTGCAACAGATAATGAAACAATAGGCTCATCAGGAGTAACTTTACAAGAATCTGATTTTTTTATGCTTCCAGCAGCCATTGTAGGCAATATTGCAAAGCTGAAGCAAATACCCCTGAGCAAGAGTGAGCAGAATGCCATTGGTAAAATTCAAACCAAAAATATGAAGGCATTTATATTCTATGGTCAGGCTCTTGATGCACTCGATGCCGGGGACTGGAAAAAAGCCAAGAATTTTTACGCAATGGCAATAGTAGCAGACCCGGGTTTTCAAGATGCGGTTATCGGGATGGAGTTCTGTCCTGACATTAACGCACCTTCCATCGACGACCTGTATAAGATGAATGTAAAGGATTTGGCACAAAAGGTTGAAAAATCATATGTTGAAGCCACGGATAGGCAGGCAGAAATAGATAACACCTCAGTAGATACAACTGGAGATGTAAGCAGTGGCGGTGTGCATGAAGCAGTTATTGTTACGCCTCCTGATCTGTCTCCAGACCCAAATGTCGGCAGCAGCGGCGGTAGTCATCCATAATTGATTTGAAAGGCCTTCAAGTATCAAGATACCGCTGATGCTTTAGATAAAAGGTTTGGCAGAGGATATTGAAAAAAACTGTGCTGTAGGAAAGCAAAGAAAAAAACTTTTCACTATACTTTAAAAGAGGTAGTCATGAAAAAAAGTTGCATTTATTGTCTGGCAATATTGGTGATGGCAGCATCTATGTTTTATGGATGCAGTGGACAAATGGGTGCTGAAGTCAAATTAAGTATGGGGAAATTTGATGAAGCAATACCCATGTTGCAGCAATGTCTTGCTAAAAAGCCTGATAATCATAAGGCAAGGGTACTGCTTGGTTTTTCTTATATTAAAATCGGACAGATTGACAAGGCCGTTAAAGAGCTTCAAACAGTGAGAAAACAATCGCCAAAGGACTCCTATGCAGTTTATTACCTTGGGCTGGCATATCTTAATAAAAAGGAGTATGCAAAGACGGTTGAAACCTGGCAGGGTTTCAGGGCTAAATCCAGGCCGATTGTTGAGGCGGCTATTAAAAAACTATTGACGGTTGTGCAGATTGCAGCGAGTAGAAAAGCTGCTAAAAGTGCAATAGTAAATGAATCAAAACTGATGAACTCTGAACCCGGGGCAAATACTGTTGCAGTATGCTATTATGATGATCTTTCTCCTGATAAGGAATTAAAGGCCTTTCAAAAAGGTCTTACTGCGATGGTTATAACCAACCTTTCAAAGATTAAATCGATAAAGGTGTTAGAGCGTGTACGTGTGCAGGCGCTTCTTGAGGAGATGAAGCTGGGGCAGACGGGGATTGTCGATCCAGCAACAGCCCCAAAGATTGGAAGACTTCTTGGTGCTGAGACTGTAGTTGTGGGAAATCTATCAAAAGGAAGCATCAATGCAGTGACAACCCTTACCTCTGCATTGGAAGGCAAAGCAATTGGCTCATCTGCTGTATCTTTGAAGGAATCTGACTTTTTTTTACTTCCAGCAAAAATTGTCAGCAATATTGCTGACCTGAAAGGCATAACTCTGACCCAGGAAGAAAAGGATGCAATTGGGGTAATTCAAACCAGGAACCTGAAAGCATTTGTTTACTATGGCCAGGCCCTTGATGCGCTGGATGCCGGGGATTGGAAAAAGGCCAAAGACCTTTATGCAATGGCCTTGAGAGAAGACCCAAAGTTCAAGGATGCCAGCGATGGGAAGGCATCCTGTCCAGGTTCAGGTGCATCTGTTGAGGGCGATTTATCAGTTATGGTTGAAAAGGCATATGCAAATGCCGATGCTGAACAAAGGCAGTCAGACAAGGAAGCCAATAAAAGTGACAACGGAGGTTGTGGTTAACATAGAGGCCACAACGTCAGGTTTTTTGCAGTGCGTTTTGCTTTGTCTGAATGTTTAAAACGGGTTGCTTGTAATTGAGCAGATTGAGTGTTTATGAAGATGTTAATATAATGTAT
>JAOZSB010000195.1 GCA_029939895.1 Desulfobacterales bacterium
CATATAAACCGAGTGGGCCTTAAGCTCTGGCCCATATTGAACCGCCTTTGTAACACCGCTGGGAAAAGAAGCAACAAACCGCTTACCTGCATCGTTTTTAAGTACCTGTGCACGGTATTCGGTTACAACTCTTGAAATACTTATATCAACCACCTGACGCGTCTCAAATCCAATTTCCCTATATCGTCCAGGCGGCAGATCGTTACGATCAACCTCTATCAGCTCTACATGATCAGGTTCATCAACTTTCTTTAACGTAATACCGGCATGCCCCTTTTGACCGCCTGGCTTTTTACCTGTTTTGCTCCTTGGTACTTTTTTTCGGCATGGGTCGCTTGATGGTGCCATATTGCTGTTTTTACAATTCAGGTTTAGTCGATTGACCAGCAAAGTGATTATCATGATTAAAATTTCAACAATTGATTTAGTTGCCAGAGGCAAATGCTCGTCATTACGAATAATGTCCTTGGCTTTTTTTACAGTTGCTTCTATATCGATATTTTCTATTTTCATTCAATGTCGCCCGATTTAAAATAGCCTGTGGATAAAACTACTATAAAACTGTTTATAAAACTGGATTATTCGCTGAATAATTACTATTCTTTCAGCAATTTCAGCCATACGAGAAATGCATGTATGTATATGAATAATTGTTAGTCAAGAGAAAAATTCAGATACTTGAGATTTATTTTAACAGGGTGTTAAACAAAAAATCTCAATGGAATGGGCATCCCTGTTTACGACTAATTATGCCACATAAATAGACTCTGCAAAAAGCTGCTATGGAAAATATGATTAAATTTCAGTGACATATAAAACTTGAAATTCTGCTAACAGAAATAGGCTATTTTTAAACCATCACAATTTTATATTAACCGGGTTTGATGAATTCAGGCAGGAGTTCGTTGATCTTGATGCAAAAAGTCCAGAAAATATCAAGAAGATATTAAATCCTAAAGACATTTTCTGGACAATTTTTGTTCTCCAACTAATCGATAATTATTTTATCTTTTTCCACTTCTACTGGAGTCTTTTCGCTACTCTCACTTGCTAAATCCTGACCTGCCACCTGGCAGGCGTTGCTGGCTCATGTGGGAATCCCTAACTTTGGAAACACATATATTTGCAATAATAGCCAGAATGCAAGTATTCCGAAAAACAAACCTATTTCTTTCATTTAATATTATCCTTTCTTTGCACTGCCCATTTCTTTTTTGCTATCACCGTGAATAGAGAAAAGAAAAGGAGCAGCATCGCTATCAGTAAATGAGCTATCGCCATTATAAACACTATACCGCTGTCAAGATATGTACCCTCAAAATTATTATAAACAAGGGTAAACCCGGACACGATCAATATAAGCAGAAAAAAAGACTTCACATAACCAGAAGCTGTAATTTTAATTTCCTCCTTGCGGGAAAGAAAGTAGTCAACGACAAGATAAGCAGCAATGCAAAGAAAAACAGCTCCAGCCACATAGTGAATATAGTGAGTTACAAAAAATTTTGCCATCCATGCCATACCCGGCAAATCAGAAATATAGTAACGCTTTGCTATGGGCATCTGACCAAAGCCTGAAAGGGTAAGAAACAAAAGAGTAATGAAATATAAATATTTTATCGCTTTATTCATCGGATGTCACCTCGCTGCTGGTCGATTTGGAAAACTTATAAAATTTAGCAAAGGCCGCGGCTGCTCCGGCTGCAGGTGCAATTAGAAGAGCTGCTACTATATTATTAGATTCGTCCATTTTACTATTCTTCACAGGCTTAAAGTGCGGCCTTCCTGGACCTTTTTCAACGGCCTTATTAAGTTTACTAAAGGGGACAGGGGACACGTATATAGTATTTGTACCACCGTTTTCTTTTTCGCCGTAAATATAGCCCTTCATTTCTTTAGCCCTTTTATGGGCTTCCTTAATAATTTCATCCCGTGGCCCGATAATCTGCACTTCTTCAGGACACTCCTCAATGCATGCTGGTTTTTTACCGTCTGCAATCCTGTCATAGCACCTGTCACACTTGGTCATTATTCCATTTCCAGCAAAGGCCGGTATCAAATCAAGATACACGCCGTCACCTGTTTGCCTTTGTGGAATTTTCCACGGGCAGACCCCCTTGCATTTAGCACCGCCAAAACAAAGGTCTTTGTCGATTCTGGAAATACCACTGTCAAATTGATAAGCTGCGCCAAAGGGACAAAGCTTTACGCACGGCGGATTGGAGCAATGCATACAGCGCCTTGGCACATTGATTTCAAGTTCTTCGCCATTAACCTCTACTTCTGCACTTTGAATATATATCCAATTATATGGTGTCAGTCGGTCATTAACATCGGTTTTATCTGACCATTCCGCAACCTTGGCTCTTTTGGGATACATTTTAGGATATGGTTTTTTGGGATTTGGATACTTACTGCTGTTTGCATCAGTACATGCATCCACGCAAGATTCGCATCCAATGCATCTGCTGATATCAACGAGTGTAGCCAACTCCGTGCCTTTGAGGCCTGCTTCTGCTTTTACCGGAACGGTAGAAGCTGCTACAGTACAGGCTGCAGCAATACCTCCCTTTAGAAAACCTCTACGAGAAATAGTTTGTGACATTTACGTCCCCTTTATTGAATAGATTTAGAAGTGCCAATCGCCTTTGTCGGAACAGATTCTACTTTATATTCACTCCTTAGGCCAAATCAGTGTTTCTTGCTTTAACTTAATATTTCTTTTACTTATCCATCTGAAAATTACTAAAAAAACCCAGAAGGATATTAAAAGAATTTGCTATCTTAAATTTACTGAACCCAAAATAATTATTTAGTTACACTTATAACCTAAAAATCTGACTCTTTCAAGTATTTCTTTATATTATATAATGATGATAGGAACATAGTTTTTTAAGTACTCCTGATTTCTGTTGACTAAACTGAAATAAACGGAACCACAAGCTTTCCGCACAGCAAGCGATACACCAACCCATCGTAATCATTGGTAATTCAAACTTTTCAACCAATCGTTTTTTAAAAACCTGGTTAAATAATTCAAAAATAGTCATGCAAAAGCTGAAGTTAAGTCCACTCGTGTTATTTAATTAGAAAGCCCAAATTAACTAAAAATAGTCAACATTTGATGATAGTGAGGAAATTTTTCCATATCTCTTTCCAATAAATATTTCTATTGGATATTCACTTATTCATTGCGGAATGCATTCTCAGCTTGGCAGGTTGAATTTTCTCTATAAATATGCTATAGTTTTATAACTAATAATTGGCAAGGATTAAATCAACTCCTGCCAACAGAAATGAGCATGGACTGAAACTTTTTTTTATTAGAATCAGAGTTGATTTAAAAGCACCCCTGATACTAAATGACGAGTGAATTATGGGTTTAAGAATAATGCCACTTGAGGAGCGAATTGTCCTGGATGCAGCGGGTGTTGCACAGCTTGATGATCCTGTTAGCTCTTATGACAATGGCATTACTGATTCTGATCATGATGTTAAAGTACTTCTTATCTCGTCGGATATTGACAATGCCCAAACAATGGCTGCGGCAGCCGTTGAGGACGTACTCACCTGTATATACGATGCTGATAAAGATACTCTATATGCATTATTAAGCGACCTGAAGGAAATGCTGGGAAGCGATAAAGCAAACTCAATTGCGTTTGCTACACATTCCAGTGGTGAGGCCGGGCTTGATCTTACTGGTGATTATTTTGTAAACTTAGACTCGTTATTAAGTGATCCTGAAATTCAGAATTTCTGGCAGGATGTTGGAAGCCTGGTTGAAGATGAAGGAAGGATTGACTTATTTGCCTGTGACCTTGCCGCCACCACAGCGGGAAAAATTCTAATTGACCAGCTTGAGGCCTTAACTGAAAGGAATGTTGCAGCCTCTGATGACAGGACAGGCAATGCAGCAAATGGAGGAGACTGGGTTCTTGAAACTGACAATACTTCTTTAGTCAGTGAATACTTCTTCAAAGACAAACTTGCTGATTATTCTGGAGTATTAGGCACAACCGTTAAAATTGCCCCACCAGCCGCAGTTACAAGCTCTGCTCATTTTGGCAATAGTGTTTCCATAAGTGGTGACTATGCTATTGCCGGGGCGGAGGGTGATGATTATAACAGTACAAATTTTGGCTCGGCCTATATTTTTGAGCGAGGCGGGGACGGAACATGGACGCAGCAACCATTATTAACTCCGGGAGCAGATGGAGCCTCAGGAGATAAGTTTGGTGAAAGTGTATCCATTGATGGTGACTATGCCATTGTTGGAGCTTTTGATGATGATGATGACGGTACCAGCTCTGGCTCAGCCTATATTTTTAAACGTGAAAATGATGGAACCTGGTTAAAACAAGCTAAAATTACTGCAAATGATGGTGCTGCAGGAGATGTTTTTGGGACCAGCGTTTCAATAGATGGGGACTATGCTGTTGTTGGTGCCTGGCAAGATGACGATGGCGGCAGTAAATCTGGTTCGGCCTATATTTTCAAACGCAGCGGTACAAACTGGACAGAGCAAGCCAAAATAACCGCAAGTGATGCTGCTACTAACGACTATTTCGGCTATGCTGTATCAATACACGACGACTACGTTGTTGTAGGTGCCCACGCTGATGATGATGATAGCGGAAAAAATGCCGGGGCAGCATATATTTTCAAAAAAGATGTCAATGCTGAAACATGGACCCAGCAAGCCAAGCTGGTTGCTGAAGACAGGCCAGGAGCTGACCACCTGGGTATAAGTGTCTCCATAAGTGGAGCCTATGCTATTTGTGGAGCGAATGGGGATGATGATGATGGCACCAATTCAGGCTCAGCCTATATATTTAAAAAAGATGACGGTGCTGAAACTTGGACACAGCAAGCCAAGGTAACTGCTGAGGATGGTGCTGCAGGAGATATTTTTGGGATTAGCGTTTCCATAGATGGTGACTACGCAGCTGTTGGAGCTTATGAGGAAGATGGTAATGCAATCAACGATTCTGGCTCCACATATGTTTTTCAGCGTAATGGAGCAAACTGGACACAATATGTCAAACTAACTGCAAATGATGCTGGAGATAGCGATAAGTTTGGGAAAAGCGTTTCCATAAGTGGCGACTTTGTTGTCACCGGGGCTTATTATAATGATGACAATGGTGCCAACTCAGGCTCTATTTACTTATACTCAAACGACCCTCCAACAGCTTCGAATAAAACAGTAAGCACTGATAAGGATATATCCTACACATTCGAAGGTACGGATTTTAATTTTACAGATACCGATTCAAACGACAGCCTCAGTAAAATCAAGATAACCCAGCTTGAGGCTGCTGGTGCATTAACCCTGGACGGGGTGGATGTAACCCTTAATCAAGAAATTATTGCAGCCGACATTACCAGCGGAAAGTTAATATTTTCTCCTGGTTCTGGAGAAAGCGGTGCTGATTATTCTAATTTCAAATTCATGGTTAATGATGGAACCCTGAACAGCACATTGTCATATGATATGACAATTGATGTAAATTTTGAGGAACCCGAACCCGAACCCGAACCCGAACCCGTTTTTACTCCTCCCCCATCTTCTCCCTCTCCTACTCCTACTCCACCACCACAGCCTGTTTTAGGAAGTTCTGCCCCCCCGACAGATACGGGCGATACTACGCAGGGTTCTGCAGAACAGGCAGTTGAACTGGCAGAAGAACTATCAGAAGAGTTAACAGAAGAGCTGGCTGAGGAATTATCAGAGGAGTTATCAGAAGAACAACTCGAGAAGCTATTAAAAGAAAAACTAGGGGAAGTACAATATGTTAAAGCAGTAAAAGGGCTGGCAGAAGCAGGAACTTCCAGCAAGCCCTCAATAAATACTGTAACTTCAAGCCATCCGGTCAAAGCCGGATCAATAAAGATCAATATCAGTAAAGAAATATCAGACATTTGGAACATGCCGATTAAATACGATTATGTCTATTTCAATTCTATCAGCAAGCCAGGCAAAACGATTCTTGAAAATAAATTTAGCAAACTATTGGAAATCAGGCGAGGATTTGGAGCAAATGTATCTCGTCATTTTGAGGATTTCAAAAGTGGAAAAATTGATATTGTAGAATTTACCGAATATCTAACATCTATTGAGGCTCTATCAAAAACAAATTTATCGAACAATGCTCTTGCTGGATCAACTTCTTTAGCTGCCCCTTTAGACGGCATCGACAATACAATGAAGATCGCAGACAGGCTGATTGTCGAAATGGCAGAAACGATGATAGACTCCTACATAAAGATTCTTTTTCCCGAGGATGTTGCTTTGCAAAACGAGATAAAAGAATCAACAAAGGAGTTTTTTAAGAAATCAAAAACAATAACTTCGTCAGATATAAGCAATGCACGTATTCATGGCAAGGCAGCCCTGACATCATTCAATTCTTTTGTGGAGAGGCATAGCAAAGACCCAAGAGTGGCTGGTATATTGCAAATATGGAAGAACGAACTAATCAAATCCGGCATTGAGGTTAATTAATTGTTTGCTTTAAACTAAAATGCTCCTCTCTCCTTTTTTAAACAAATTAAAATTTAGTAACAATATGTCAATATCTATTTCCTGTAGGAAAGCGTTCAATTTTATTCAATTTCAATAAAGCGACGAAATTGGACAAAAGAGACGTTTTCTACTTGAATGCCCCAAACACCCTGAGCATAGATTGATTTATAAAAAATTTCTTGAGTTTATGGTACTTTAAGACGATACCTAATTTATAGATAATTTACTTATAGGGCAGATGAATAATAATCCCTGCTTAATATAAAAAAAGGAAGCTGAAAATATGCGAGATGTCTTAATTGGACTTCTTGTTCTTGTACTATTTACGGGTTGTTCTGTCAAAAAAAAAGAAATGAAAGCAATAAGGGTGCTTAACTCAAGGTCAGACATAGCTCTTATTGCAAAGCCACAACTACGGGATAAAACGCAAAAAACATATTCAAAGGCCAACCTTGATAATCTTACACTTAAAGGGGCGATTTCATATGCCCTGCAACACAACTTTGATGCTGCTGTATCAGCCTATGAAGAGGCGATAGAAAGGCAACAGGCTACGGGTGCGATATTCAACCTTTTGCCGTCCTTAATACTTGATGCAGAAAGAAGCAAAAAATCAAAGCATGTTCCGTCAAGATCAGAAAATTATGTTACAAAAGCAACATCGGTTGAGCCTTCAATTTCATCTGAGCTAAAGACCGAAAAAGAATCTGCGAACCTGACATGGGATCTTCTTAACCTGACCATAAATATTTACAGGTGGGAGCAGGCAGAATACCGAGCAGGCATGGCTGGGGAACGGCTGCGAAGGGTTCGACAGGATATAGTGATGGACGTGACCAGAGTTTATATGCGTGCAGTTGTTGCCATGGAGCTGCTGGACACTACATCGGCACTACTTTCAAAAGTCAAAAACCGCCTTGCTACCATAAATAATCAAATGCAGTCAAACCTCGTTTCAGAAGTCGAGGGACTCAACAATACTGCAAAACTCATCGACTTACAGATAAGAATGAAAAGGCGACAAAAGAATTTCCTCCGGGAGAAGGCCGAGCTTAAAAGGTTGCTGGGGCTACCTCTGTCCCATGAAATTACCCTTGCAAAATTTAAATTTTCTTCTTTTCCGGAAATAATAGATGCTGATTTTGAAGTAATGAGTGGCAAGGCACTTCTAAACAGACCTGAATTTTTTGAGCGTGATCTTGAGGAAAAGATTTCTAAAAGCGACGCAAAAATTGCTTTAATCCAGATGTTTCCATCCCTTACGCCTTTTGTAAGGTATGAGCATGACCAGAACCGTTATCTTGACGAAAAAGAATGGCTTGTAAGCGGTTTAAAACTATCCTGGAGCATGTTTTCAATTCCAGGAAAAATTTCAGCCAGAAGGCTTGCACATAAAAGAGCAATAAATATCAAGCAAAGACGCAAAACACTTGGAGCAGCAATCCTAACTCAACTGCGGCTTGCAATAATTGATTATAAAAACGTAGTAAGCAGGATTGAGCTTGCCAAAGCACTTTCAGAGACAAGGGAAAAGCTAAAAAATGCCGTAGAAAAAGAAGTGCTGGCAGGTAAATCAAACATAGATGTACTGCTTGATCGTGAGGACGCTTACTATAAATCAAGGTTGAGCTACCTTGCTACCTATGCAGAACTGGTTAATGCCGAGGCACGAATAAACAATACCCTGGGTATGGACTGGAACGAATAAAAATGATATGAATATTTATGCGAAATTTTACAATACATATCTGCCTTTCCATATTCTTCATAATTCTTTTTGCCAGCACACCCTTTTGCCAGG
>JAOZSB010000196.1 GCA_029939895.1 Desulfobacterales bacterium
GAGCATCTCCACAATAGCTTCCGCCATAGGTGCGTTGCTGGTTATTATCATCGTTATAATTGTACCTGCAAACAGGATAAAAAGCATATTTGTGTTCATAGGGCTGATTTTTTTCGTCATGCTTTACGTTGCTGTGAGGGTTCTAAAGCCGGAAAGACTGGTCGATCCAGAAGCATTTGACACGGTTTTGCTCTATATCAGAAATCTGGAAACACCATCGTCGGTGTTCCTGCCTAGCACCTGGGCTTTGGATGGATTGAAAGCTGCCTTAAACGGCTCCATTGTTGAATCCATGTTCCATGTCGGCATTGCTGCCTCCTGTGCTGCCTTTGCCGTGATGCTGATCATTTTACTTGCTGATGCACTTTACTTCACTGGTTATTCCAAAACTCAGTCAGCTCCAATCCGGCTGTTAAAATATGCGAATATGAAAACACCCTGGTTTCTAAAGCCACTTTCAGGGCCAGTGCGTGCCTTTGCTGTCAAAGAAATCAGAACATTTCACAGGGACCAGACCCAGTGGACGCAGATATTTCTAATATGTGCGCTTGTCTTTATTTATCTTTACAATTTTAAAGTCCTGCCCCTGGATAAGGCTCCCATTGAAAAAGTAGTACTGCAAAATATATTGTCATTTCTAAACATGGGCCTTGCTGTTCTTGTGCTGTCAGCCATAACCGCACGTTTTGCATACCCTGCTGTATCCATTGAGCGCAATGCATTCTGGGTAGTGAAGTCTGGCCCAATATCCTTAAAAACATTCCTGTGGGTGAAGTTTTTTATTTATTTCGTCCCCATGCTGATTATGACCGAAGTGCTGATAATTGCCACGAACTTAATGCTTAATGTAACGCCCCTGATGATGTGGCTTTCTACAATAACAGTATTCTGCATGGTTCCTGGTGTTGTAGCTATGGGCATAGGCTTTGGTGCTGCATATCCAGACTTTAAATCTGAAAACCCGGCCCAGGCCGTAACCGGCTTTGGAGGCTTATTGTTCATGATGCTGTGTGTCTGCTTTATCGGTGTTGTCGTGATACTTGAGGCTGGCCCGGTTTACGCACTTTTTACATCGGGCTATAGAAATCGTGCCATATCAACAGTTGAATGGATTTGGTTCATCGGTGCATTTTCAGCAGTCTTTGCCCTGTGCATTGCTGCCATCTTCGTGCCTATGAAATACGGTGAAAAAAATCTCAGGAAGCAGTTTACTTAACAGGGTTTTTTGTTTTTTTGTAATTGGCACTGGCAATATCCTGTTATTACTCATGTTGCAGTAAATCAATCTGTTGCATTTTCCACTTAATGATTGTCTGGTAAGTCAGAATGACTTTGATAAATATATTTTTTTACTTGACATTTTATTTGATAGTATCTAATATTGATACAGGCAAATAAAAAAGGAGGATGCCATGCCAGACAGGTTGCTGTTTATGCTTTCAAAAGTTCAGACCAGGTTAACCGCCCACATGAAGGGTGAGTTAAAAAAAGCTGGTGTTGCCCTTTCCCCTGGCCAGATAGGGATCCTTCTTGTACTCAGTGCTGCCCAGACCAAAAAGAAAAGTGCTGATAAAAAAAAGCTTAACAGGAACAGCCAGGTCAGCATGGGCAGTATAAGCCAGACCCTTGATATTGACAACGCTGCAATAACAAGGCTTGTTGACAAGCTGGAAAAGCAGGGCCTGGTGGAGCGGCACATCAACCTTGATGATCGGAGACAGATGCTTATCTCCATAACCGAACAGGGGCGCGAAAGTGCGGTTGTCATTAAGAAAGTAGCAAAGGCTGCAAATCAAAAAATAAAAAAAGGATTTACTGAGCAGGAGGTTGACATTTTTAAGCGTGTTAACATGGCTATTCTCAATAAATTTTAGTAGCTACTTTTTTTATACTTTTACTTGATAGTATCTAATATTGTTGTTAACAAATAAAGGAGGCAGGAATATGAACCAGCTTATGAATATTTACAAAAAATGCGAGAGACTTCCATTGGGGAAATATATTTTTTCCAAACTGGTTTGCCTTAAAGCACCGTACTTCAACAGTATCAGCCCCTTGTTTGTTGAATTACGGCCTGGTTATTGTGAGGTTTTTCTTAAAAAAAGGCGTGGGATTACTAATCATCTTAATACTGTCCACGCAATTGCCATGTGCAATGTCAGCGAACTCACAGCCGGCACTATGCTTGAAGCAAGTATTCCAGGGGCCATGCGATGGATACCAAGGGGGATGAGTGTTTCTTACATAAAGATGGCAAAAACTGACCTGAAAGCTGTTTGTGAAATTTCACTGGAGGATCTTGATAAGCCGGGTGAATTTCCCATGACAGTTCATGTAACCGACTTATGGCGTGGAGGTTTTCAGGGCAGAAATCAGTATGTATCTGAGCAAAAAAAAGGAAAAGCTATCAAATTAATCCAGTAACGGGAGCTGTATGGTAAATGCAGTTCCCTTCCCTGGTTCAGAGTCGACAGATATGGTTCCTGTCTGTTCTTCGATTATTTTTTTTGTTAAGGCCAGGCCAATGCCGGTTCCTGCAGCACCTTTTGTGCTGTAGAAGATTTCAAATATCTTTGATAGTGATTCAGGTGGGATTCCAGGCCCGGTGTCCTTAATTGTGATTTCTGCCATGTTAATATGTTCTATAATCCTTGTTTGCACTGTAATTGTTCCGCCATTGTTGCCGATTGCATCTGATGCATTTGAAACTAAATTCATGATGCATCGGTTCAGTCCGCTTGAGTCAGCGTTTATTTTGATGATGCCTTTGTGCAGTTCGGCTATAAGTGTTATGCCTTTTTCATCCAGGCCATTAGTGACCATCATTATTATTTCGCTTGTAAGGCTGTTCAGGCCAATGGGTTGCAGTTCGGGGGTTCTGTCCTTGGAGAATGCCAGCATATCCATAACAAGGTCTGTTACCCTGTCAACACCGAGTTTTAAATGCCCCCATGATTTTTCAACAAGGTCAATGTTGTTTTGTTCCAGCCCCAGTTCGACAGCAGCCTGTCCCATGCTTAGAATATTGATTACATTTTTAATGCAGTGTGCGGCCCCGGAAACGCCTTGTCCAAGGGAGGCGAGTCTTTCTTTGCGCAGGTTGTCAGTATAAAGTCGGGCGTTTTCAATGGCAATTCCAGCCTGGTGTGCCAGTAGTTCGAGTATGCTTTTATCTTCTTCGTCAAAGGATTTCTGATCCCGACGGTTCAGGGTTTCGATTACTCCAATGAGCCTGCCTCTGCGAATCATTGGTACAGCAAGGATTGATCTTGTTTTAAATCCTGTTTTTTGGTCGGCCCATTTTGCAAAGTGTGTGTCTTCGTATGCATTGGCAACAATTATTGATTTTCCTGAACTGGCTGCGGTTCCCATGATACCGTCGCCTAACGATATACGGCTTGCCTTGATTTCCGAGCCTTTTTCGCCAAGTGCAATTTCAAAATACAAATCCCCGGCAATTTCATCATACAGGGCAAGGGAGCTTGCTTCTGCATTTGTCACATCCTGACTGGCCTCCATGATCTGTTTTAGAAGTTCTTCAAGGTCGGTCGTGGAACTCATGAATATATCGACACGTTTTAATGCGTCCAGTTTTTTGGTGTGGTTTTTTTCCGTCATGCTTTCTCCTTAATCGGAAAACCAAATTTTTTTTGGAAAAGTTTTTAAGTATATTTTAATCATGGCTTTTTAATCCGGCAATGTCAACGAAGAAGGAAAATGGTGATGCTAATGCCTGCAAATCAGCTTGCAGGGAACCAAAAGTTTTTAAAAACCTGTGCAATAATACTTCATGGCAATGGGCGCATTAACTCATGGGATGCCTGTGGAAAAGAAACAACTGCAACAGGTGTTAACATTCAAAGCAGCTTCTAATACTTTCCTAATACCTTGATTATCATGTGTGGAAAAGGAATATTTTTCCTGTTTTGTGAGAATGCAGCATTTATGGTGGGAGCGTATTTGTAACAATATCCGTATGATTCACAATGCAAACAACAATGGCAGACAAATTGCAGTGCTTATTGGTAACACAAATTTGTGGCAGAAATTGCTTTTAGCCGTGACAGTTATATGGGGGTTTTATGAAAAATCTATTCAGCAGGATCGCGAATTTTTACAAGGGACAGGAAAAAGTTGAGGAACAGCCGCCAGAGGATATAGAATTTTGGGACAGGATTGGAAGATATTTTAATGATATTGATATATTACGAGGCTTTCAGTCAAGATCGGCTGCGATAAAAATACGTGCTTCTATCATTAAGCTCAACCGGGAAGGGATCAGCGAGATAGACCTGAGCAATTGCTGGCTCAAGGACTGTGATTTAAGAAATGTTTCACTGCAAAACTCCATGATTATTGAAGCAGATTTACGGGGTGCGCTGCTTGTGGATGCTGATCTTACAGACACCGTGATGGTGGGATGTGATTTAAGGGGCGCAGACTTAGAGGATGCAGACATTGCTGGTGGGAACCTGTGTGGTGCGGTTCTTTACAATGCTTATTTGAAAAATGTCGGCCTGGAAAATTGTATTCTAAAGGAAACAAAGGGGTTGACCCTCAAGCAGCTTTCAACAGTAAAAAGCCTTCTTGATGCAAAGCTTGATCCGTCCATGGAAAAGAAAATCACAGCCTACTATCCATACCTGTTGACAAATAATAGAGAGCAGGTTTTGCGTCGTATGAGAAACAGACGGATAGCAGGTCGCCGCCGGGGAATTGGTTTCCATCCCGGCATTGCTGCTGGTTCTTTCAAAGGGGCTTCCACGTCGGTCTGATATATAAAATTCATTTCGCCATAAGGTGGTTAACAGCCATTTCCAGACCGTCGAGGGACAGCTCGAACATGGGAAAAATGTCTCTTATCTGGTTTATGGTTCGGGTGTAGTGCCACATCCTTTCGGGGATGGGGTTGAGCCAGGCTGAGTGGGGGAAATTGTCAGCCAGAAACCTGAGTCGATCTATGCTTGGCAGCCCACTGCGCTCAGTAACATAAATTGATCCATCCGATGCAAACAGCTCGTAGGGGGCCATGCTTGCATCGCCAACGATTATAAACCTGGTCTGGGGGTCGAATCGCACGAATTCATCGGTTTTGACCGGCTTTCTGTACCTGTTTGGATCTTCCCACATTGAGTCGTAAATTGTATTGTGAAAAAAGAACGTCTTAATGTCCTTGAATTGCGCTCCTGAATAATCAAATATTGTCTGAACAACGGGTATATAAGGGTCCATTGACCAGCCGCCATTGTCAATCGCGAGGATTACCTTGAGCCTGTCACGCAGGCTTTTTTTGAATATAATCTCGATTTCACCTGCGTTTTTCATGGTGTGATATATGGTTTCATCAACATCCACCTGATCCTTTGGCCCGGAAGGAATCATGTTTCGCAGGGTTTTTAGTGCCTCGCTGATCATTGGCTTGGTAAGGGGGCCACGCCTGGAATAGTCCTTGTAGCGCCGTTCCATGGCGACTTTAATGGCAGATTTATTTCTGGAAACACCGCCAACACGCATTCCCTCAGGATGGAAGCCTGAGTGCCCTACCGGAGAGGTTCCGCCGGTTCCTATCCATTTGCTGCCGCCGTCATGCCGCTCGGTCTGGTCATTGAGCCTTTTTTTGAAATATTCAATCAGCTCCTCAGGTGTCATTTTTTGAATTTGATCTTCGCTAAGTCCAAGGGCATCGCCCATTGCCTTGGGATCCTTGAGCCATGATTCTAAAAGCGAGTGGAGAAAATCATCAACTTCCACGCCATCGTAGTTCGGCAATTCCGCACCCTGGAAATGAAATGCAAAAACCTGGTCAAAGATATCAAAATATTTTTCACTTTTGACGAGGATCGTCCGAGAGGTAACGTAAAAATCGTCCAAAGAATTAACCAGGCCCATTTTAAGGGCTTTATGGATGGTGAGGAAAGAGGTTGGGCTTATTGGCAGCCCGACTTCCCTCAGCTTGAAAAAAAAGTCAATAAACATCGTGATTAGCTGGCCTTTCTTACTATATACTTATTACCAAACCTTGCGCCGTACCGTGGAGCGGTTTGCTGCATCATAGTCATTCGATTTTTTGAAAAGTACACCCAAAAATGGTACATTCCCCTTTGCAAGCTCCTTTGGCTTGAAGTTCGGGTCTGCCTGCAATGCCCTGATCCAGTTGATAAGCTCTCTGGTGGCAGGTTTTTTCTCAATGGAGTCGATTTCCCGGAGTCGATAAAATGTGTTGATGGCGTTATCCGCAAGGGTTGAATCGATATCTGGAAAATGCACGTCAATAATTTTCTGCATCATCTTTGGGTCTGGAAAGGCAATATGGTGGAAATTGCACCTCCCCAGAAATGGGTCAGACAGATCTTTTTTTGCATTGGAAGTAATTATAATAACAGGCCTGTTCTGGGCAGTAATTGTCTTGTCGGTTTCAATAATGTCAAACTCCATCTGGTCGAGAACATCAAGCATGTCATCCTGAAAATCTGTTTCAGCCTTGTCTATTTCGTCAATCAGAAGTACAGTACGCTGCTCGGCACAAAAGGCCTGACCAATCTTGCCCATCCTGATGTACTCCTCGATGTTGGACACATTCCTTGTGGAATCGCCAAAACGGGAATCATTGAGCCTTGTCAATGTGTCGTAAAGATAAAGGCCGTCAATGAGTTTCATGCTTGATTTCACATTCAAAACTATTAACGGCATTTTCAGGCTCTGGGCGATTGCATGTGCCAGCATGGTCTTGCCGGTTCCAGGCTCGCCCTTTAAAAGCAGGGGCATTTCCAGTGCCATTGATATGTTAACTATTTTTGCAAGCTCGTCATCAAGGACGTACTTTGCAGCGTCTTTAAATTTCATGATACCTCCGCTATAAAATAGACTGTGCGTCTTGTTATTTGTGCTAAAATTATCACCTGCTATAAGTACTTGTCCCGCAGGATTGCTGCAACCTCATATGTCAATTTGAGTGCCTTTTCAGCGTGGGCCGGGCTTAATGAACCTGCGCCGCAGCTTGGTGTTATAAGGGTCTGGGATAAAACCCGCGACTTGTCATAGCCTATCGCATTAAGCTGGTCAGCCTGTTCTTCCCATTTTGCAACAAGGGACTCGGTTGATTCAGCAGCCAGAAATTCCGGGTTAAGGGTTGGTACAAGGCCCCAGGCCAGGGTTTTGCCAGCATCCAGGAAATTTTTTATAGAATCCTTGTACAGAATAAACCGATCAAAATAACCATATGCATCAAAGTTGACAATATCTACCTCAGATTCCAGAATCAGCGACCATTCCGTGTTGGCGCAGACATGGATTCCCGTCAGCCCGCCCCGATCCTTTACCGCAGCAATGGCCTCTGTAAAACACGCTTCAACATCTTCCTTGGAAATGCTTATAAACTCGCTTGAACCAAACCCGGAGAGGGATGGCTCGTCAAAGAAGATAATCACGTTGTCAGCAAAATCCTTGAGCATCTCCACCTGCCATGCCCCCCTGAGTGCTGTCATTTTGATTGCCGTGTCCCTGGTTTTCTCATCATAAAAAACAGCTCTTTTGAACTCGTTTTTTACTGACGTGGAAAAAGTAAACGGCCCGGTCACATGCCCCTTAACGGCAAAGGGCCTGTCTTTTCGTTTTTTCAGGTAATCGCAAAAAACAAAAAAACCCCTGGCAGTTGTCTCATCAAGCTTGAAACGGCTCGTCTTTAAATCCGCCCCAGCCTCTGTCACGTTGATAAAATCCTCGTAAAAAGCTATCAGCTCGTCATCAAACTCAACACCATCGGTGGTAAGGAAGGGAAGGTCATCCTCTGGCTTCGTCAAACCAGGCATTCCCGGCATTATCTGAACTACCATGCCTTCTTCCTTGTAAACCGGCAACTGCACCCAGATGGGTATGTCATGGGAATATTTGTCCACAATCCTGTTGGCTTCAATATGGTCAGCATAGGGCAGGCTCCCGATTAAAGTGGTGCGGCCATTTGCCTTGAAAGTATCGCTCATGTTGTCCCCTTGTGTATTAAAGGTATTTTTAAACAAAAATCACTTGAAGTATTGCACTTAATCTCAAATAATAATTCTAACGTGAATTTCGTAAAAAAGTCAAATTATAACTCTGCTAATATCAAAGTCGAGATATTTGCAATTACAAATAATATGAGATTTTAATATATTTTATTAGGATAGATTTATTGCCGTGAGCATTTTTTAGTAAAAATTTATAA
>JAOZSB010000197.1 GCA_029939895.1 Desulfobacterales bacterium
TTGTAAAGTATTGTCGTGCCCATTTAGTCACCTGTCATTTTAAGTAACACTTCCTCTGCTTCTTTGAGCCATTGATTAAGAAAGGCCTTGCCGCCTTGCGTGTCCGATGGCGTTTCGATGAACGGGTTGGTGTCTTTATTTTGTCTGGCTTTTTCAAATTTTTCAAAGCTGTTATTAAAAAAAGGATGTGCGCCGAGCCATATGTCTACATCCATTTTCTGCATTGTTTTCAGGCAGGTAATGTAGTCGTAAATATTTGCGCCAAAAATATTATATTCAAGCACTTCATCCATAAAGGCGTTTGCGCCAATCCCGCCGGGCAGTAATGCATTTAGTGTTTTGCCCTGGTGCTTCACCTCAAATGCAAAGCTGCATGAACCCGCAGAATGTCCGGGTGTGTGAAGAACTTCAAGCTGGGTTGTCCCGGATTTGATGGTGTCCCCGTGCTTTAGTATGTGGTCAATTTTAACGGGGTCTGGTGGCAGCCAGAATTTTTCTTTGTCAGCGAGGACTTCGGCTGTCACGTCTGTTCCGGTATTCTTTCCAAACCTGTCCCATGTGGTTATTTGCTCCTGTATTGCAATGGGAGCATCTTCCTGTGCAATGTATACTGCTGCGCCTGTTTGCTGGGCAATGTATGCTGCGCTGCCTGTGTGGTCAATGTGGGCGTGGGTGATAAGCAGGTGTGCAATATCTTTGGTATTAAAGCCGAGTTCTTCTATGTAGCCCAGGATTGTCGGCCCGTCACCCGGCATTGCCGTATCTATAAGGATATGCCCTTCATCGGAAGCAAAAAAATGACAACTTACAAACCTGGTTCCAACATAGTAAACATTGTCAATAATGTTGAAGGGTTCCTGTCTTGATTTGTCATACATTAAGCTCATTGTCGTATTTCCTTTTTTTATGCTTTACCTGCCAGTCCTATTTAATAAACTGGGGTGTTTTATCATCACCAGTAAATTTTGGCCCGTAATCACCAAGCCTGCCGCTGTAAGCACGGTCAATCCTGGGGTGCTCAAAGGTGTAGTGCTG
Organism: Desulfobacterales bacterium; assembly: GCA_029939895.1. Classification (GTDB taxonomy): domain Bacteria; phylum Desulfobacterota; class Desulfobacteria; order Desulfobacterales; family JAOZSB01; genus JAOZSB01. Next base: position 1,036 of record JAOZSB010000197.1, read on the forward strand.
CTCGATATTGGTTTTAAAGGGAGCATTTTCAGGTGATCGGCCAAACTGGGTAAAGGAGGACAGCTTTAATGAGCTGCGGGGGTGCATTCCAATGCGTCCGTCAAAGCCCAGAAACGGTGCAATTGCCTTGTCAACCCGATGGTGTCCGTCTGGGTCTGTGTCGGCTGTTTTGTTGATCCATCCAGGCTCTTCCCATTTTACCAGCTTTGTGATTACGCCCCTGATCCTCTGGCTTATATCCACAAATGCAGTAGCATCCTGGTCAATGTGCGTTCCCGGCCCTGTCATGACTGCGGTTAGTGACTTTACGTCCATATCATTGGGAATAATTACTTCTGAATCCGTGGAGCTGAGCTCTGGAAAAATATCACGGGGATCTGTCAGGGCATTAAACACGGCGTTTCCAGCTTCAAGCAGAACCTCGTATCCACCGTAGCCAGAGGTCGGGTTGCCGCCGTCAGAGCCTTTGTTGCCGTGTGCCACGTAGATGATTGGGTGGTTGTTCACGGAATTAATGTTGGTCCATGCAGTGTCGAGCATGATGTGGTCGTGACCCGTTACCATGAACCGTTTTGCGTTTCCATCCTTATCAATCAGCAGTGCAAAGGATTCAATATCGCCCTGGTGTACGTTGCCAAAGGAGGTTGGCCCTTCGTTTCTGTCGTACCAGAGCCAGTAGGAAACCACCATGTCTCCGTTACCCTTGTTGTAGCGGTAATTTGTATCATCGCGCCATCCCGGCAGAGCCTCTGTCTGTGTGCCGGAAACAAAGGTGTCTGCATATCGAACATGATAGTACAAATGGGTGTCACCCGGCTCAAGCCCCTGCTCCAGAATCATATGGGCATCATCGGAAACACTGCCCCGGAGCCGCCTTATATCATCGTCCTTTGCTGGCAAACTCGCCAGTTTTACGGTCTTTGCATATTTTTCCAGGTTGGTTGGAATATACTTCTTACCCGCCTTTACCACAATTATGGGTGCAAACTTTGCCGCCATTTCTTCCTGAACCGAGTCCAGTATCGGGTTTTCCTGGGATTTGAATTCAAAATTGTGCTTTAAAACAGCTTTTTCAGAAGCCTGGTCAGGTGCGTTCCTGAACCAGAATGGATTGTGACCAGGGGAATACATCCCGGCAATTTCATCTGTATTTACAAGCTCAACAAAACCGTGTGTCCAGTCCATGCCCACGGGCATTTCCAGGCTGTAGCTACCGTCCCTTGATTCAGCCGTTGCCTCATAGCACTGCATCATGCACTTTTGAGGTTTTTTTGAATGGGAAGCATCCCCAGCAGAATCAGCCGGGCAGGAATATACCCGAAATTTGAATTTAAAGGGCTGGCTCTTAAAAATTGCAGGGGGGTTTAAAACCTTGCCCTCAAACCGAATCTTCGTCAGGTCGGGCTGGTCAGGCCCGGAGGAGGGTGCAATTACTGTCGTTACAAGTGGGGGCGGTTTTTCCTTTGAACACCCCGGCAAAACAACAGCCGCAAGAAGAACAATAATTGCCAGACAAAAAACCAGATGCTTAGTCTTCATGGTATATCCCCTATTGTAAGAAACGGTTATCAAAGGAGCCTGCTAAACACTTTCAACCAACCCGGAGATTTAATTTCCAGTGAGCCAGTCTCAAAATATTTAAATAAATTGTACTGCAACCATACATGAAAATAATAATTTCTGCGAGGAATATTTTTAAAAGCGAATGGGGTAAATTTTTTTTGGAAATTTTTTTTGCCGCCCCTTCAGGGTAGAATGAATGACGGGTTTTGATTCCCTGGAGGGGAAAAGTTGTATATCCGGTGTGCTGTAGCCACCGGTTCAGATTCCCATCCCAAATGAATTTAGCCATGCATGGGCGACATATAAATTTAATGACCCGATCATTAAAAAAAAATTTGCCTTTGTGGATAACCGTATTAACTTTTTGTGGGGGGGAAGAAATCAACCTCAATAAAAACCAGGAATATTCGAAACCATTTTTCTTGCCCTTTACAATCGCACATAAAAGTGTTTATAATAAGTATGGTTTGACCGATTATATAAGTATGACTTCCTTTGGTTATAATAATTACGGGTTGGATGCATGCCCGGTAAAAAAATGAAGGCTCCGTAGTCTATGGGTGGCCAGCTACCAGACATTGAAGAGAAAACAAATATCAGGGATATCAGTGACGAGCCGCCCCAGTATAAGGTGTTGCTTCATAATGATGATTACACTACAATGGACTTTGTTGTTGAAATTCTGAAATTTGTGTTTCATAAGTCCGAGGGAGATGCGTTGAGGATTATGCTCAACGTCCATAAGCAGGGTGTTGGTGTCTGCGGGCTGTATACCTATGAAGTTGCAGAAACCAAGGTGGAAACTGTTCACGCTTTGTCCAGGGAGCATGGTTTTCCGTTGAAATGCTCATTTGAGGAGGAATAGGCATGATAAGTAAGGAATTAAGCGCCACATTAGGAATTGCAGTACGAGAAGCAAGAAAAAGGCGCCACGAATATATTTGCGTAGAACACATTCTTTATGCTGTTCTGCATGATGATTCCGGGCTGGATATTATTGAAGGCTGCGGAGGAACACCAGACAAGCTCAAGTTGTCCCTGGAGGCTTTTTTTAATGACAAGCTCGAAAGGATCAACGACGACAGGGAGTACGCACTACAGCAGACCGTGGGCTTCCAAAGGGTGATCCAGCGGGCAGTGGCGCACGTCAAATCCGCAGAAAAACATGAGGTGGTTATTGGCGACATCCTGGCTTCCCTTATGCTCGAAGAAAATTCCCATGCTTTTTTTATCCTCCAGTCCGAGGGTATTGAACGCCTTGATATATTAAACAGCATATCACACAATGATTCAATTATGTCTTCTTCCGATGTTGACCCGGATATTGACCCGAGCCTGGACCCAAATTATGACCAGCATTTAAATCCAGACCCGGACCCGAGCTCCATGCAGCCCGATGACAAAGAGGCTGATACCCAGCAAAAGGAAAAGAAGAAGAAAAAGGTAAATCCTCTGGAGGCGTTTACAACCGATCTTGTGCAAAAAGCTGCTGACGGAGAGCTTGATCCCCTTATCGGGCGTGAGCTGGAGATGGAAAGGGCCATGCAGGTGCTGTGCAGAAGGCGCAAGAACAACCCGGTTTTTGTGGGCGAGCCAGGTGTTGGCAAGACCGCAATGGCAGAGGGGCTGGCGCAGAGAATCAGCGATGAGCAGGTGCCGGATCTGCTCCAGGACGTGAAGATTTACGCACTTGATATGGGTTCCCTGCTTGCCGGAACAAAGTTTCGTGGCGATTTTGAGCTGCGTCTAAAGGGGGTAATAAACGCCCTTAAAAAGAAAAAAGATGCAGTACTTTTTATAGACGAAATCCACACAATAGTTGGAGCAGGCGCAACCAGCAGCGGTTCCATGGATGCCTCAAACATCCTGAAACCAGTGCTTGCAGGGGGCGACATCCGTTGCATCGGCTCAAGCACCTATGACGAATATAAATCGCACTTTGAAAAAGACCGCGCCCTTGCCAGGCGGTTTGAAAAAATCGAGATAAACGAACCACCGGTTCCAGACGCTGTAAAGATTTTAAAGGGCTTAAAGCCCTATTACGAGGAACACCACAACATAACATACACAGAAACCGCACTTAAATCGGCTGTTGAGCTTTCTGCAAAGTTTCTCAACGACCGTTTTCTGCCGGACAAGGCAATTGACGTGATTGACGAGGCAGGCGCGTTCATCCGTCTTTCGGGTGCACCAAATCGCAAAAAGATCCACCCAAGAGACATTGAAAAAATTGTTTCGAAAATGGCACGGATTCCCTCGGTAAGTGTGACGACATCGGATCGTGATAAGCTTGAAAACCTGGAAGGCAGCCTGAGGGGCGTAGTATTCGGGCAGGATACAGCAATAGAGACACTGGTAACATCCATCAAACGCTCAAGGGCAGGGCTGGAAGCACCCGGCAGGCCCATTGGCTCCTTTCTTTTCACCGGGCCGACTGGCGTTGGAAAAACCGAAGTGGCACGACAGATTGCAGAACTCATGGGAGTCAAGTTTCAGCGATTCGACATGAGCGAGTACATGGAAAAGCACGCAGTAGCACGGCTTATCGGTGCTCCCCCCGGATACATCGGGTTTGACCAGGGCGGGCTTTTAACCGATGGCGTTAAAAAACATCCCCACTCTGTGCTGCTAATGGACGAGATAGAAAAGGCGCACTTTGACATCTTTAACATTCTGCTGCAAGTCATGGATCACGCCACCCTGACGGACAATAATGGCAAACAGGCTGATTTTAGAAATATAATATTGATCATGACCTCAAACGCCGGTGCAAGGGAAATGACAGCAAACGCAATCGGCTTTGGCGACCCAAGCTCTGATCCTGGAAGCAAAAGCATGAAGGCGGTTGAAAAGTTTTTCAGCCCGGAATTCAGGAACAGGCTCGACGATATAATCACATTCAACCCCTTGAACGTTGAAATCATGGAAATGATTGTAGATAAGTTCATGCTTGAGCTTGGGCAGCAGCTTGCCAAAAAGAAGGTGACTGCCGAGCTTTCGCCAAAGGCCCGTAACTGGCTGGCAAGGAACGGACACGATACCAAATTTGGCGCAAGGCCCCTGGGCAGGCTGATCCAGAAAGAGGTCAAGAATCGCCTGAGCGATGAAATCCTTTTTGGAAAGCTGGAAAAGGGCGGCAACGTGCTGATAGACCTTGACGGCGAAGAACTTACATTCAAGGTGACCGGGCAAAAAAAATAAAAAGCCGGCTGCCAAAAATATCCCTTTTGATGTCTGGTTTAATGTCTGGCACGAACCCAGCTAAAGGCTGCTGGAACTGGCTCGAGAAAAATCAGGATAAAAAAAAGATACGATAAATGCCGATTTATCAACTTTCCGATGATATAATTTTTCCGCCGCCAGAGCTTGCAATTGCCGAAGGACTCCTTGCTGTCGGCGGCGACCTTTCCGTTGAAAGGCTTCTGGCTGCCTATTCCATGGGCATCTTTCCCTGGTACTCCGATGATGAACCAATAATGTGGTGGTCACCAGACCCACGACTGGTGCTTTTTCCCGAAGAATTCCACAGGTCAAGATCGCTCAAGAAACTGCTTGCAAAAAACACCTTCACCATCACCGCAGACCAGGCCTTTGACGATGTAATTGCAGCCTGCGCAAAATCCAGAACCCAAAACAACGAAGGAACCTGGATCGTAGACGACATGCTCCACGCCTACGCACAACTCCACAAAGCCGGGTTTGCACACTCCTTTGAAGCCTGGCACGACGGGAACCTCGCTGGCGGGCTGTACGGCGTATCCCTCGGCGGCATATTCTTCGGAGAATCCATGTTCACAATCAAAAGCAACGCATCAAAAGCCGCACTCTCAACCCTGATCGACTTTCTCCAAAAAAACTCCTTTGACCTCATAGACTGCCAGGTCACCACATCACACTTCGAAAGCCTCGGCGCAAGAGAAATCCCCAGAAAAAAATTCCTGAAAACCATAAACCTCTCCATCACCAACCGGCCCACTCTTAAAGGGAAGTGGGTGTTGTGATTGGGTGAAGGGTGTAAAAGCATGGGGGAAACTTTTGTGTACAAAAGACTTTTGCCTAAACAATTTTGTTATTTGCTGCACTCGATAAACTTCTTATCAAGAACTAATTTTCAAACAGTTGAAGCGAAAAATCCAAAACCCCCTTCAAAAAACTTTATGTATAACTCTGCCCAGAATATGCGACTTTTGCATCATGAATCCAAGTGGGGAAATGTTTTTGGAAAATCTTTTATGTTACATATTTTTGTGCTGCATATAGTGGTCGTCAAAATAACGTTCCGGTTCAAATTATCCCTTGTATGATAAAGATTAAGGCAGGATATAATCAGGCAGCATCATTTTAGCCCTGAAAGGGCGGCATATACCAGCCCAGGGTGTAAGCCCTGGGTAGATTCCCACCCCGTAAGGCTTAGCCCTGTAAGGGTGGCATATTATTCAATAAGGGAATCGGTTTTTTGTTATTAATTTTATATGAAAGCCTCCATAAACACCTGCAATTCTATCATCTTTCGTTGTGGCAGCAAATATACTCATAAACTGGTCTGCACTGGACAGTTTTTATGTCACCCTTTCAGGGCTTAATTATGTAGAGTGCATCATACCCAGGCCTTACAGCCTGGGCTAATATATGCCGCCCCTGTAAGGCTAAAATGATGCGTCTGGTAAAAAAACTTCGAGTTCAATTTTTAAGTGGGTGACACTCGCAACTTGTTGCCAGTGTGCGAAGCACAAGAGGTTTCGATGGTTTTACAATGAGTACACATAGAGTGCTGTCTTTACATTTTCCTTCGCTCCCTCCTGCCCTTCTGGCACCGGCAATGAGTTTTCGCTGTCACCCGTATGAGGAAAGCAAACCGAGCCTGCAAATACCCGCCACCCCCACCCATAGATTCCCCGGAGGGGAATAGTCGTATAGCCGGTGTGCTTTAGCCACCGGTTCAGATTCCCAACCCACCCCCGCTCGTCCTGAAAGGACGATGTAATTATATTAGGAGGGGTATTGATCATCATATTCAATACGCTGGCCCTCTAAGGTCTGGTTATGAAATAAGCAAAAAAACTCCCATCCCAGGACACCACCACACCCTCTATTATTGAAGTGAATATTTTGGTTGCTAATTGATGATTACTTTGCAATTATATTGGCAATGAAATTCAATTAAATGTATTAGGGGCGATAATGGCAAATGAAGATAAAGCTCTAAAAAAAATAAAAGAAGCGATTAAGGAAAAGGCTACATCTCTTGTTCTCATGAATTATCAGCTAACGTCCTTGCCTCCAGAAATCGTACAATTAAGCAGCCTGGAGGTGCTTGACCTTGGCGGAAATCAGCTAAAGTCCTTGCCTCCAGAAATCGTACAATTAAGCAGCTTGGAGACGCTTGATCTCAGGAGAAATCAGCTAACGTCCTTGCCTCCAGAAATCGTACAATTAAACAGCCTGAAGGAGCTTAGACTCTATGGGAACAAGCTAACGTCCTTGCCTCCAGAACTCGTACAATTAAACAGATTGAAGGTGCTTGGCCTTAACGGCAATCAGCTAACGTCCTTGCCTCCAGAAATCGTACAATTAACCAGCCTGAAGGGT
>JAOZSB010000198.1:0-5449 GCA_029939895.1 Desulfobacterales bacterium
AAATTACAGCACGTTGGGTGCTATTCTAAAAAGTTAAACGGGACACTACTGAACCCAGGTATTATTCTTCAAAAAGTTCAATGCTTCACCGCTTCACTCTACGAACTCCATGAGAACAGATTGAAGCACAGATTCCGCATAAGCCTTTGTTGAATCTGCTGAAATTTTTCTTCATGTACTCGCTACAAAGCTCAGCATCTATAAGTTCGTCCCTTGAAATTCCCGGAACCCAGTGTGTACCTTTAATAGCCCCAGAAGGGCAGAACTCAAAACACTTGATACAACTCTTGCATCCTGATTTTTCAAAGGGTGTACCAGGGGGTAAATCTGCATCCGTAAGGACAGTGCCAAGCCTCATCCAGGGTCCATACTGCTTTGATATCAGCATGGAATGCCTGCCAATCCAACCAAGGCCAGCGCGAGTGCCGGCTGCCTTGTGAGAATAATCAGCAGTAAAATTTTCTTCATCAATAATTTTTGAAGCTGGAACTGCAACAGCACGGTTGCCCCCTGCGACAAGCGCTTTTTCAATTTCTTCAGAGATACTATTTATCATCTCATTTATTTTCAGATATTCATCAGCATATTGTTTTGTGGGACCAAAGGCAATTCCTGCCATGACTTCAGGATCAATCCCAAGGGCAAATGAAACTGCAAAGGGATAGTCTGCCCATTCAGGTCTCTGGGCAACCTTAACATCGTGTATATCTGCATAACCATAGACATCAACGTTGTATTGTTCAAAAATCTCTTCGATTTTTTTTGTCTTTGAGGAACATTTCTGCATTTTCATAATATTAATAAAATTAGGGTTTGATTTGCCGTATTTTTAGTTAAATTTCAAAATCTTTCAAGCTCTGAAATCAAGACAAAAACTCATAAATTGTTGCATATGATTATTTATAGTCAACTATACAAGATTTTTGAGAATAAAAAAATAAAAAAATTTGCTCTCAATATTTTAAAGCTGAAATTCAATTTTTAAGGTTTCAAACTCCTTGCATAAAATTTTTTCATATGTTAGATACATATATTCTATAGATATTTGCAATTGATATTATTTTACATTTCTATAAATTTTAGCAGGTTACGGTAGAAAAAAACCGATAGTACAGGAGACATTTCAATGGACTTTGAACTCAGCAAATCACAAAAAGAAATCCAAAAAGCAGCTTATGACTTTGCAAAGGGCGAATTTAAGAAGGAACTTGCCCTTGAACTTGAAAAAAATCATGAATACCCGACAGATATATGGAAAAAAGCCGGAGAACTTGGTTTTATCGGCATCCATTTTCCAGAAGAATACTCTGGTCAGGGTCTTGGTGTTTTGGAAAACATCCTTGTTACCGAAGAATTCTGCCGGAGGGACTCCTCTATCGGAAGCGCAATCATCCTTGCAAGTTTTGCTTCGGAGTGCGTACTTCGCGGCGGTTCTGAAGAATTAAAGAAAAAATTTCTACCGGAAGTTGCAGAAGGCAGAATGCTCTCCGCAGGCGCCTTTACAGAGCCAGACCATGGGTCCGACATAACTTCCATGCACACCACCGCAGTCAAAGACGGCGACGAATGGGTAATTAACGGAACAAAAACTTTCATCTCCAATGGCGAAATTGCAGGATTCTTTTGCGTAATGTGCCAGACCGATGATGATGTTAAACCGTCATATAAGGGCATAAGCTTGATCCTTGTCGAAGCGGATCGTCCCGGCATTGGCTGTTCTGATGTTGGTGAAAAAATGGGTATCCGCATGATGAAAACCAATGAGATCACCTTCAAGGATGTAAGGGTTCCTTTAACAAACACCATTGGCGAAGAAGGTAAGGGTTTTTATCAAGTCCTGGAATTTTTTGACGAAAGCCGTATCCTCATTGCAGCCCAGGGCCTTGGAACTGCCCAGGGTGCTTTTGACAGAGCACTCGATTATGTTAAACAAAGGGAACAGTTCGGCAAAAAAATTGCCCAGTTCCAGGTTTCACAGCACAAACTGGCTGATATGGCTACCAAAATAGAACTTGCAAGATTAATCACATATAAGGCTGCATGGAATTTCTCCCAGGGCCGGATTGATCCAAAACTAACCTCAATGGCCAAGATGTTTGCCGGCAGGACAGCAGTTGAAGTCGCTGACGAGGCAATTCAACTATTAGGCGGCTACGGCTATATGACAGAATATGAAGTAGAAAGATTCTACCGTGATGCGAAAATCTGTGAAATCTACGAAGGAACAAAAGAAATCCAGAAAAATACAATCGCAAGTGCTGTAATCGGTAAAATTAAATAGGGTTTTGGATTTAAAACAAATTTAAAATCATAAATAAATTTGCCTTAGATCTCTTTTGTTCTTACATAATCAATCAAGTTTATTAGGATTTTTTTTTGCATAACTCCATAAATACAGCGGTCAGCACGGGCACAGAGTTTATTCTCCTCGTCCGGGCTGACTTGATGAATGCAGCTAAAAAAATAAAACCCGTCTTTAGTGTGATACATCATACTGGTAAGGGTTTATTTGCATCCTCCTTTGGCAAAAGCCTGAACCGTAGTGTAGGTTTTGCTGTGCTGGCACACAAAGAATTTGAAAAAATGTCCATCAATATCAGGCAAAATAGCGACTCCTGTGAGAAACTTGGGCAGGAATTTTTAACTGACCTTAAAGCACAGACAAATACCAGAATTGATACTATCAAAAATTTATTAAAGGGGGCAAAGGACTAACATCATTTAAAAAAAATCATTTTCTTTATAAAGGTTTCACAATTTTTAAGTATTTATGTAGTGCCGGAATGAAAGCTGTTTTTTTATATTAATTATTTTTTACAATACAAATTCAGCGAAAAAATATAGGTTTCCTTCAGACACTATGTAAATAAACAAATTATAATATTTGCCGAAACACTGTTTTATAAGCGGTCATTTTTTGTCGGGATCAACTGTTCGAAATGCTTATAGCTAAATTGACGTGCATTATTAAAACTGCGCCCATCTTTTTTTTTAAAAAAAAAGGACGTACAAAGATTTTTATGGCAACGAGTTACCGCTGCCTTAACTCACAAAAAAAGTGGTTTGAGAATAGATGCTTAGCCTAAAAAAAAGTGGAGTCATACGTAGAACATTCCGCACCTATAGACATCTGAAAAGATATCGACAGATACTTTCGATTTTTATTAAGTATGGTTTTGAGGACCTCCTCGAAATTCTTAATATTGATCAGTATCTTGAGCTCGGCCTCAAAATTCTGACCCGAAAATCCCCTCAAAAAGTTGATTCATTCTCAAGATCAGAACGTGTAAGAATGGCAATTGAGGAGCTTGGCCCTACGTTTATCAAACTTGGACAAGTCCTTTCAACTCGCCAGGATCTCGTACCAGAAGATCTGATAAAAGAACTCGTCAAGCTTCAGGACGAAGTTCCCCCATTTGAATACAGCCAGGTAGTAGAAACCATAGAAAATGAGTTGGGCTCACACCCGGATGAACTGTTCCTCTTTTTTGAAGATGTTCCAATTGCTTCTGCATCCATTGGGCAGGTTCACAAGGCTCAACTGCTCGATGGCCGTGAGGTTGCCATAAAGGTACAGCGACCGGCAATAAAAGAACTCATGGAAACCGATATTGAGATCATGCTCCATTTGTCCGAGCTGATGGAAAGGCACATAGAAGAAGTTGCAATCCACAAGCCAATGGAGATTATTGAAGAATTCTCCAGAACCCTTTTCCGTGAGATCGACTACCAGATTGAGGCATCCAACAACGAGCGGATGACAAGGCTTTTTACCGGCGACACCACCATGTATATCCCCAAGGTATACCGCGACATGTCCACCAAGCGTGTGCTGACAATGGAGTTTATTGACGGCATAAAAATTTCAGAAATCGGTCGCCTGGAAATGGCAGGTCTCGACAGAAAGCTGATTACCAAGCGCGGTGCTGATATTGTCCTGAAACAAGTCTTTAATCATGGTTTTTTCCATGCTGACCCCCACCCCGGCAATATTTTTGTACTTCCAAACAATGTAATATGCCTTCTCGATTTTGGAATGGTCTGCACTGTAAACAGGGAAATGCGCGAAGACTTTGTTGATCTTTTAGACAGCCTTATCCATCTTGATGATGAAAAAACCACCAAGATGCTCCTGAAGCTGACAATCTGGGAAGAAAAGCCGGACATGGATCGCCTGAATAAGGATGTAGCAGAATTCATAGGCCAGCACCTTTACAAGTCTATAAAAGATATTGATTTTGAGTCTGCAATTACACAACTCCTGGAAATGGGCCTGAACCACAGGTTGCGGACAAAACCAGATATTTTCCTGATGCTCAAGGCCTTCAGCACCATTGAGAGCGTAACCCTGATGCTTGACCCGGATTTTGACATGCTCACCCATTGTGTTCCCTTTTTCGAACGTGTCAAGCTCTCCAGGTTCATGCCCCAAAGACTTGCAGGCGAAGTGTTTAAGTTCTCAGGCGAAACATACAATTTCCTCAAATATTTTCCAGCAGAGGTGCTTGAAGTCACAAGGCTTTTCAAGAATAATCAGTTAAGCCTGAACCTGGAACTCCCGGCACTTGAAACGGTCATGTTATCGGTTGACAGAATAAGCAACCGGATCGTCTTTGCCATAATTATTGCTGCCCTTATCATAGGATCAGCAATTATAGTCTTTGCAAAGACTCCTCCTGTGGTATTTGGTATTTCCGTGATTGGACTTGCTGGATTCTGCTTTGCTGCGGCTTTAGGATTCTGGGTTATTATATCGATGCTTAAAAAGCATAAGTTGTGAGTGCTTTTCGTGCCTCAATAATACGTTTATTAAATTTTCTTTTACCAACTTTACTGCAATAAATTCTACTACTCTATATTTATAATTTTCAAATTTCTACAAAAAGAAAACTTCTGGTTCAGCTCCGTAAAGTTTTAAATTTTTTCAGATTTGACTCTATACTTCTGCACCAGAAAAAGGCCTCCAAAAATCAAAAGTCCGAGGATATACACATAATACCGTTGTTCATGGGGCATGCCGATGATCCTTGCAAAGGAGTCTGGTCGCATGAGAAGATAAGTAATAAACAGGAAGACAGGCACTTCCCATATCTTATTTTTGCCGACAAACCAGCCCTGGGTAGCAGAAGCAAAAGCAAAATTACCTCCACAGGCCATTAGAAAAATGAGGATGCCCTGGGGCCAGTTATTGATATTATGTAAAATCAAATCGCTGTTAAAAATAAACATAAAGGGCAGAATTGCCGTACGAATATCATACATAAACCCCTGGATGCCGGTCTGTATTGGCGGCGACTTCGCAATCGCCGCAGCAGCATATGCAGCAAGACCTACAGGGGGTGTGTCGTCTGCCAGAATCCCAAAATAAAAACAAAAAAGATGCGCTGACATCAAGGGGACCATAAAGCCGTGAATACCGCCAACAGTTACGATTGCAGGAGCTATCAGT
>JAOZSB010000198.1:5459-8161 GCA_029939895.1 Desulfobacterales bacterium
GACAATAGGGGCAGCGACTAGTGTTGCCATGACAATGTAGGTTGCTGTTGTTGGAAGCCCCATTCCTATAATCAGACTCGCTATTGCAGTAATAACAAGCATAAGGAAGATGTTGCCCATGGAAAGGGTCTCAACAATACCCGTGATAAGCTGACCAAGGCCCAGGGCGACTACACCTACGATAATGCCGGCAGCAGCCGTGGCACATGCAACTGAAACCATGTTTTTGCCCCCGGAAGCAAGGGCAGAAAAAATATCAACAATACTAAGCTTGATACTGTCTACGATTGGCTCCTTGTTAATAAACGATTTGATTGGCCTTTGAAGAATCATAATAATGCCCATCAGGCCGATAGCATGATAAGCAGCAAATTCTGGTGAATGGCGCAATACAATCAATTCATAAAGAAGCATAAACAGGGGAATGCAGTAATGCAGACCCGACAGGAATGTTTTAAAAAATGGTGGAACATCCTTCCTGGGCAGTCCCTTTAAGCCAAGTTTTGATGCTTCAATATGAGAAATATAAAATAGAGCTGCATAGGAAGCAAAAGCTGGAATTGCAGCAGCTTTTATGACCTGCACATATGGAACATTTACATATTCGGCAATAATAAAGGCTGCGGCTCCCATGATAGGCGGGGCCAGTTGACCGTCAGTGCTGGCTGCAACCTCTATTGCAGCGGCTTTGGTTGCCGGGTAGCCGACCTTTTTCATCATCGGTATAGTGAAGGTGCCGGTTGTGACGATATTTGCGATACTCGAACCCGAAACCAGCCCGGTTAAACCGCTGCCCATAATAGCAGCTTTTGCAGGGCCGCCCTTAAAACCACCAAGAAGGCTCAAGGCAAGCTTGATAAAGTACTGCCCTGCCCCGGCTTTATCGAGCATGGCACCAAAAAGGACAAATAGAAAAACGATTTTTGCGGATACATAAAGGGGAATACCAAAAATACCTTCTGTAGACATTGACATCTGACCTATAAAACGGTTCAGGGTCACGCCCTTAAAGGCTATTACAGAGGGCATATGGGGACCTAAAAAAGCATAGGCGATAAATAAGGTGCAGATAATCGGAAGTGCCGGCCCAATTACCCGTCTTGCAGCTTCAAGCAGCAAAACCACCAGAGATACACCAATGACAATATCCATGGTGCTTGGCATTCCGTACCTGGTAATTATTCCAGAGTAAAATATCACAATATATAAAGAAGAAAAACAGGCATAGCCAGCAAGGATATAATCTAAAATCGGTATTTTATCCTTTACAGCCAGGAACTTGAGACCAAATTTTGGTTTTTTTAGTAATGGAAAATTCAAATAGACAATCAAAAGGGCAAAAGCCAGGTGGATAGCTCTATTAAAGGTTGAATCTACTACAAGCCAGCTTGCTATGGCAAGCTGATATAGGCTCCAGGCAACTGCGATGGTTGGAACAATAAACCTGCTGTAGCCTTCAACTATTCTACCAACTCCGTCTTCTTCATCAGCCATTTGCATGGCAAGTTCAAGACCTTCATCTTTTCCACTTACATCAATATCGCCCATAACGTCCCAAGCCCTTTTTCAACAGATTGAACAATACATATATCGACTTTGTGGCTTTGAAAAATGCCCGTGCCTTAATATTGCATTTGTTAATACTAAAAAAGACATAAAATTCAGGCGGCAGGTTGAACCCGCCGTCTGAATTTTATGCGTCTATTTTTTGTTGTTTAAAATTATAGTGAAGATTACTGCTATTTAAGGCCAACTTCTTTATAGTATTTCATTGCACCAACATGAATGGTTGCTGAAAGGCCTTCGAGCATGTTTTGTTTTGTAAGAACCTGATATGCAGGATGGAGTTTCTTAAATTCTTCAAAGTTTGAGAATACTTCCTTGGTTATTGCATACACAACCGCTTCAGAGACTTTTGAGGAGGTTACAAAAGTTGCCTTTACGCCGAACACCTTGGGGTCTTCTTCATTGACTGCGCCCGGGTAAAATTTGACAGGTATTTTGGAGCCTGCATAATATGGGTATTTTGCAAGAAGAGACTCAACCCCAAGAATAGAAGCAAACATAACTTTACGCCTGCCTGCTGTTGCTTCTTTTATTGCACCGTTGGGATGGCCTACAGTGTAGAAAAAAGCATCAATCCTGTCGTCCTGAAGTAAACCAGGTGCCTCAGCAGCCTTGATACCTTCGGCGAGAATATCCAGCTTATAATTAAGACCTACGGCTTCAAGTGCATCAATGGCATTCTGACGTTGACCAGAACCTGGATTTCCAATATTTACCCTTTTGCCTTTAAGATCTTTAATATCTTTAATATTAGCGTCAACAGCCACGATAAGGGTTACTGACTCAGGATGGATACTGAAAACAGCTCTCAAGTCAGACTGGGGCCCTTTGTCTTTCCACTCTGCAAGGGCGTTAACAGCCTGAAACTGTCTATCGGACTGAACAATACCGAATTGCAGGTCTCCTGCCATAATCGCATTTACGTTAAATACTGATCCACCAGTCGATTCAACTGTGCAACGGATGCCGTATTCATCTTTTTTCTTGTTAACAACCTTGGCAATAGCACCGCCAGTTGGATAGTAAACCCCTGTAATTCCGCCAGTTCCAATGGTTACAAAAGTAGTCTTGGAAGCTTTAACATCTTCCTTGTCATTGTTACCGCAACCAAAAATCATAAACATTGAGAGGGCAAG
>JAOZSB010000199.1 GCA_029939895.1 Desulfobacterales bacterium
ATATCAAGTCTGTTTTAATTTAGTATTATTGTCAAGATAACCTTCGATATACATCCATCATGCAACGGGGGTTGACATATAGCATTAACCGATATACTAACACATATGATCTATGCAATTATTTTGTTGTTGAAAGGATAATTAAATGAAAAAATTAACTTTACCTGTCTATGGAATATTGGGAATATTTTTACTTTTTGCTTTATTGACAACAATTAGCTGCACCAACCAAAAAGCCATTACTGCCGCACGACAGGCTCCCCATCTTAGTGGAGACCAGAAAGCCATTACTGACACAGGCCAGGAAGTGTTTTTAAAAAGTGACGGAACATGGAGTTTTACAAAAACCCCACAAAAAGTCCAGGCGATTGGAACTAATAAACAAAGATATAAAACCCCCAAGGCTTCCACTTTTTTATTAAAAAGCACTACTAACAAATCTGCTTTTTGGATCAATACTGATAAATGGACCTTTGAAAAAGGAAAGGAAGCAAACTCGAAAGAGTATCTATATAAACTAAAAAACGGTAAACTGCTTGGTATGTCAATAACAGAAGGCTTTGAAGTGCCCCTTGAAACATTATCAGAGATTGCTTATGAAAACGCCCTGTCGTTTTCGCCAGATGTAGTGATTACCCAAAAAGAGTACAGGAACGTAAATGACAAAAAGGTTATTTTTTTAAGACTGGATGCTTCCCATAGAAATATTCCATTTACTTTTTTCGCTTATCACTACGCCAGTCCTTCTGGCTGCACTCAACATATTGTCTATACTTCAACAAAGCTAGTTGCTGAATACGAAACAGAGATTTTTGATTTTCTCAACGGTTTAACCATACAGTAAATCGTGTATTGCAAATCATCTTAAAAAGCTGTGCAAGTTTCCGCCTGTTGTCTCCATCGACCAAACCAGGCAAAAGGCCAACATTTTAAACACCACCTGAATTTCATTTTTTTTCAGCTAAGTACCCGGCCAGGCAACACACCTATCGGCAAAATATTGAAATTCAGCCTTATTGTCCCTCAAGATAATCGCTATACAAGGCGCTGGCACACATGGTTAAAAATTTAACCATATCAGTATCGCTTCTTGACGTTAAAATCACGGGAACCTTTGCACCTAAAACAACATTTGCCACCTCTGCCCCCATTGTCATAACCCAGCTTTTGTAAAGAATATTTCCACTGACTATAAACGGAACCACAAGAATATCAGCTTTGCCGGCAACAGGGTTATTTTTAAAACCTTTTTTTTCTGCAAATTCTTCGTAGATCGCAATATCATATGAAAGCGGCCCGAAAACATCTGCGCCAGCCCATTGCTTATTTGAAAGGGTTTCCGCATGAACAGTTGTGGGGATGCTGTTTGTTGGAATTTCGTTTGCATCAAGAATAGCAATCTTGGGCTGTGTTACCCCCAGACTTTTTGCGACATCTATTGCATTATTGATTATGTCAATCCCGCTGTCTGCGCTGTTTCCCGTAAATAACTCCGGGTTGATTCCAGGGTCCGTCAGCATGATAAGGCGATCAACACCTGGTATTTCAAAAATCCCGACAAGAGAAAGTCTTCTGCCAGTACCTATACCATTGTTTCTATCGAGGATGGCCCTGACATATGCAGTAGTGTTAACCTTCCCCTTCATTATCATGTGCGCTCTTTTTTTCTGGATTATTTCAACACCCCTTGCTGCTGCATTCATTTCATAATCATCATTTGCAGCCTGCACATCAACAACTTCATAGTGCGCCTTATACCTGAATTCTTCTCCGCACTGGTTTTTTATCTGCTCAGCATCACCAACAAGATATGCCTTTTCAATAATGCCTTCATCAATAGCTTTGTTAACCGCAGCCAGGCTTGATGTATCCGGGCAGATAACAACAATATTTCTTTTTGTAAGTAATTTAGCTGCCTCAATTATTGCTTTCATGGAACGTCCCTTGGTCATTTCAACCATGGAATCGCCCTTGTATATACTTGAAATAAGTTTGGTTTTTTGAGTTATGGAGTTTACTGAATGCGGCAGGGCAGAATCAAAATACAATGAATCTCCCTCATTTAGAATGTACTCCTTTCCATCTACAATCACCATGAGTTGCCCCTGGGTGACAAATAAAAACTCCTCTCCTGCGTGCCTGCTGATGTCGACTTCTTCAATATTTTTCTTATAAACTGTTACAAGAAACGGCTCCATCCGCCGCCCGGAATAGGCAGGGGCAAGGCTTTCGTAATCAAGCACCCCGTCTTTGGTAATTTTTTCTCTGGCATCAGGCGGTGTTTTAATTGCTTTTTTTTCCCTGTACTCCTTTCCATGCAGCAGTGCTGGAATGTCTGTTTTCAGCAGGGTTGTAAGCTTAAGCAGTTCAGAAACACCTGGAAACAATTCGCCATTAAACAGCTTTTGGATATTTTCTTCGTCATAGCCAAGTACCTCGGCAATACGCGCTCTGGTGATATTTTTTTTTGCCATAATAATTTTCAAATTATTTATGATATCCATCAGATGTATTCCTTTACTTGTTCATGGCCCTCTAAAACCCGGATAACTCCCTTAACAAGCGCCATCATCTCAGCTCCCCCTGGCCTGATATGAACCGGCGCAATAAACTTGACGCTCTCCACAATACGCTGCGTTACAAGCTCGCTAAATGCGATTCCACCCGTGAGTATGATGCCATCCACATCACCCTGAAGTACTGCTGAAAGCGCACCGATTTCCTTGACTATCTGATAAATCATTGCATCAAGAACAGCAGTTGCTTTTTCATCTTTCTGGGCATGCATTTTTATTAGCTCTTTAACTTCAACAATACCAAGGTATGAATAAAGGCCGCCCTGTTTAGAAACAATATTTACCAGCTCAGAAGGGGTGTGATTATTTTGCAGGATCAGCTCGCAGATACCATCAACAGGAAGCCCCCCGGCTCTTTCAGGTGCAAAGGGGCCGTCACCGGCAAGGGCATTATTAACATCAACCACCCGCCCCTTTTTGTGCGCCCCGACACTGATCCCGCCGCCCAGATGAGCCACGATCAAGTTCAATGCATCATACTTTTTGTTAAGTGATTTTGCGACATCCCTGGCAACTGCTTTTTGATTCAAGGCATGAAAAAAGCTTTTTCTGGTTATCCCCTCAAGGCCGGAAAATTTTGCAACAGCATCCATTTCGTCAATAACAACCGGGTCAACAATATATGCTTTTTTACCATAAACAGAAGCAAACATATCAGCAATAGTACCGCCCAGATTACATGCATGCTGCCCACTGACACCGATTTTCAAGTCAGCAAGCATCCTGTTGTTAACCTCATAAACCCCACCCTCCACAGGCTTAATCAGGCCGCCCCTTCCAACAACTGCATCATAGCCTGCATCATACCATTTGTTTGTTTTTAACCAACTGGAGATCACCTCAAACCTGAACTCCTTTTGGCTGGCAATGTCATCAAACCGATCAATCACTTCCCGGTCATGTACAATAGTTTCCTCATGAAAGCTGCCATTAATATAAACAGCAACCTTAGTAGAAGTTGATCCAGGGTTAACAGCAAGAATTTTCATTTTCTATTTTCCCAATATCTCTAATAATTACCACATCAAAACCATTACATGCATTTAATTAATAGCACATTTTTTTTAAACAATCATATTTTTCTCTTGTGGTGGATACAATTTAGTTAGTATAAGATTTTTTGTTCTGGTTTTGGATGGAATATATTCAAACCCGCAAACACACCTTCGATCACTAACTGCGCCCGTAGCTCAGCTGGATAGAGCAACGGACTTCGAATCCGTCGGTCGGGAGTTCGAATCTCTCCGGGCGCGCCACTTAAAAAACGTTAAAGATCAATAAGTTATTGGCTCATCAGGCTTGCCCCTTGGTGGGCCATTTTTTTCTGTGTGTGAATCTGTGTGTGACTTTTTACAATGGCTCTCTAAAGTCGCTATTGCCGTGTGTTCAGTGTCCAGTGGAGATAAATTTCAGTTGTCGTTTTAGTTTTCATGTCCAAGTCTATGTTATTCCATGTAAGGCGGTTAATCTCGCTAATCCTTGCATTGGTATCTCTTATTATAATCAGGTAATCATTACTATAATCAGATAGTCATTTTCCTCTTCTTCTGCAACGGCAATCACTTTTTTTGATGTCCTCAAGCGCAGGTACATGTTTGATGCGCTTTTCTACGGGAAAAAATCCGAGTTTTGCAGCCGGATTAACAGAAATCAACTCCTCGTTAATACCTTCAGGAATTCTCAATCGACATTTTGGTATCCAGGCAAAATGATACTGGCAATGCCATATCATATGTGATAACCTATTAAATCGGCTCATGTTTGTTCCTTTCTAAAGTTGCCTCAGGCAACTCTTTAAGAAATAACTCATGTGTCATTATTGTTCAACTGGCAGGGCCGTTGAACTCAGGCCACGCCCGGAGAACGTGGTTTTCTATGATTAAAATAAGTTGTACCGCTGCTTTAGCACCCTGTGGTAATTTTGAATATATGCTGAATCCTTGACCATAGGCAATCTCATGCAATTGGTTTTAGATCAGAAGATTGTTCTTTGTCAAAAAAGTATCTGAATTGTAATTGAATATTTTTTTATCAAAATGTAATTTTTTAGAAATTAAAAAATAAAAATTTGAAATTAAAAATTTAAAAGTTTAGGAAATAATAACTGATATGTACAGACTACCACTTCTTTTCACTCCTTTGAAAAGCAACAGGCAATCGGGGTTTACGCTTATCGAAATGACTATGGTTCTTGTCATTGTGGGTATCATCATCTCTATTGCAAGCACCATCATGCCCACCCTGCTTAGATCTGCCAAGCTGAAAAAAACACAGGCCATTGTTTCTAGGGCCAACCATGCTGCCCAGGGATACCTTGTCACCACCGAGAACCTGCCCTACGCAGATTCAGACAAGGACGGGATTGCAGACAATGGAACCTATTTCGGATGGTTGCCCTATAAGACCCTGGGACTCTCTTCTGGGGACGACACATGGGGAAACAGACTGAAATACGGGGTGTATGCAGATGCGGTCACCCTGAATCTGTGCGACATCTCCATTCCCGGCACTGTGGATCTAAGCAAACTTCATACCGTTAACAATGATGATGCCACCACAACCCAGCAGCTCTATGTGATTATCAGCGGAGGCGATCCCAGGGGTACTTTTGAAGCCAAAAATGCAGACAATGATGCGCAATATGATGATCCCGACCGAATCCCTGAATACAACGGGGATACTGTTGTATATAACGATTTAATGGATGCAGCCGGGATTACCACACTTAAAGGTCAAGTATGCTCAGCCAGCAGTAGCAGCAGTAGCAGCTCAACCGAGGAACAGGAAATCTGTGACAACGGGGACGATGATGATGGTGACGGGTATACTGACTGTGATGACCAGGACTGTTTTGGAGAGGTCGGGTGCGGAGCAGGCGGAGCCAATGTTGTGATTACTACCAGCAGCATACCCGGAGGCGATGCAGGCAGCGCATATACAGCCACAATCCAGGCAACTGGAGGGACTACTCCCTATGAATGGACCCTGTCGGATAAAGGCGGATTTTCCGATCTGTATATTCACACCTATACCGGGAAAATATCTGGAACACTCGACCAGTGCCCGGGGACATACACCATCCAGGCCCATGTGGAGGACTCAACCCCGTCCGGGGACGGCGGGCCAATGACAGACACAGACCCCTTTGATATTGTGGTAACCAACAACCTTGATCTGGCAAGAACCAGTGGTGCCGGCACCAATATTACCTGGAGTACAGTCGACCAGATAGAAACTTTTCAAGCCAGCGGCGGGTATATAGGTGATATTAACTGGGTCCTGGACTCTGGCGGAGCCACCGGCTTTGTAGTTGAATCAACCGGTACCAATACCAGCCGGATTCTAAAAAACAGCACCACTG
Source organism: Desulfobacterales bacterium (assembly GCA_029939895.1). Taxonomy (GTDB): domain Bacteria; phylum Desulfobacterota; class Desulfobacteria; order Desulfobacterales; family JAOZSB01; genus JAOZSB01. The sequence goes on from JAOZSB010000199.1 coordinate 5,938, forward strand.
CGGCAGGATTGTATACCTTTACCCTGACAGGCACGGATGCCACATGTGCCGCCAATACTGACGAGCTTATACTCAATATTACTGTTGAAGAAGATGCCACCGGAACCCCCGGCGAAATAACCGAAGCTCTTGATACCCTGGAGTTTGACACCGAATACGGGTATGACCCATCAATTATCAATATATCCGGTAATGTTTATGCCATTGCCTATACAGGGCCATCTAACGACGGATTTGTCATAACCGTCGAGATCGCTTCTGATGGGCAGATTGCCAATTCAGTGATTGATACACTTGAATTTGATACTGCGGAATGCAATGAGGCAAAAATTATTGTTGCTGATAAAGATTATTACGTCATTGCCTACAGGGGATCTAATGAAGACCTGTACATGAAAACCGTCAAAATTAAGAAAGATGGCCAGATTGACAATTCCGTAAAAGAGTCATATAAATTTGCCAGCTATGGGTATCGACCGGACATTTTAAAACTTTCAGGTGACAAATTTGCAATAGCCTACATGGGCAATTCCGATGATGGTTTTGTCTCAACCTTTAAGATCAAAAAAGATGGAAAGATCGAGAAAAAAACGATTGACACCATTGAATTTGATACGTCAAACGGTGCGGAACCTTCTATTATAAAGGTTTCAGGGGAATATTATGCTGTTGTCTATCGGGGGGATGACAGTTATGGAAATGTTTCGACCATCAAAATTAAGCATGACGGCAAGATTGACAATTCCGTTGTCGATAACTGGGTATTTGATTCCTCTGCTGCATATGAACCAGTCATAGAGGAGGTTGACGGAAATTATTTTGCGGTGGCCTACCGTGGATCTGAAAATGCTGGATTTATAAAAACAATTGAAATTTCAAACACCGGGCAGATCGTCTATCAGGAAGTGGATACGCTGGAGTTTGAAACATCAAGCTGTTATGATCCGAGCATTATACAGATTTCCACTGAGTCATATGGTGTAGCCTACCTTGGTCCTGACGGTGACGGTTTTTTAAAGACCATAGAAATTTCCAGCCAGAGCGGGCAGATTGCAAATTCGGTTAATAGTACCTTTGAGTTTGATGCAGCTGATGGTGGAAGACCAGACATTATCAATATTGACGGAACAGTTTATGCCGTGGCCTACAGCGGTAGCGGAACGGACGGATTTTTAAAAACTTTAAATGTTGAGTAATTTGAGGATTACAGATTTAGCTAATCTGATATAGCTATTCTGGTTTAGCTAATTTGGCTGATCAGGTCATAAATCGGCAGAAAGAGTGCGCCGATGATAATGGCAAACATGATCCCGGCAACGATAAGGACAATGGGTTCTATCATTTTTCCGATAGTTGCAACAATTATGGAAAGTTTTTTCTGATATTCTTCAGCCAGGATACTTAGCTGCTTTGAAAGGGTTCCACTTTTTTCCCCTATATTTATCATGCGGATAACAAAAGGGGGGAAAATCTCGACCTTGCTAAAACAGGCGGCGATGCTCTCACCCTGGGTAAGTCCCTCTTTAACCTGGATCAATTTTTCCCGATAAATTTCATTATTAATGGCATTTTTGAGAATTTCCAAGGCATTGATAATATCGATTCCGGCATTAATTAAAAGGGAAAAGTATTCTGTGATAAATGCCATATTTGATGCAGAAACAATACTTTTTGCCACGGGGAGTCTCAATAAGAGCCAATCCACTGCCCTGCGAAATTGCAAACTCTTTTTCTGGGCAATTCCCAGAATGATTAAAAATGCGGCCATCCCAAAGACCATATGAAAAATATAAGCCTGGATAAAATTGGATACATTCACCACATAGACCGTTATGGTGGGCAACACTACATCCATGTCACGAAAAAGAGCAATTATTTTTGGTACGACAGCATAAAACCAGAATAACAACCCGGCTGTAAGAGCTGCGAAAACAAAGGCTGGATATAAAAGTGCCTGTTTGGTGTTGGAATAAATACTGTCGATATTTTTTAAATGCTCAGCGGCATTTTCCAGCATGGCATCGAGTTGACCAGTTTTTTCTCCAATCTGAACGAGTTGAACCATGATTCTTGGGAAAATCGCCCTATGGTATTTGATCGCCTGGGAAAATGAAGTGCCGTCATTAATTTTTTGAATAATGTCTTCAAGATCACTGGAAATATGTTTCATATCATTGCCTGCTACCATCTCCTGGAGGGCTGCGGTAAGGGGGAT
>JAOZSB010000200.1 GCA_029939895.1 Desulfobacterales bacterium
TGGTGCTTTCCACAAATGGAATTATGGCTTTTATGCTGGTGATATTTGAGAAACTGTAGTTGACTCTTAAAAAAAGAATAGTTTTTTTGATTTTATGATTATGCATGGAGAGAAATTTACTATTGGAGAATGAAATGTCTTCTGCCAAGATGAAAAGAACAAGCTGGAAAAACAGTATAAGTACAAAGGTTGGTATAATACTGGTAATTACAACGTCCCTGGTGATTTCATTATTTGGTGTGTATGAGTATTTCGGCACCAAGAAAAAGATGATTTCTGATCTAAATACTACTGCAAAAAATTCCATATCCAAACTTTCAAAAAACCTTGTAAATCCAATCTGGGATGTAATGCGGGAGCAGGTGGATGAAGTTCTTCGGTCGGAGATGCAGGATGAAAGGATGTATGCAGTAATTGTCAAGGATGAAAATGATGAGTTTTTTCAGGGCAGAAAACGTGATGGAGCCTGGATGGACGTGCCTGCGGATGCTTTTATTTCCGGGGATTATATTGTTAAAACCGAACCAATCTCCAAGCTTAAAAAGGGAGCCAATGAACACCTCGGAACAGTAGATGTTTATTATACAACCATGTTCATGGATAAGGATTTAGACAGCCTTGTGCGGAGTCTGTTAACCACGATGGTGGTACTCAATTCCATTATACTTGCAATACTTTTTTTGAGTATGAACAGAATACTCATCAATCCTATACGAAATGTAGTTAACGGCCTTTATGATATTTCTGAACATAAGGGCGGTGCAAAAAAAGAACTCGAAGTAAAAGCCAACGATGAGATTGGCGATCTGGCAACGGGAATTAATGCTTTTCTTGAGGGTGAAAGGAAAATCGGTCGATATCTTGAGACGCTGCTTGATGCAGTAAAAAAAGAAGATTACTCCCTTATTTTCCCGGTGGAGCCGGGTGATGAAATGGCAGTCTCCCTGAACAGGATGATGCATACACTTCAGGTCTCAGATTTAGAGGCAAAAAAGCAGGACTGGTTTAAGACCGGCCTGTCAGAATTGAGCAACAAAATAACCGGAGAACAGGATATTGAAACCGTTTGCAATCAATCCCTCATGCACATGGCCAAGTACCTTAAAGCTGATGTAGGTGCGTTGTACCTGGTCGAAGAGATTGATTCACAATGCTTTATAATGGTTGCGGGCTATGCGCTCCAGACTATAGATGAATTGAAGTTTCGGCTTGGTCAGGGAATGGCAGGTCAGGCTGCGCTGGAAAAAGAAATGAAAGTTCTTGAAGATGTGCCTGATGGATTCCTGAGAATAGAGTCGGGTATTGGCGGTACAAATCCCAAAAATGTTATAATCATTCCATTGTTGTTTGAGGATAATGTAATCGGAGTGATAGAGCTTGGTGCGCTCCATGTTTTTACGAGTGAAGAAAAAGAGTTTGCAGACAAAGTCTCCTCAAACATTGCGATAGCGCTAAGCTCGGCTCGTTTTAACGACCAGCTCAGAAAGCTGCTCAATAAGACAAGGAAACAGGCAGACGAGCTTCAGGAGAAGGGTGACGAGCTTGAGGCCCAGCAGATGCAGCTTCAAATAACAAATGATGATCTGGAGGAAAAAACCGAACTCCTGGAAGAACAGCGAAAGCAGGCGATGGCTGCTGCTGAGGCAAAGAGTGAATTTTTAGCCAACATGAGTCACGAAATACGAACCCCGATGAATGGTGTAATCGGTGCGACGGATCTTGCCCTGGAGGAGGACGGCCTTTCGGCTAAACTCGAAAAATATTTGAAAATTATCAGAAATTCAGGATATTCTCTTTTGGGGATAATTAATGATATCCTCGATTTTTCCAAGATTGAGGCAGGCAAGCTTGATCTGGAGGCTCGTGAATTCAAGCTGGGTGGGGTTATGGAGCAGCTTGCAGACATATTTATCAGCAAAACGGGTGAAAAAGGACTGGAATTTCTTTTAGATATTGAGCCTGAAGTACCAAATAATCTGATAGGTGACCCCTTGCGGTTGCAGCAGATTCTTGTGAACCTTACGGGTAATGCTATCAAGTTCACACCCAAGGGCGGAACCATCACAATAGGTGTTGCGGTTGACGGGAAAGTCAAGGTGGCTGGCAAAGCAGTTCTAAATTTTTATGTAAAAGACTCTGGCATCGGCATGAAGCCCGAATTTCTGGCAAGGCTGTTTGAGCCATTCTCCCAGGCAGATGCATCTACAACAAGGAAGTATGGCGGAACCGGTCTTGGGCTTTCCATCAGTAAACAGCTCATAGAGTTGATGGAAGGCAGGATCTGGGCTGAAAGCGAATATGGTAACGGTACTGCATTTTTCTTTAATGTTCACCTTCCCCTTGCTGCCGGGGAAGAAGACAAAAAAGCACTGATCGCACCCGGAGATATTTATGGGCATAAGATTATAGTTATTGATGACAGTCCTGACAGCAGAATGATCATGCAAAAGATTCTGGAGTCATTTGGATTCTTAGTGGACCTTGCCGCCTCCGGCAGTAAAGCTCTTGAATTGATGGCCAGTAAAACAGCAGAGAATGACCCTTACAATCTTGTTATCACTGACTGGGTTATGCCTGCGATGTCGGGCATTGATGTGACAAAAAAAATACGTGAAAAGTTTGGTGCAAAAATTCCAGTAATCATGCTCACTGGATTTGGTAAAGAAGCAGAAGCCGTAGGCGTTGAGAGTGCTGATATAGATGGGTTTCTTACAAAACCTGTCAATGCCTCATCTTTATTTGATGCCATAATGGATGTTTTTGGCAAGCACGATCACAAAACCAAAAGAGAGAAAAAACAGCTTACAACAGCGGTTTCTCTTTACATGAAAAAACTAAAAGGAATGAAAGTTCTTCTTGCAGAAGATAATGTTACAAATCAGGAAATCGCAATAGCTATATTGAAAAAGGCAGAAGTGCAGGTTGACATTGCAGAAAATGGAATACTTGCCCTTGAAGCAGTGAACAGGGAGCATTACGACGCTGTCCTTATGGATATGCAGATGCCGGAGATGGATGGGTATGAGGCAGCAAAAAGAATCAGAATGATGCCGGAGTTTAATAACCTGCCAATTATAGCCATGACTGCACATGCCATGAAGGGTGATGAAGAAAAATGCCTCAAGGCCGGTATGGACGGCTATGTCTCTAAACCAATCAAGCAGGAGCTCCTTTATAAAACACTTTCAAAGTATGTTGATGATGATGCTGCAGAAAGGGTGATTGATGATGTTGCCGAAAGGGTTGTTGAGGGTGTTGTAACCCAGGAGCCGAAAAAAGATGATAACGATGGATCTGTTATTCCAAAAAAACTGCCGGGTCTCGAAGTCAGGGCGGCTGTTGATAAGCTGGGCATAGGCGAAGAAACATACTGGGGTATCCTGGAAGGTTTTGCTAACAATATCGAAAAAATTATTAAAAATATCAATGCTGCCTATGAAAATCAGAACTGGGATCAACTTAATGAAATAGCCCATACCATCAAGGGCAGCGCTGGAAACCTGGGAGCCATGATACTAAGCTCCGCAGCCCAGGAGGTGGAACTCACTACAATGGGTGATTACGACGGGCCTAAACCGGGTGACAGTATGATAGAGGCTATGCTGGAGTCCTTGAAGCAGGTTCGTGAATCTGTTCACAGTTTTAAAAAGAGATAAATCCAGATTTTATTGAAATCAAAGAGGAGTTTTTTGCAGCAATGCTGATTTAAAAACTACTCTTTGATTTTCTTTTGTCTGTTTTGAAGGTAGGCATCCTTAATTGCTTCATATGGATCTAATGCTGCTTTTTTCAAGAGTTCATAGTCGCCAAGCCTGAATGAGGTACCATTGACGGTTTCAACTGCCGTGACACCAAGTGATGCTTCTGCGGGCTGAACATAAGTAAAAGGACTAAGAGGCCAGTCAATAGCCATACCAACGGTGTCCCGGAGTGTAGACGGGCCGAAAAATGGCAGCACAAGATAAATACCATCGCCAACTCCCCAAACCGCTAATGTCTGCCCCATGTCTTCATCGTTTTCGCCTGCATTTTCAAACTCAGGAAAAGTTGAGGCCATGTCAATAAAACCAAGTAAACCAATTGTAGTGTTGACCATGAACCTTGCAAACTCTTCATTTGCCTTTGCGCCCTTGTCCTGAAGAATGCAGTTTACCATCCTGACGGGGGTTGTGGCGTTGTGGAAAAAGTTATCAATACCGACCCGGACGGTAGTCGGAACAACCGCCTTGTAGCCTTTGGCTACTGGTTTTAAGGCCCAGAAATAAAGCTTGTCATTAAAGTGAAACATTGCCCTGTTAAAGGGAGCCAAAGGGTCTGGTAGATATACCAGGGGTTCTTCTTCATCTTCTTCTAAGTCGTCAAAGATGTCAGAGTAGCCATCATCGGCAACTTCTGCACTTTCACCAGCTTGATTATTATCAGATTGATTTGACTGGGCTACGTCTAACTGGGCCAGATAAATTCTTTTTGAGGCGGTAGAGTTTTTATGAGCGGTGGAACATCCTGAAAAAAGAATAGCTGTGAAAAGTATCAATAAACCTGCCGCCAGTTTGCCGTGTTTCATCATTTATATCCTTGTAATTAGGTTGCTGCAATTAATAGATCAATGCCAATGGAGTTTTACAATGTGATCTATTTGGTCGCATTTCCCTCTCTGATACCCTTTACTTTTTTCTTTAGTTTTTTGATGAGTCCTTTAGGAGAATCTTTAAAAAGAATTTTGCTGAACTGGCTCCTGTAGTTTTTTACAAGACTAACGCCTTCAACTTTTATATCGTATATTTTCCAAGTCCCATCTTTTAGAAACATGCTGTAATCGACTGGAATTTTTAATGTTTCTCTGATGATAAAGGTCTTTGCAACTGCCTTGGTTGGAGATAGCATTGCTTCGCTTTCATAGACGATTTCTTCGTTTTGATACTCACCCTGGATTTTGTCCAGATAAGTATTTCCCAGAAGTTCTCCGAAAACTTCAACAAACTCATCCTGCTGTACCTTGGAAAAACTTTTCCAGTTCCTTGCAAGCGCTCTTCGGGAGATTGCCTTGAAATCAAAAACCCTTTCAATGATTTCCCATATCTTGTCACGTTGCAGTTGTCGATTTTCAGGTTCTTTGTACTTGGGATCTCTCAACAGGCTAATGCCCTCGTCAAGGGGTGCCTTGAGTGCATCAAGCGGGCCGGAAGCTGCAATTGCCAATGTTTGGAAAGTAAACAAAACAAAGATAAAAAATATAATATGCTTTTTCATATATATGCTCCTTTTAAAAATTTTTTGTATCTAAAATAATTTGCTGGTCATTGGGTGATTTTTGTCAGTGTAAAATAATTTCTATACTTCTCCAAAAACATATTTACTAACCAGCTCTTCAATATCAATTGCTGATTCTGTTTCTGTTATATAATCACCTGATTTAAGGACAATGTCAGAGCCGCCAGGAGAAAGCTTGATGTATCTGTCGCCAATAAGTCCAGATGTTTTAACAGAGGCGATTACATCGTCGGTCAGTTCTATGCTTTTTCTAATTTTCAGGTTCACCAGCGCTGCCATGGTTTTCAGGTCCAGGCTAATTGAATCTACCTTACCAACTTCTACTCCTGCTATTTCGACACTTGCACCAGGCTTGAGACCGGAAACAGACTGGAACTTCGCAGAGACGGTGTAGTAGTCATCGCTGATGATCTCCATTTTGCCTAGCCTTATTGTCAGATATCCAACACAGGCAATCCCGATTATTACAAAAATCCCCACCAGGATTTCAATTTTTGTAGGCACCATTACTCCTCCAAGGGTTTGTTTTTAATTTCAAATTCATAATAAGTATTTTGCCTGGACTCAGCACTTGCCAGCAAATGTTCAACCTGGCTGTCTTTTTGTGCCTCTGCAAAACCAGCGGTCACATAAAGACATATATGGCCGTTGTCTGAACTGCTTTTTTTGCTCATTTCCATGACCAGCTTGTCACAAACCCTTTTGGCTGCTTCCATGCCAGTATCAGGAAGAACTACCATGAGTTTGTTTATGTCGTATCTGGAACAGACATCAGTCATTCTTAACAGCTTTTTTACTTCGAGAGAAAACCGATTCAGGGCTGAGTGGCCCGCCTCATGGCCGATTTCCTGGTTAACTTCGTCAAAATTTTCCACGGACAGGAGTATCAATGAGAAGGTAACATCGTGGCGTTCCATTCTTGCCATCAGTTCTCTGAATCTCCGTTCACTCTGGGGCTGGGTTACAACACCAGAATAATCCTCGCCCTTGCTCTCAAGGCCCTTGATGAAGGCTCGAACAATGGGGTCTTTTATACTGCCGATATCGACAGGATCATTTTCAAATAATATTTTTCCTTCATCAAGCATTGCTACGCGCTGGGAGATAAAGAAAATATCAGGTATCTCATGGCTGACAACAACACCAGTGAAACCGAATCTTTTCTGGTAGTCATCAATCATGCTGTGAACAGCGTTTTTACGGACAGGGTCAAGTCCTGTTGTTGGCTCGTCAAAAAGCACTATTTCCGGGTCGGTGATAAGAGCCCTTGCCAGTGCGACCCTTTTTTGCATCCCACCAGAAAGCTGGGAGGGGTATCTGTCAGATATATCACCCAGGTCGAGTTGGTCCATTTTATCCTCAACACGTGCAACTATATCTTTTTTGGAGAATCTTGTTCTTTCCCGTAAGGGGAGGGCGATATTGTCGAGAACCGTCATTGAATCAAAAAGTGCATTTCCCTGAAACATGTAGCTGAATTTTTTTTTCAGAGATTTTCGTTCTGCCTGTGTCATATCAGTCATGGTTCTGCCATTGTACAATATATTGCCGGAATCGTGGTTCATAAGTCCAACAATGTGCTTTAGCAGTACGCTCTTGCCCATGCCGCTTTTGCCGATTATAGTAGTTATTTCCCCTTTAAAGATGCTCAGGTTCACGCCATCAAGCACTGGCTTGCCGCTGAACTGTTTTTTCACATCTTCAAATCTAATCAGAGGGATTTCCATATTATTAAAAGCCTATAGTAAAAATGAAGTTAAAACGTAGTCGGTGATAAGAATCATAACACTTGAAAGAACCACGGCAGATGTAGTTGCATTGCTAACTCCCTTTGCACCGAAGCCTTCTTTTTTGGTGTGTGTGTAATACCCCTGGAAGCAGGAGATCGTTACTACCACAACTGCAAAGATAAATGACTTGAGAAAACCGCCAGTCACATCCTGCATTGTCATGGTTGAATAGATTCTGGAAAAATAAATTCCAGGATTGATTCCAAGCATCAGGGAGCCTGAAATAAAACCGCCGATAATTCCAATCACATCAAAGATGGCGGTTAAGAGGGGGAAACTTATCAGGGCACCGGCAAGCCTGGGGCTGAAAAGAAAGCGAATCGAATTGATATCCATAGTGTCAAGGGCATCAATCTGTTCAGAAATCCTCATTATCCCGATTTCCGCAGCGATTGCAGAGCCAGCTCTGCCGGCAACCATGATTGCGGCAAGAACCGGGCCCAGTTCGCGTATAAGTGTAAGTGCAACAGCAGCACCAAGGAAACCTGTGGATCCGAATTTGATAAGGGTGTAATAACCCTGAAGTCCGAGAACCATGCCAGTGAAGCCACCGGTCAGGCAAATCACGAACAAAGACTTCATGCCTATGAAGTAGACCTGTTCTTTAATTTTTCCAGGCTGGAGGGGCCATGAGAACATATGGATGAATCCTTTAAAAAAGAATATCCATATTCTACCCAGTTCACCTGTAAAATTGATTGCCACCCTTCCAATGTTACCAAAGGGTAAAAACAGTTTGTAAGCTAGTTCCATATTATTATTCTAAAGCCGGATAAATGTTAAATTTTTGGGAAAAACCCTTATCTTTGTAGGGATTGTAATGGTAATCGCCATATGAGTTGTACAAAATTTATATTCTTATACAGGCGGATACGAAATGTTAACCCGTTTATTAGATAATATCTTTAAACTATGTAAGTAAAAGTGTCAAGTAAATGTCTGTTTGAAAGTTACATTTATTAAATATTATTCAGGCTTATAGAAAATTACAGAGAATTAGAAGGAGTTTATTGATATCAGTAGTGTCCCGTTTAACTTTTTAGAATAGCACCCAACGTGCTGTAA
>JAOZSB010000201.1 GCA_029939895.1 Desulfobacterales bacterium
ATTACAGCACGTTGGGTGCTATTCTAAAAAGTTAAACGGGACACTACTGATATCTTTCATTTCTCTACTCCCATATTTTTTCGCGTATTGTGTATAGAATTAGCTACACGACAGGTTCTGCAGGACTTTGGTACCCATGCTGTTCTCCCCAAAGTTGTGCCTTTGAGAAGTTAGCTATTGCCTAACTGCATAAGTTTTTTAGTGTATTGAGCAAATGGCTTTCCAAGCACCTCTGTTTTTCCCCATTTAAAAGGAACGGGGGGTTCTCATTGTGACGCATACTAAAAGCTTGAATAGGTGCAACAAGACTGTCTTTACCGGAAAGCTTGCTCTGTTAAAGGTTTTCGAGACAAGATGCCAAACCAGATTTTTATTTGATTTAGCCAATCCATCAATGGTAGAATTTGTTTGTAAGTTGCTAAATTAAAAGATTTTTTTCCTTTTGTCAAGATGAAGAAAAACTTTTTTAATAGCCAAAAAAATATATCCCCACAGCCCAACAATTATTCAACATATTGATGCGCCACGAAGGCGCAGGATGTCAGCGGATGAAAGTTCCGCCCGAGAAATTATCGGTTCATATCCCGGTAGCTACCACAGGTAGTAGTGCTGAGAGAAGCCTTCTCTTGAAGCCTGTGGATAACTCTATGGCCCATTTGTTATAGCCTGTCTCCATAAACTGCATGTCATGGGGGACAGCCTTGCAGTGCGGTTTTATCGTTGGACATGGTGTCTCCGACCCTCTGAGGGCATTTTGATAACTGCCTATCTACTTGATAATCAAAAGGTGCGGAAAATGAAACGCTGGAAATAAAGTGGACGCCCTCGTGGACACCTTTTTGTTATGTAGATTGGTGCCTGTTATGTAATTTATGCATTTTTTGCACAAGCATCCTGCTAACAAGTTTGTACCTAACATGCTGATGTTATGAACATATATTGTATATAATAACGATTTATAAAAAGAATTGAAATGGTTTTAAAATATGGTATCGCTGCCCCTTCACGCAGGTGACAGGGGTTCAAATCCCCCTGGGGACGCCATATAAAACCAAGGAGTTAACCGTTTTCGGGTGATTCCTTTTTTATTGCGGGGTGTCGATTGGGTATCAGCCAGCATCAAGGTCGCAAACCTGCGTAAAGCATGAAAACCAAAAGGCTTAACCCCTGCACGCCTGCAAAGCCCCCCATGAACCTGCGCCTCTTACTGTAAGGCTTTCCATAATGTGGGCCAATCTGACGGATTTGATTGTTTTTTAAAATTCACGTCTTCCCATTTCAACCGGAAAACTTCCCCACGCCTTGCAGTCGTGTTTAGGAAACATTCAAAAAAAATCCGATCCTGTGCCTTTGTTCATGCTAATACTTTTAGAACTTCTTTTTCATCAGGAGTCTATTGCGGTATACGGTCATTGAGGATTATTAGAAGTAATAAATTGCTCCTGCAGTAAAACGTTCAATGCAGGTTCAAGACGGATTCCACTCAACCGAAAAGTTGTTCCACCAATTTCATCCGCTCATAAACCCTTATTAAAAGTGATATAGATTTCCTGGCAGCATCCATTACCTTTTTTTAGTAAGCATTTGATTGAGGTAACTAACGTTCCAAAATCCCGTTAGCAATAATTTCTCCCAAATATTCAAAAACCCTGTCAATATCAGCGCTACCTGAAATTTCGTTAACTTGTATGAGTGCTGGCAGACCTTTGAAAGCAGTAGTGGCCTGCATCTGTCCATCAATTAATAATGTCGAAATTCCATGGGACATCGTCCACAATACATTTGCAATAATGTAAGGATTAATTGGTCTAATTAATTTTTTATCCTGGCACAGTTTAATGGGAAAAAGAACACCATTAAAAACCTCTTCGGCAAGCCGGACAAGCTCCGGGGTCCTTTTGCTTTCCAAAATTTCATTCCCAAACATCAATCGATAATGAACAGGATTTGATAGGGCAAATTTAACATAGGCAACACCGACATTTTGAATCCTTATCAAGGGATCATCAGTATTTTGTTCATTAATCTGACCAATAATGGTTGATAATTTTTTGTAGCCTTCCTCTGCTATGGCGCATAAAAGAGCACTCTTATCAGAAAAATGTCTATAGGGTGCGGTTCGTGAGACTTCCAGGCGTTTACCGAGCTCCCTCATCGTAACTTTCTCAAGCCCCTGCTCAGATATTATCTGTAGAGCGGTTTCTATCAGCTTTCGGCGTAAATCACCATGGTGGTATTTTTTTTTCATTGTTTTGATATCCACTTTGGTTTTCTAAAATAAATAATTTTCAATCACTATAAAAAAAAATCTCCAGGTTTTTACCATTTAATGTTGACACTGTCAATTTAATATTTATATTATAGATGTTGACATGGTCAACACTTGGCTTTTCTCTGAATAATGATCAATGCCAAAGGGAGACTTTTTCTTATTTAACAATCAGATTATCGGTATTAACCAGGAGTTTAATATTAGTAAAAAAACTAAACTTATTAGGGGGATACAGTGAAAATTACTATACTAAACGGAAGCCCAAAGGGAAATGAAAGTATCACGATGCAGTACGCAAAATTTGTGCAAAAACACTTTCCTGACCATGAATTTATCTATCACAATATTTCCCAGAAGATAAAGCGGATTGAAAAAAATAAGGATATTTTTGATAAGATAATCGCTGATGTTGAATCATCCGATGGAGTAATATGGTCGGCCCCGGTATACACCCTGTTTGTTCCTACTCAATATATGAGGTTTATTGAGCTAATTCATGAAAGAGATGCAGTTAAGGCTTTTAAAGGCAAATATGCCACCGTCATAACCACATCAATCCATTTTTACGATCATACCGCCCATAGATATATGAATGCAATCTGTGATGACCTTGGAATGAACTATACTGGTTATTTTTCAGCAGAAATGAATGATCTACTTAGAAGCTCCGGCCGAAATAAGCTCCTGATTTTTAGCAATAATTTTTTTAATTCAATAGAAAACAGAACAAAGCCCCAGAAACGCTTTCAGCCGATAGTAAAAAAGAATTTTATTTTCAAGCCTGAAAAAACTTTAAAAAGGGTTGATCTCAAAGGCAAAAAAGTAGTTGTCGTTACCGATAACAATGACCAGGAATCAAACACCGCAAAAATGATAGGGAAATTTTTAGATTCTTTTACCGAACCTGTCGAATTAGTTAATCTTCGGGAAATCAATATCAAAGGCGGTTGCCTGGGATGTCTGAGTTGTGGGTATGATAATGTCTGCGTATATAAAGATGACTTTACCTCTATGTATCAATCTAAAATTTTGCCTGCTGATATTGTCATCATAGCAACCGAGTTAAATTTACGAAATTTTTCCGCAAAATTAAAAGAATTCTATGACAGACGATTTTTCTTAAACCACAGGCCTGAATATAAAGATAAACAATATGGAGTTATGGTTTCCGGCCCTATTGATCAAATGCCATATATGGATGATTTTTTTCAGGGTGTAGTTGAGTGGCAAAATACCAACATCGTAGGTATAGTAAGGGATGAAAGTTGCGATCAGGATGAAATTAACCGAGGCATTCAACAATTAGCAGAAAATTGTATTTCATTTTCAGAAACTGGCTATTGCCAACCCCCAACATTTTTGGGAGTTGGCGGAAAAAAGGTATTTCGTGATGATATTTGGGGGCAACTGCGTTCCGTATGCCAGGCTGATTATAGATATTATAAAAACAATGGATTATTCAATTTCCCCCAGACAAAATACAAAAACCGGGTTTTTAATTCAACCATTATGCTTTTAACAAAAATCCCAGGAATCAGAAAAAAGTTTTATAAAAAACTTAATAAAGTAATTTACCAACCCCATAAAAAAATTGCGGAAACGAGGTGATAAATCGCTAAAAGCGTGATGCAGAGTCATACATCTGGAAATCCAAAAAAAACAGGATGCTGATAAATCAACATCCTGTTTTTATATTTAAAATATGGGGCCTGGGGCTAGTTGACCGACAACTGTTCACCTCTATCAATGCTTCACAACGACCTTCATATAGTAGTTGTAGTTGCCAGCGTGTATTATTAACTCTTTTTTGTTTTACTTCATCAATGGAGCCAGAAACTGATACATGTGATCGAGAACAATGTCATTTGTACCAGGCGAAAGGATGTCGCCCGCCAGTTGATGCCCCCACTCATCTTCAGTATTATTTACTTCAATTCGCTTTTTAATTATTGATCCGATTTCAGCAAAGCGCTCATGAATTTTAGGGACGCTTACCACCTTGTCAAAATTGGAATGAAGAATGAGCACCGGCGTTCTCATGCCGTTTAAATCTATTTGCTCTACCAGGCGAACCATGCCCATCATGCTAAACAGTGCTTTTGTCGGCGTTTTCCAGGACCAGTTATTTCGTTCGCCTTCATTGCGTGGCTCCCATTCCCGATATTTTCCCATGGCAAGCCGAATAATTGATTTTCCCCCTGGGTAAATTTTGTATACCATAGAGCTGGGGTAAAAATTGGGGGCGCAAAGCAATAAAGCAAAAACATCGTTTTTATATTGCTCCTGCATTGCAATCCAGGCCGATAATGTACAGCCCGTTGAACTGGCGGTAATAATAACATTCTCACCCAGTCGCTTTCCTATCTCAATGGCTTCTACCCCATCTTTCAACCATGCCTGGGTAGAAGACTCACCCATTGCATCTATTGAACTTCGCCCATGCCCTTTGAGTCTGGTGCAAAAAAGATTAGCCCCAATTTTTTTTGCTAATTGTTCAGGAACCGGAGCCAAACCTTGCCTTGATGCTCCATATCCATGAATATGGACTATGGAATATTTTGTTTTCTGTTTTTTTTCCGGATTATTCCAGGTAATAATTTTTTCTGAATTTGGACGCATATCTGAATATCTGGATTCAGATTTTTTTAGATAATCCTCAATAGCTTCTGGTAAGGCTTCTGCAGGAAAGTTTTGGAAAGGCGATGATGAGCTGATGCTGTCTTCTTCAGCAGTTTTTTTTGGAGTAGATTTATTAGATGAATTTACTGCACATGATGCAGCTACTCCGAGTATTATTACTAGCAGTATTGATAATCCCAGGAACTTCTTACATGTCATTTTTTTCATAATAGCTGCCCTCTTTTGCTTTGCAAAAAAACTAAAGAAAAATAAAGTTATTGTGGTATTCCAAAATATCGGCGATAAATTTTATTGTACTTTTTTGTTTTTTTTAAACTTTTTAGGTACAAAAGAAAATTTTCCCACAAAGGCCCCATCAACTCGCTTTTTACTCCACATAGCATAAAGCTTCTGCTTCACAGTAACAATGAAACAGAAGCAATTTTTTTTACCTGGCACTTAGGCTATCCTGACCCCCTGCCCCTCAAGTTTTGACTGAACCTTGGAGAGATTAACGTTTCTGCAGGTCACATTATCTTTTACTGATACTGCCGCAGCCACGCCAGTACCCTGACCAGTAACTATGCAGCAGTTAATCTGGCGTGTAGCACCATGGGAAATCTTGTCTCCGGCAACGCAGCGGCCAGCCACAAGAAGGTTCTCAACTTTTTGAGGCATGGTAATTCCGTATGGTACCTGGAAGTATCTGCCGGTAGTCGGGATATACAGCACATGGTAAGCATCAATAAACTCCGGACAGATCCCTATGGTATCTTTAAATCTGGCCTGGTTTATACAGTCATGCTCGGTGATGTTGTATGTCCCGATGATCTTTCTCGACTCTTTTGTTCCCAATGAATGGTGAAAGTTTCTGATTCGGGCATTTTTAAAACCAGACCCGTATTTTTTCAGGGCCTCCATAATAAGGATGGCTCTCCTTCTTCCTTCCATTTCCGCCCTGGTGAGATCCCACACATTTGTCGGATCAATACTGTGCATATGGACAGTGTTCATTGAAAGAATTTCTCCATGTTCTGTAAGGCCTGCCCAATATGCAGCAACATGCCAGTCCTTTGGCATCATGCCGTCTCTTTGAGCTTTTTTAAAAGGCTCAACCAGAACCGAGCTTGCCATATCATCTTCTTTGCCCGATGTCCTGTAGCCCCAGTCTTTCATTGTGCCTGTATTTCTGATGGAGTCGGTTACAAACGGTATCAGGTCTACACCGCTGACACTGAAGTTTGAAGTAACTTCCATGAGTTTTTCTTTGGAGTCCTGCCTGAAGGGAGCCCCAGCAAAATTGGCAATATCAGCATCACCGGTACAGTCAATAACCCGTTTTGCAAGAATTGCCTGGCGGCCGGACTTGCTCTCCGTGATGATCCCCTTTATTGTGTTGCCCTCCATTATCGCATCAACAGCCCGGCAGTGAAGAACAGACACAACACCAGATTCAATCAGGAGGGTGTCGGCAACATATTTGAACATCTCTGTATCAAGGATCTTGTATGTTGGTTTCCCATCAACAATCAAACCTTCATCCTCTAACAATCCAGTTACAAAAGGCACCTTTTTAATAACAACAAAAGGATCCATGCTTGCGCCCATCTCTTCAGCCCTTGCTTAAAAAAGCTTGATGTTACCCCCGGCATCTATTGTTTTGGCATAGCGGTACCAGGTGATAGGTCCCATTGAAGTCTGGGTAATGACACCCCCGAAAAATCCAAACCGCTCCAGCAGAATTGTTTTTACGCCTTCTTTTGCAGAAGCAAGTGCTGCTGAAAGACCAGAAGGCCCGCCACCCACAACAAGCACATCAGTTTCAGCCATTACAGGAACTGACCTTGCAGATTCAGCAACCTCTTTTCCTGAAACCGTCGGCAGTGGGGAAGCTGCTAAAGCAGGCCGGATAGGAATTGTTTTTTTCGAACCACCGGCACATCCGGCAAGGGCACCAGCCGAAACTACTGACATGGCAGACAGCTTTAAGAATTCTTTCCTATTCATTTTTTTCATAATCGTTCCTCACTTTAAGAATTAAGTTAGCAACCAAGATCCCGCAGTAAATTATGTTGAAAAAAAATGGATAGTTCGATGAAAATGTTAATGAAATTGTTGATGGTAGTTAAAAACTGGGTTAATGCGAATAAAGGATGAGGAAAACAACATTATTACCAAATAAACGATCAATCTTATTTTCATGTACTCACCATGAAATAAGTATATGTGTGAATGCTATAAATGTAGAAGTTTCACTTTATTTTCTTTTTTTAATTAAGATATTCCCAAGAAAATTAACATTTTTTTGACAGGCCTTACCGGACAACTTTCATAAGTGATTTTTGAAGCTGAAAGGTTCAAATATCTTGCCATGATATACATTCAGCCAAATTTCAATTTCAGTACAACATCGCCAATTCAGTAGTGACTATGACGAACACAATACAAACTGTCATGGACAGACTAATTTATGAGTTTATTTACAGCCCTAAAGAAAACATGAAAGAATTATAAATATTTAGGGTTTCTTTCATACAAGCTTTTACAACAAATTCGAATACTCATCAGTACCACAAGACATATCAAAATGTAAAGTTTTTAATCGTGCCCAAAATCAACCTGTAGTTGGTATGAATTTCTTTAAAAAATATAGATTTTTTGCGTTGAACAAAAAGGATGTAAGCTTGCCACAATATACATCCTCCCTTCTGGGTGGGTATGCCAAAGCAACATTGCCTATCCATTTTTAAAATCTTATTAAAATTCAACAACTGAATGTAAACATCGATGGGTTTTTAGAATAGCTACTTGTTGAAAACAAATAACCGGATGATAACCAGCAGCATCGAAGTTTAAGAATTGATGGAGCCAGAATAATTTCTTATCCTGGCTCACTTTTATAGGGGTTCTCACATTAACATTCCAATTGAAGTGGTTTATTGAATTCTTTCAGGGTTATCAATTTCATCAAGAATTGCCTGATCAAGCCTATCAATCAATTGCTTGGTATTTCGACAGACTTAGTTATTAAACCACAGTGCTTTCATGGTGTTCCATATTCTTTCTATTGAATTCAAATCAGGTGAATATGGAGGTAAAAATTTTATAACCTAAATGCCTAAAAATTATACTATGATCGTAACGTCAACCTAAAAATGACCCCCAACGACAATGCAAATTTGACCCAC
>JAOZSB010000202.1 GCA_029939895.1 Desulfobacterales bacterium
AGTGCCCAAATCCAATTGAAATTATTCGATTTTTAACGGGACACTACTGTGTTTAAATATGAAATCAAAATCTAATAATTAACAATATAACACGGTTTGAAATGGATTGAAAGCCCAAAATTGATTTTTAATTGTTAAGCGTCTAAACTAATTTGTCGAGTTCGGCATATCGCGGATTTTTTGAAAAATCATTAACATGCTGATATTGATTGGGTATTTACTGAATGTCTGGTTTTATGATAATTTAATTGTTTAACATCTAAACTTATTTGTTGACAACTGTAATTTTTTTAGTATAATTGTATTTAAAGTTCAGATTAAATTAACAAATTGCTAAGATCATTTTTTGTGTACCAAAGGCTCGATTTCTTTTAAATTATCTATTGTAAACCTTTTATTAACCATGGAGGCAAATCATGAAAAAATTTCAAAAAGTCACTGCCCTGTTCATTTTCTCAACTTTTATGCTAACCCTTTTCTCGGCAAATGTTGTTTTTGCAAAATCCGTTAAAATTGGCTTTCTACTTAAAACCATGCAGGAAGAACGCTATCAGCGTGACAAGGCTGCTTTCATTGCAAAGGGCGAAGCTCTTGGTGCGAAGGTTTACTTTGATTCTGCAAACAATGACGAAGGTATGCAGCTTTCCAAGTTCGAAAATATGCTGTCAAAGGGCTGTACAGTCATCGTGCTTCAGCCGGTTAATACTGGAACCGCTGGAAATATGGTAAAGATGGCCAACGAAGAAGGTGTCCGGGTTATTGGATACGATTCCATGTTGTCAAACGGGCCCCTCGACCTTATGGTAATGCAGGACAGCTGGGCTGTTGGCAAGCTCCAGGGAGAGGCCATGGTTGAATGGCTGAAGAAGAAGAATGGTGCTGTAAAGGGAAATGTAGCCTTGATTATGGGGCAGCCAGGTGATTCAAATGCAAAGGCCATGAGCAGTGGCGCACTTGAAATAATCAAAAAAAACCCAGGCCTGAATCTGGTGGTCAAGCAATCCCATGAAGGCTGGTCTTCTGATAAAGCAATGGCTACTGCTGAAAACGCCCTTACCAAATATGGAAATAAAATCGATGCCTTTATATGCAATAACAGTGGAATGGCTCGTGGTGTTGTAGCTGCGCTTGAGGCTCTTGGGCTTGCTGATTCTAATAAAGTTTTTGTAGCTGGATCAGATGCTGACCTGGTAAATATCCAATATGTTGCCCAGGGTAAGCAGGCGGTAGAGGTTTGGAAAAAAATTAAACCTCTTGCTGAAACTGCTGCTGAACTGGCTGTGAAGCTTGCTAAAAATCCAAAAAAGAAACCAGAAAACATAGTAAAAGTCGATATGAAAATCAATAATGGCTATACTGATGTTCCAACCATTGTCACCCCGATCTTCCTGGTTAACAAAGAAAATATCATGACCAGCATCGTAGCAGAAGGATTCTATTCAAAAGCGCAGGTATACGGCAAGTAGATCGCAGCCTGTTAAATATCTTTTTTTAACGAGAAGTAATTTAAGGCCTGCTTCAGGTGAAGTAAAGCAGGCCTTTTATTACAACGGTGATCAAAAAGCGCGAAAAAGACCAAAAAAGAAAATACCAAAAAAAGAGAGGATAGCATGGGGGACATTGTTCTTGAAATGAAAAATATCGTTAAAGAATTTCCCGGCGTGCGTGCCCTGGACCATGTGAATTTTGAGGCCAGGGCTGGGGAGGTTCTGGCCCTCGTGGGTGAAAACGGTGCTGGAAAATCAACGCTCATGAAGGTATTGAGCGGTGTCTGGCCATATCCCACATATGAGGGTGAGATAATAATTAAAGGTCAACTTAAGCAGTTTAAAAACACCCGGGATGCAGAAGCTTCAAAGGTAGCCATTATCTACCAGGAGCTTAACCTTATGCCAGAGCTTACTGTGGCAGAAAATATTTTTTTAGACAGAGAGTTTTCAAATGCTCTGGGTGTAATAAACTGGAGCAAGGTTTATGCGGAAACTCAAAAACTTCTTGACGAACTTAACATAAAAGATTTCAAACCCACCGACAAGATCAAGGAACTAACCGTTGGCAAGCAGCAGATGGTTGAGATAGCAAAAGCCTTGTCTATCAATGCTGAGATACTGGTTTTTGACGAGCCTACCTCGGCCCTTACCGATAAAGAAGTAGATGCCCTTTTTGAGATAATAATGAAGCTTAAAAAACAAGGTGTCTGCATGTCTTATATTTCTCATAAAATGGATGAACTAGAGCGTATTGCTGACAGCATTATTGTTTTACGGGACGGCCAGACCATTGGCGAAGTAACTCCGGTTAAAGATTTAACCATAGATCAGATTATCAGCAGGATGGTGGGTAGAGACATCAAGGATATGTTCCCCAAAAAGACATTTGCACGGGGGGAAAAAGTACTGGAAGTAAAAAACTTTGAAGTGGATCACCCTGTTCTGGCTGGTGAGAAAATGGTGAAAAATGCGTCTTTTTCAGCTTACAAGGGTGAAATACTCGGTATTGCCGGGCTTATGGGTTCTGGCAGAACAGAGCTTGTTACTGGTATTTTTGGTGCCCTGCCAAAGGAATCAAGGGGAGAGATTTATCTGGAAGGTGAAAGGGTAAAAATAAAATCTCCCATGAGTGCAATCAGCAAAGGAATTGGCCTTGTTACCGAGGACCGTAAGGCCGTGGGGCTTGTTTTGGGTCATTCAGTCGTAAATAATATGACCATTAGTTCCCTTGAAACTGTTTCAAATAAATGGGGGGTCATAAATTCTGCCAAAGAAAAAAAACTGGCCGATGATTATGTTGATCAGCTGAGTATCAAAACGCCGGGTCTTGACGTTAATATTGATACACTCAGCGGAGGTAATCAGCAAAAGGTCATCATAGCCAAGTGGCTCAACACGATGCCCAGGGTGCTTATTCTGGATGAACCCACAAGGGGGATTGATGTTGGTGCAAAAGTAGAAATTTATAATCTTTTAAACAAACTGGTGGAAGATGGTGTAACCGTAATAATAATATCATCGGAGCTTCCCGAGGTGATGGGAATGAGCGATCGGATACTGGTAATGTTCGAAGGAGAGATAGCAGCCGAATTCAACCGGGAGGACGCTGCAAAGGAAACCATCATGGAATATGCTACCGGCAGTAGACGAAGGGGGGAGTAATAACATGTCAACAACGCCTGTTAATACAGAAAAAAAGACATCACCAGGCTCAATAGCAGCAAGGTTTTTAAAGGAAAACGGCACATTGATTGCCCTGGTTGCTTTGGGTGTATTTTTCAGCTTTTATGAGGAAGCTTTTTTCAGTCCTCGAAACCTGACTAACCTTTTACGCCAAACCACCATTATCGGTATCATTTCCGTTGGAATGACAATGGTTATTCTTATTGAAGGGATTGATCTGTCTGTTGGTTCAATTGTTGGACTTTCAGCCATAGTTGTTACCCTGTTGATGCAGTCGGGTATTAACGTGTGGCTGTCGATAATCCTTACCCTGATTCTTACCGGAGGTTTGATAGGCCTTTGGAACGGTTTCTGGATCGCACATTACAAAATACCTCCATTTATCATAACCCTTGGAATGATGACAATTGCCAGGGGGCTTGCCCTTACTTTGTCCAAGGGGGGATCTGTTCCGGTAACTGACCCGATTTTTCCACAAATTGGAGGCAGCTACATCCCTGAGACAGCCTCTGGAATAATTCTGGGGCTCGGCCTGATTTTCTTTTTTTATTCAACCTTCAGGACTATGCAGCAGAATAAAAAATACGGGATCGAAACAAACAAGCTCGATATTGGTTTTTCCGTCTTTATCGTCCTGTCATTTTTAGCACTTTCATTTTACATATTTACTTCTTACAGGGGCATCCCCTATCCAGTTGCAATTTTTGCAGTGATAGTATTTGTCTTTGCATATGTGCTCAAGAACACCAAGTTTGGCCGAAGGCTTTATGCAATAGGCGGCAATGAAGAGGCAGCACGGCTTTCTGGCATTAACGTGTACTGGACCAAAATACTTGTGTACGTCATTATCATGGCTCTTTCCTCGGTATCTGGAATTCTTCTGGCATCTCGTTTGAACGGTGCATCACCCAACCTTGGCAATATGTTTGAGCTTGATGCAATCTCTGCGGTTATTATTGGCGGGACCAGTTTTGCAGGAGGAGTAGGGACGATTGCCGGTACTGTTATTGGTGCGCTTATTATTGGTGTTCTCAATAATGGCATGAGCCTTCTTGGAGTGCCAACCTTTTACCAGTTTATCATAAAAGGTTTAATCATTATTGTTGCAGTATGGTTTGATGTTTTAAGTAAACAGAAAAAAGCATAATCGTTTTGTGATTCTACTTAATTATAATTATAAATGTTCTCCAAGATAAAGATCCAGGGGGAAAGATAATGATAAATAATAAATTAGTACAAACGTTTTTAGTATGTTTTACAATAATACTGCTTTTTGCTCCCTTTGGAGCATTGGCTGAAGGTTTGAAGATCGGTTTTATCCTTAAGACCATGCAGGAGGACCGATACAGCATAGATAAAAGTCTTTTCATTGACAGGGCAGGGTCCCAGGGTGCTGAGGTGGTTTTCAGCTCCAGCGCCAACAATGAAAGACTTCAGCTTGAGCAGGTGGAAAAAATGCTTGATGACGGCTGTCAGGTAATTGTATTGCAGCCATCTAATACAGGTACTGCTGGCTCCCTCGTGAAGTTGGCCCATAAACAGGGTGTCAAGGTGGTCGGGTACGATTCCATGCTGCAAAATGGCCCTTTAGATGTCATGGTGATGCAGGACAGTTGGGCTGTTGGCAGGCTTCAGGCAGAAAGTATGGTCAGATGGCTGATCAAAAAGAAAGGGGCTGCCAGGGGAAATGTTGTGCTGATAAAAGGTCAGCCAGGGGATGCCAATGCAGAAGCTTTGAGCAGCGGTGTTTTAGAGATTGTAGAAAAGCATCCTGGCTTGTCAATAATAGCTCAACGCTCCCATATAAACTGGTTTCCGCACCTTGCACAGCAGACGACTGAAACCTTGCTGGTTAAGCATCGAAATAAAATAGATGCTTTTATCTGCAATAACAGCGGGCTTGCAGGCGGTGTTATATCGGCACTTGAGATAGAAGGGCTGGCAGATGCAAACAATGTTTTTGTTGCCGGTTCAGATGCAGATATTAGAAACATACGCTTCATAGCCCAGGGGAAACAGGCCTTTGAGGTCTGGAAGAAGATAAAGCCCCTGGCATATAAAGCAGCAGATATCGCAGTGTTATTAGCAAAGGACCCGGGGCTTGCAGCGGATGTTATTAAGCGTGAAGCAAAAGCCATAAATAACGGCTATATGGATGTCCCGACCTTTATTACTCCTGTGATTCCGATTAACAAAGCAACAATCAATGACACAATAATTAAAGATGGGTTTTACACCAACGCACAGGTGTATGGGGACTATAGTTCCAAAAAAACCTTATAATGTTAAAACAAATGGAGCAGCTATTTTGTTCGGCTGCTCCATATAGCCTGGAAACAACCTGACCAATCTGGGAGTTTTTTGCTTATTTCAAAATTGAGCCTTTAGAAAAAAGAAATTATCTAAGCTTCGATAAAAATCTAAATTTATAGGAGGTTATAATGCTTCTGGCTGGTGATATTGGCGGCACAAATACAAGACTCGCTGTTTTTTCAAAGGAAAAAGGGCCAAAAGCGCCACTTGCCCAGGAGTCCTTTCCCAGCGCGAACTACAATGGCCTTGAAGAGATAGTTAAGCAGTTCCTTTCTAATAGCGACTTTACAATCGATAATGCTTTTTTTGGAGTTGCAGGGCCGGTAACTGGAGGTCGGGCGGCTATTACCAACCTTCCGTGGATCATAGAAGAAAAAACCCTGTCCCTTGAATTGAACATCCAGAGGGTTAGACTGATAAATGACCTTGAGGCAATTGCAAGTGCGATCCCTTTTCTTAATGATTCAGACCTGGATTCCATCAATATCGGTAATCCGGCTTCCAATGGGAGTATCGCCCTGATTGCTCCGGGTACTGGGTTGGGAGAGGCCTTTCTTACCTGGGACGGTAACCAGTATCGCGCCCATGCCTCAGAGGGGGGGCACGCTGACTTTGCACCGACTGACCAGCTTGAATCTGACCTTCTTGAATATATGCGAAAACAACACAAACATGTTAGTTGCGAAAGGGTTTGTTCAGGAATCGGCATACCAAATATTTATAATTTTTTAAAGGACACAAACCGGTTTGAAGAGCCTGAGTGGTTGGCTCAAAAAATGAAAGGCGTAGATAATCCATCCCCTGTTATTTTCAACTCTGCTGTTAATTCAGATCAAAACAGTGCAATTTGTCTTGCAGTTGTAGATATGTTTATATCCATACTGGGAACCGAGGCTGGAAACCTGGCCCTTAAAGTGCTGTCTGACGGTGGTTTATATCTGGGCGGCGGCATTCCACAGCGGATAGCAGAAAAACTTAAAGAAGGGCGTTTTATGGAATCCTTTATCAACAAGGGCCGTTTTTCCACGCTCCTTGCCAGCATGCCCGTGAACATCATCATGCACCCGAATGCCGCATTATTAGGTGCAGCAAGTCGTGGACTCGAATTATAGGGGCTGCCCGGCAATCCTGGAAACAGCTTTGCAATTTTTTTACTTATTTCATAGCCGGGCTTTTGGTATAAACAAAAAAACTGTGCTAATAAGCTAAATTTATTAGGGAATAATAATGAAGATAGAACATATTGCTATCTGGGCCGAAGATATTGAGAAGCTTCGAAGGTTCTATGAACAATATTTTAATGCAACTTCAAATGACAGGTATACTAATCCCAAGAAAAAGTTTTCATCGTATTTTCTGAGTTTTGATTCAGGAACCAGGCTGGAGATTATGCAGATGGACTCTGTAAAAAAATCACTTTCTCCTCCAGGTGAGAGCCATTTTGGGTTTGCGCATCTTGCATTCTCCACAGGAAGTCAGGAGCGTGTGGACCAACTTACCGCAGAATTACAGCATGATGGCTATACCGTGCTTGATGGCCCAAGGAAGACAGGCGATGGCTATTATGAATCTACGGTATTAGACCCTGAGGGTAATTGCCTGGAAATTACGATTTAAAACTGATGCACCAGCCCCATGACACCATCTTTTCTAAAACATATTCAGACTGTTTTAGTTTGGGCTAATGTCAAATATAGCTCGCAGGTTCGAATCCAGCCGGGCGCGCCACTAAATAATGTTAAAGATCAATGTGTGTATTAAAGAATCTGAAATCTGCAAATCAAACATGGCAGAAATTAAGCTTTCCCGCATATTGTGGGTCGCAGGTTAGTACTGAAATCATCATATCTGCTATGTCTGCTATGAAGGAGCTGCTTTTTTAATTAGAAAATGGCCAGGTTGACAGATCGTATATTCTCTATTATGCTGAATTTAAAAAAGGAATTTCGGGGCAAGGATGTCGCATAGACCAATGATTGAAGCCCTGTAATTCTCTAAATTATATGTGGTGGAATAAGATAAGTTTGAGATTTGCCAGTGTCATGAATACAATATCCAAATAAATTGTCATTGAAGCTTGCTGTATGTCACTACAATTCGCATGATATGCAAAACCAGACAAGAACTTGTTATGTGGCTGAAATAGCAAGGATTATTATGAGGGAGGAGCAATATGAAAAAGTTTTGCCAAAGTTGCGGGTTGCCAATGAGCAAAGATCCCGAAGGCGGTGGGACAAACACTGATGGCAGTATAAATGCTGAGTATTGTAGCTATTGTTACAAGGATGGTGAGTTTGTTGGTGCTTTTAAAACAGCTAAAGAAATGCAGGACTTCTGCGTAAAAAAAATGAATGAAGATGGTATGCCTAAATTTGTAGCCTGGATATTCACAAGGGGTATACCAAAGCTGAACAGGTGGAACAACAAATAATACCAGGTGCAGGTTGATGGACGCATTTCACATTTCAGAAGAGCTGATTGCACTTCGTGGAATGGTGCTGTTTGCAGTAAATATCTTGACT
>JAOZSB010000018.1 GCA_029939895.1 Desulfobacterales bacterium
TCATGAATTATATTTAAGTTATCAGATTTCGTTAATTGACACAATAGCACAAAGTATATAAAAAACATTACACACTAAGCTGTCCCTTGACACTGGGAAGTTTAGTCTTAAATTTGGCTAAAAATATTAAGGGGGTATAAAGTGAGTTCAATTGACAGTTACAAAACAAAATCAAAACTTACAACATCAGGTGGCAACAGAGGTGATATTGAGTACTTCAGCCTGAAAAAATTAGAAGCAGACAACTTTCCAGGTATATCAAGGCTTCCCTATTCAATCAGGATATTGCTTGAGAACCTGTTGAGGAACGAGGATGGCTACGCTGTAAAGGCCGAAGACATTGAACGGCTTGCAGGCTGGGGCAAGGATGATGGTACTCCAGCAGAGCTTCCATTTTTCCCGGGAAGAATTTTGCTACAGGACTTCACTGGTGTCCCCTCGGTGGCAGACCTTGCAGCCATGCGTGAAGCTGCCGGTGATATGTATGGCGATCCTTTAAAAATAAATCCGCAAATATCTGTGGAGCTTGTTATTGACCATTCAGTACAATTAGATGAATGTGCATCCCATGAAGCCTTTGATACCAACCTTGAAATGGAATTTAAAAGAAACAGAGAGCGTTACGCATTTTTGAGGTGGGGACAAAAAAGCTTTCAAAACTTCAAAGTAGTCCCTCCAGGAGCTGGCATAGTTCACCAGGTTAACCTTGAGCATCTTGCCAGGGTTGTGTTCCTCAACGACAACATTGCATATCCTGACACCGTTGTGGGCCTTGATTCCCATACAACCATGATAAACGGCATAGGCGTTATGGGTTGGGGAGTCGGTGGAATAGAGGCTGAAGCCGTCATGCTCGGCAGGCCATACTACCTCCTGACACCACAGGTAGTCGGGTTCAGACTCGAAGGTGAGCTTCCAGAAGGCACAAATGCAACTGACCTTGTTTTACATGTAACACAAAAATTACGAGAAAAAGGCGTGGTTGGGAAATTTGTTGAATTCTTCGGCCCGGGTCTTGACAGCCTGACTCTTGAGGATAGAGCCACGGTTGCTAATATGGCTCCTGAATACGGTGCTACAATGGGCTTTTTCCCGGTTGATGAACTGACCATGACATATCTTAAACTTACCGGCAGAGACGCTGAAGACGTAGACCTGATCGAAACATATTTAAAGGAGCAGGGCCTTTTTAGAACCTCAGACTCACCTGAGCCTGAATTTACTGACGTGGTTTCCCTTGACATGGCTGGAATCGTCCACTCAACAGCCGGTCCCAAAAGACCCCAGGACAGAATCGCTCTGACATCAATGAAACAGTCCTTTGATGAGATCAGAAAGGATAAGAAAACTGCAAAAGTCGAAGGTGAGGACTTTGAAATTGGCGACGGCTCAATAGTTATTGCAGCGATTACAAGTTGCACAAGCACATCAAACCCATTTTTAATGATAGGTGCCGGCCTTCTGGCAAAAAAAGGAGTTGAAAAGGGCCTGAAAGTCAAACCCTGGGTACGTACCAGCTTTGCACCCGGATCAAGGGTAGTCTCTGCATACATGGAAAAAAGCGGCCTCATGCCGTTTCTGGAGCAGGCTGGACTGCATATAATTGCATACGGCTGCGCAGCATGTATCGGCAACAGCGGGCCACTGCCCGAAAATATAGTCTCGGCAATAGAAAAGAATGAACTCATGGCAGCTTCAGTACTCAGTGGAAATCGAAATTTTGAAGGAAGGGTAAGCCCCCATACCACTGCAAATTATCTGGCCTCCCCTGCCCTTGTAGCGGCATACGCATTTGCCGGCAGGGCTGATATTGATTTTGAAACAGAACCCATAGGCAATGGCAGCGATGGAACGCCAGTATTTCTCAAGGATATATGGCCGACAAGCAAAGAGACCAGAGCGGCTGTTGAGGCTTCAATTGCGCCTGAAATGTTTACAAAAGAATACAGTGTTGTTTTTGACGGCCCAGAAAAATGGCAGCAACTTCCAGCCGATGAAAGCCCCCGCTATCCATGGGACCCAGCATCAACATATATCAAGGAGCCGCCATTCCTGCAAGGCATGTCAAAGGATGCGCCAGAGCTGAAAGATATTGCAAGTGCCAGAGTGCTGGCCCTTTTGGGTGACTCGGTCACCACAGATCACATCTCTCCGGCAGGAGCCATCCCTGTTGATGGAGCTGCGGGTAAATACCTCATTGAAAAAGGAGTTGCATTAAGCGATTTTAATTCCTTTGGTTCGAGGCGTGGCAATCATGAAGTGATGATGCGGGGAACCTTCGGCAACATTCGCCTGCAAAACCTCCTTGTTCCCGAAACCAGTGGCAGTGTAACAATCCACTTACCCACCGGTGAGCAGACTTCGATTTTTGATGCATCAACAAAATATATAGAAGAAAACACATCCCTTATCGTGATTGCGGGCAAAGAATACGGGACAGGCAGTTCACGGGACTGGGCAGCTAAGGGAACCTCAATATTAGGCGTAAAAGGGGTTATAGCTGAAAGTTTCGAGCGTATACATAGAAGCAACCTCGTATGCATGGGTGTCCTCCCAATGCAATTCGAGGATGGTGAAGGGGCAAAAAGCCTTGGGCTTGATGGTACGGAGATCTATTCGATTTCAGGTATTAAAGACAACCTCGCCCCTGGGACAAAGCTCATGGTTACAGCAGAAAAAAGCAATGGAACAAAAACTGAGTTTTCAGTTATTGCAAGAATAGACACCCAGATTGAGCTGGAATATTTCAGGCATGAAGGGATACTAAGGTTTGTGCTAAGAAATATTTAGTAAAAACATATAAGATAAGAGCAAAATACTGATCAGTCCATAAAGGCTATTGTATATATAACTTGACAAATAAATCCTAAATTACTATTGAGATTCCTTTACGTTTTGTATTGTCGTTTATTGTCTTATGTAATTTAGGTATTGGAAAAGGAAATTACGGAATTATCCGTTTGATAATATACAACTTGAAAAAATAAACCCTTGAAAGGAGATTTACAGATGTCAAATTTAATCCCCCCTCATGGTGGCAAAGGACTAACCTGCTGCCTGCTGGAAGGCGCTGAGCTGGATGCTGAAAAGAAAAAAGCTGAAGGTCTGAAAAAAATAGCCATGTCTCCACGTGAGAATGGCGACCTTATTATGATGGGTATTGGTGGTTTCAGCCCAATCACAAGCTTCATGGATGAGGCAAACTGGAAAAGCGTATGTGAAAGTTACCTCTTAACAGACGGAACATTCTGGCCAATTCCTGTTACCATGTCTGCCACTACAGAAGATGCTGATGCCATAAACATAGGCGATGATGTTGCACTCGTTGACCCAGAAACAGACGAAATCATGGGTACAATGAATGTCACCGAGAAATTCGAGATGACCGATGAGAAAAAGAAGTTTGAGTGCGAAAAAGTCTACATGGGCGAAGGCACTCCGACTGCTGACGAATTCTGGAAAATCGCCAAGGACGACCATCCTGGTGTTCAGATGGTTATGGATCAAAAACCGATCAGTCTTGCTGGCCCGGTAAAGGTTCTCAGCGAAGGTGAATTCCCGACCAAGTATGCTGGAATCTACATGAGACCAGAAGAGTCAAGAAAAATATTTGACGAAAAAGGCTGGAAAGAAATTGCAGCCCTGCAGCTCAGAAATCCAATGCACAGATCCCATGAGTATCTTTGCAAAATCGCTGTTGAAGTTTGTGACGGTGTTTACATTCACTCCCTGGTTGGAAACTTGAAACCAGGCGACATCCCGGCAGACGTTCGTGTAAAATGTATCGACTCGCTGGTAAAGAACTACTTTGTGGAAGACAATGTTGTACAGGGCGGGTATCCTCTTGACATGCGTTATGCTGGTCCCAGAGAAGCTCTCCTCCACGCAACCTTCCGCCAGAACTATGGCTGCTCCAAGATGATTATTGGTCGTGACCACGCTGGCGTTGGTGATTTTTACGGAATGTTCGAAGCACAGACAATATTTGATGAAATACCGACCCCTGAAGGTGGAAAGGGTCTGCTTTGTACTCCATTGAAAATTGACTGGACCTTCTACTGCTACAAGTGTGACGGCATGGCATCCCTTAGAACATGCTGCCACGGCAAGGAAGACAGAGTTCTTCTTTCCGGCACAGTACTTAGAAAAATGCTCTCCGAAGGCGGAGTACTTCCTGATCACTTTGGTCGTGACGAAGTTGTTGCGATTCTCCGTGAGTACTATGAAGGCGTTACCGATAAGGTTGAGGTAAAACTCCACGGTGCTGCAACAGGAAAATAGTACAACTTAAAAAGTAGAAAAAAAAAGCAGCAATAACATATCAGGGAAAGGTCATTTGGCCTTTCCCTTTTTTTTGCCTAACAGCACGCATTAAATCATTTCCACGCCCCCTTCAAGAACACAAAAAAGAATTCAAACTAAAAAAAATATTTTTTGATTGAATATTTATATTGAAGCAGTTATACTATTTATTCAAAAATATTAAATTTGTATAATTGGAGTTTTCTTGCTTACTTCATAACCAGACCTTCGGTATAAACTAAGCAATTAGCTTCGACAAAAATTTAAATTTATTAGGAGGTTTGATGAACGAGCTGGCAGAAAATACTGATGTAATCGCAGAAAATAAAGTTGCAAAGGAAGGTAAATACCTTACATTCACTCTTGCTGATGAGGAATACGGAATCGGCATAAGGAAGATCAAAGAAATTATTGGAATCATACCCATTACATCAGTCCCTCAAACACCAAGATTTGTTAGAGGTGTCGTTAACCTCCGTGGCAAGGTAATACCTGTAATCGACCTCAGACTCCGCTTTGATATGGATTCTATCGACTACACTGAAAGAACTGTTATCGTAGTTGTAGAAATCGAAGGTTCTTCAGGCATGATCCAGTTAGGCGTGGTGGTCGATTCTGTCTCAGAAGTTATCAATATTTACGCAAAGGACATTGAAGACACCCCCTCCTTCGGCATGACCGTCAATACAGAATATATCATGGGCATGGCTAAGGTTGATGGGAAGGTTAAAATCCTCTTAAACATCGACAATGCACTCTCCCTTGAAGAACTTAGCGACCTCGAAGCGATGGATGAATAGCATAGAAAAACTGGGATAAATATTTTAAAAATTGCCAAACACCTTTGGATTATTCAAAGTGCTTTTCCATATATTTACCTGCAATGCCTTTAATTTCATTACCCCGACCCAAAAGATGAAAAACAAAGAAAAGCTGAAATATTCAGCCCCCAATTCCATAGGCCCTTTGCCGGGCCTTTGCAGCGGCCTTGAGAGGCCCGACGTGAATATCTACATAATCAAAGACCTTGGCAATTTCCTTGCCTGGAGCCGGGCGCAGCACCCTGCCCAGGTATTGAAGCACTCGTCCGCTGAAGCTGATGGGGGTGACAAGGAACAGTGTGGACAGGGCTTTGTGATCAAAGCCTTCGCCTATCAAGGCACCTGTTGCAATAAGTATGTTGACTTCCCCCCTGTTGAGCCTGTCGAGAATCTGCCTGCGCTCCTCGGTGGACTGATCACCGGTGAGAAGCTCGCACTCTAATTTATGCTTTAAACTAATCAAAGCATGAAGATTTTTGCAGTGCTCTTTTCTATCGGATAACACAAGGCAGACACCTGGTTCCTTCTGCACCTGTTGCGCCACGTCTTCTGCTATTAGAAGGTTTCTGTCCTTATCGGCAATGAGTTCTGTTATCATTTTTGTGTATTCGTTTGTTGGGTCATAAAATGGCTTAAACTCGGTTTCCCGAACAACAACCTCAGCAGGAAGCACGTCTCCGCTTTGGATCAAGGCCCCTTTGTCTACTTCATGGTGCTGATCCCCAAGGTGGAAAAAAATTAATTTCGTAAGTTTATCCCTCCGCCACGGAGTAGCAGAAAGTCCAAGCATGTATTTGGAGTCAAACTCAGTAACAGCGTCTGTAAAGGTTCGGCTGGGACACCTGTGACTTTCGTCCACGATTAGAAATCCGATTGACGGAGCGACCTCATCAGCGCATTTATAGAGGGTCTGCACAAGTGCCACGGTCAGTTTTTCTCCCACGGTTTTCTTTCCAGCCCCGATAAGTCCGACTTCGTCCTTTGGAATATCCAAAAATGTCTCAATCCTGTCTATCCACTGAAAGGCAAGATCCTTGGTATGCACAACAATAATGGCAGGTTGATTTCTTTGGGCAATCATATAAAGGGCCATTACAGTCTTGCCGCTCCCCGTGGGTGAGCAAAGGAGTCCAAAATCCTTAGACATCATCACATCTACTGCCTGTTCCTGGAACGGTTTGAGTTCTCCATTGAAATGAAAATCAGCAGGTGCAAGCACCCTCCTTTCATCAACAATCTCGTAATCTTCGTCATGCCGCCCGGCTGTATTGATAAGCTGCCGCATGTATCCCCTGGGGATTATCAGTCCGTTTTTAATTTTAAAGTAAAACTTCAAGAGTTTTGGCGTGCCTCGGTTCCACCTGCCCATACGTTCATTTTCCAGCCACTTGGGGTTTGGAAGGCTAAGGGCCTCCATCAGTTCCTCAATGAGGGGGGTGGTGGCATCTTCAACTCTAAGGTGCTTTGTTATGGTAATTTTCATTGTAAAAAGCCTTCTTGAATAATGTTTATTGTAAAATTCTTGCGGCTTATTCCTTCCTGTGTTACCTATGGAAAAATTTAAGAAGTTTTTTGTTTATTTCATAATCATACCTTCGAAATAAACTAAGCAGAAAGCTTCATCGTTACTATTAAATTTATTAGGAGCTTTTTGCTTATTTTTTTAACCAGACCTTCGGTATAAACTAAGCAATTAACTTCGACAAAACATTTAAGTTTATCGGGCGCTTTTTGCTTATTTCATAACCAGACCTCAGGGATAAACAAAAATCATCGCTTCGTTAAAACATTTAAGTTTATTGGGAGTACTTTAAATGAAAAATTTTTCCGTTGCAATAATTTTGATGACTTTTATCGCTGGGTGTTCTGTTGTCTGCCCTGCGGATTTCAGCCTTCTTGACACAAACAATGATGGGAAGGCAGGGCTTGGGGAGTTCAGGAAAGCCTGCCCGGATGTTGACGACAAATTATTTATCCTTGCAGACAAGGACAGAGATGCATTCTTAAGTCCTGAGGAATGGGAATCTATAGCCGAAGAATAAAACCTGAGTTATTAAGGCCATATGATATAATGATACATGAACTTTCAATAAAAAACTTCGCAATAATTGATGATCTGAAGATATCGTTTCCAGAGGGTCTAACAATCCTTTCCGGCGAAACCGGGGCTGGAAAATCAATCATAATCAACGCCCTGAACCTGTTGCTGGGCACACGGGCATCTGCCAAACTAATCCGCACTGGATGCGATTCCGCAGAAGTAGAAGCACTTTTCGGGATAACAATGGACAGCCCCGCAGCAAGGCTCATGGAAGAAAAGGGGTTTGATCCGACTGAAGACCTTCTCATAAAAAGAATAATTGCTGCAAACGGCCGCCATCGGAATTACATAAACGGCAGTCTTGCAACAATACAGATCATTAACGCAATTACTGAAAGTCTCGCCAGCATATCCGGGCAACACGCCCACCAGGGGCTTTTAAAGGAGGAGCAACACCTTCTGATACTTGATCAGTTTGCAGGGCTGGTCAAAATGCGTGAAGACCTGGCTGTACTTTATAATGAAATTGTCCCGGAAATAAAACGGCTCCAGGAACTAAAGGGGCTTGAAGGAAGACGCAATGATCAGATCGAGCTTTTGAAATTCCAGAAAAGCGAGATTGAGGCTGCCAGGATAACTCCAGACGAAGACAAAACCCTGGAGGAAGAGCGTAACATCCTGAGAAACAGCGAAAATCTTTATCAGGCAGTGTCGAGTGCTGTACAAGGGCTTTACACAGAAGAAAAAGCTGCTGTTGAAACCATTGGCGAGGTAACCAAAAACTTGGAAAAGGCTTCCAAAATCGACTCGTCACTTGCAGGCAAGGTTAAGTCGCTGGATGAGGTTCGTTTTATTATTGAGGACGTTGTCAGAGAGTTGCAGGATCATCTCCACGGGATAAACATGGATCAGGGTGTACTTGAAGAAGTGGAAAACCGGCTTGATGTTCTAAACAAACTCAAAAAGAAATATGGAGGGTCGTCAAAGGATGTGTCCATTGAAGCAGTTCTGGAGCGGCTTGACTCCATTGACAAGGAGCTTTCAGGCATTGAAAACCTGACCCACACAATTGAAAAAGTTGAAAAAAATCTCAAAAAAGACAGCGATAAACTTTTCAACTTAGCCAATAAGCTTTCTAAAAAAAGAATTGAGTCTGCAAAAAAGATTTCCAAGCTCGTAGAAAAGGAACTTGAGTTCCTCAAAATGGGTGGCACAAGGTTTGGTGTGGAAATAAGCAAAATAAAATCAACTGGATCAGATGGGCCCTATCTTTCGAGAAATGGGACTGCCGTCACTTCCGAGGGCATAGACAGGGCTGCATTCATGATTGCTGCAAACCAGGGCGAGGCCATGAAACCTCTTGCTGATATTGCCTCAGGCGGTGAACTTTCCCGTGTTATCCTGGCCCTAAAGGCGATACTCGCAGAAACCGACTCCCTGGAAACCGTGGTATTTGACGAGGTGGACGCTGGAATCGGCGGTGGGATTGCAGAGATGGTAGGTGAAAAACTCTCAGCTATTGCAGGCCAACGCCAGATAATCTGCATTACCCATCTTCCGCAGATAGCAAAATTCGGGGATTGCCATTTCAGGATAACAAAGGGTGTAAAGGACGGCAGAACCAGAACAGAAATAAACCGCCTGAATGATGATGAACGGGTGGAGGAAATCGCACGGATGTTAGGCGGTGTCAAGCTCACAAAAACAACCCTTGACCATGCCCGCGAAATGCTTGAATCAGAAGGCCAGTAATCATTTTCACATACATGACCTGCCTTGACTTTTCATAATTGATGGTAACATATTTATAAAGGTGTTTTTTAGTATGTAAAATTTTGCTTATTTCATAACCAAACCTTTGATATAAACTAAGCAAATGCTCCGATGATAATTTTAAGTTTAACAGGAGGAGATAATATGCCAATATACGAATTTAAATGCATGGACTGCGAAGAGTTTGTAGAGTTCCTGCTTAAAAGTGCAGACGAAGAAGTTGAGATGGTCTGCTCCAAATGTAAAAGCGAGAATCTTGAGCGTGTAATAAGTGCGACCAACTACAGCATGGGTGCAGGCTCCACCCCAAGCAGCAGCGGACAGGGAGCAAGCTCAACAACAAGAAAATGCTCTGGCGGTTCCTGTACGACATACGACATTCCAGGCCCTGCTTAATACAATTTAACAAGCAAATGACTCGTTATGTTAAAATGGACAGGTTTAACCATAATCACAAATCATTAGTCGCAATAAAATGTAGTACAATAGACAAGCCCAAATCACAGGACAGTGCTACCTGTTGAGGAATATAGAAGATGAAACAGATTCACAGCCACGAAAAGGAGCAGTTCAGGCAGCTTTTTCAAGAGGAAGGGGTTGACAGAGTTACTGACAGATTCAACGTCCTTGATGCCTTCTTAAGCACTGAGAAGCATGTAACAGTGATGGAGATCTGTGAAATTCTAAAACAGCAGGGATTTGACTTTACAGAGGACTTTGTGCGTGAAACCATAAAGTTGATGCACACCTTTGGTTTTGCCCATAAGAGCAATTTTGACAACGGTATTGTACGATACGAACACAGACATTTAGGTGATCACCATGACCATATGGTCTGCGTCAAATGTAGAACAATCCTGGAATTCAGTGATGACCGCTTAGAGTCCATGCAAAAAACAATAGCCGATGAATACGGCTTTCACATGCTCCAGCACAAAATGGAAATTTACGGGCTATGCAGCGACTGCCTTGCCAGCAGAGTCAGCATTTTGCCTCTTACTGCTGCCAAACAGGGAGAACGCCTTGCTATCCACAACCTTATCGGTGGGGCAGGATTGAGGAACCGTTTACTTACCCTGGGGCTTAAAATTGGCGACTCAATTGAGGTTGTTACCAATGATGGCCTGGGACAGGTAATTGTTGCGGTTGGGTTTAACAGAATCAGCCTGGGCAGAGGTCTGGCCGGCAAAGTGCAGGTCACTCCCCAGGATGCAATAAAACAAAATGCACAACTAACAGATCAAAAAAAACCTAAACCCAAAAGAAAATTTCTCGGGTTTAAAAAATTTGGAAGAAAACGAAGCGAATAAAAAGTCAAAAAAAGGAGATTTTTTGCTTATTTCATAACCAGACCTTTGGGATAAACAAAAATCATCGCTTCGTTAAAATTTTAAGTTTATTAGGAGTAAATACGAACAGGCCATGAATCTTTCTGAAATGCAAAAAGGCCAGACAGGGACGGTAGTAAAAGTCGGAGGCAATGACAGGCTGAGAAGACGTATCTTTGAGATGGGTATTTTAAAGGGTACAGACATCTACGTTGAAAAATACGCACCTCTTCGCGACCCCCTTGAACTTATAGTAAAGGGTTATCATATTTCACTTCGAATTGAGGAAGCATCAACGATACAGGTGGATAATGTACGTACAGAAGACCCTGTCTGAATAACCACAAAGAAGATAAAGAAACCAAGTAATAATGAGTAAAAATAATATAGCCCAAAACATAACAATAGCCCTTGCCGGCAACCCAAACTCCGGCAAAACCACTATTTTCAACTCAATTACCGGCACAAGGCAGAAGGTTGGCAACTGGCCCGGTGTTACTGTAGCAAAAAAAGAAGGCACAATAGAAAGACGTGGTCATAGCATTAAGCTGGTTGACCTGCCTGGAACATACAGCCTGACACCATTTTCCATCGAAGAAATAGTCGCCAGGGACTACATAATAACACAGGCCCCCGACATTGTAATCTCAATCATAGATTCATCAAATCTGGAGCGCAGCCTGTATCTTGCTACACAGATACGGGAACTCGAATGCAAAGTACTCTTCGCCCTTAATATGGCAGACCTCGCAGAGACCAGGGGCATTAAGATTGATGCAGAAAAAATGTCAGAGCTTCTTGACGTGCCAATCGTGTTCACTGTGGGTAACAAAGGCAAGGGCATAGAAGACCTCTTAAACGCTGCAATTGACCTTGCAATATCCAATGATACAGAGCCTGGCATACGTAACGTTAAATACACCAAGGACATTGAGGATTCAATCGCCAGCCTGAAGACAGCACTGGCAGAAACCACCGAGACAAACCTCCCCATCAGTGATAGATGGGTCGCTATTAAACTCCTGGAGGACGATAGCGATGTAAAAGAAAAGATTATTACTGCAAAGGGCGGAAACCCAGACAAGGTTCTCGAAGAAGCAGCTAAGCTCAGGCAGTTTATAAAAAACCGCTATGATGAAGATCCTCAAATAGTTATGACAGACGAACGTTACGGCTTCATAGCTGGTATTGTCAAAGAAGTAATGACTTCGACTACCAAACAGCGAATTGACTTTTCCAGAAACATTGACCTTGTACTCACAAACCGTTTCTGGGGGTTTCCAATCTTTATATTCTTTATATGGGCAATGTTTCAGCTTACTTTTACTCTGGGCGAAATACCCATGGGCTGGCTTGAGAGTCTTGTTTCCTGGGTATCATTTGTTTTTGAAACCATTCTCCCCGATGGTTTGCTGAAAGAACTAATAGTTGACGGTGCAATTGCTGGCGTTGGCAGCATCATCGTTTTTCTACCAAACATTCTAATACTTTTTTTCTGCATTGCCCTGTTCGAGGATACTGGCTATATGGCGCGTGCTGCGTTTCTCATGGACAGAATCATGCATTTGATAGGTCTCCACGGGAAGTCATTTATCCCCATGCTCATGGGTTTTGGATGCAGTGTACCTGCAATTATGGCAGCCCGTTCCCTGGAGAGCGAAAAGGACCGCATACTCACAATCCTGATAACACCTTTTATGTCCTGCTCTGCCCGCCTGCCTGTTTACATAGTCCTTGCCGGCACATTTTTCGCCAGTAAAGCAGGCAGCGTTATCTTTGGAATCTACCTTTTCGGCATTATACTTTCAATCCTCTTTGGGAGACTCTTCAGAACTGTACTTCTTCCGGGTGAAGATGCACCCTTTGTTATGGAATTGCCACCCTACAGGGTTCCAATGGCTAAAAGCCTTATGATTCACATGTGGGACAGGAGCAAGATGTTCCTGAAAAAAATGGGCAAAATTATTCTAATCGGCTCTATAATAGTCTGGGGTCTTTCTGCCTTTCCTCGTCATATTGAATACTCCACAGACTATGATGCTAAGATTGCACAGATTAATACCGATTTTGATGAAAAAATAAAAACATCAGATGATAAAGAATTCATTACTTTAAAAAATGAAATGTTAAACAGAATTATAGAAATTGATAAATTAAAAAGTGCAGAAAAAGCTGAAAAATCGTACATGGGTAGACTCGGCAAGTTCATAGAGCCTGTGTTCGAACCTATTGGCATAGACTGGCGCGGAAGCGTTGCCCTGTTGACTGGTTTTTTTGCAAAAGAAATCGTAATCAGCACAATGGGCGTACTCTATGCTGTTGAAGAAAACGATGAGCCGGACGCACTGAAACATGCCCTGAAGGAATCGAATATGACTCCACTCTCGGCAATGGCTATGATGGTGTTTGTGCTTTTATATGTGCCCTGCCTTGCCACGGTCGGCACAATAATGAAGGAAGCCTCTGTTAAATGGGCGATCTTCAGCGCTGTATTCACCACCCTCACTGCATGGGGAGCTGCTTTTGTAGTCTTCCAGGGTGGCAGGCTTTTTGGACTGGGTTAAGTTTCAAAAAAAACATTATTTGAATCTAATTAAAAAAGAATTATATATAATCGAACAAATCCTTTAAGGCATAAGTCCCCATGTAATGAGGACGCAAGCTATATTGGCTGAGCCATATACTGAATTTTTTGATAAATATGACTCGTTAATAATGGCACTGGTTTGCCCTGCCTGCTGCCATACAGCAGATGATGAGTATTCGATGACATATAATAAATAATATTTGGCAACAAATGAGAGCCCTAAATATTTATTTTGTAATCGGCACTCAAGACTCCGGGTTATGCAGGTAAACAAAATATGAAAACATTAGTAATTATTGCTAAACGATTCCTGATCACTTATTTCCCCCTTTCGGTTATCACCTTAATAATTGGAATGACGGTTTATTATAATGAAGACCAGGATAAACAGTCAAGACAGAGGCAACTGGCCTATGATTGTGTTGAACTTGTCCAAAAAGTTGTGACAAATAAATTTAGTACTGTTGTATCAGACACAATGTTTCTTGCCAGCTTTAACGCACTTGAAGTTTACCTTGATAACGGTAATGAACAGGCATTGCAAACCCTTACAAGTGAGTATCTTTTGTTTGCAAAAAAGAAACTTAATTATGAACTGATAAGATTTATAGACTCAACCGGCATGGAGATTGTGCGGATAAACAACAATAATGGAAATCCAATCATTGTTCACAGGCAGCAGCTTCAAGAAAAGTCACAGCGATACTATTTCAAGGACACATGGCTTCTGGAAAAAAACGAACTTTTTGTATCGCCCTTTGATTTAAATATTGAATACGGCACCCTTGAAAGACCCTACAAGCCCACTCTGAGGTTCGGAACTCCTGTCTTTGACAGCAAAGGCAACAAAAAAGGTATTGTACTTATCAACTATAAAGGCTCAGAGCTCTTAAACGAAATCAAAACCACATCACACAACTTTCCTGGCACCACTGTACTTTTAAATAAAGATGGTTACTGGCTCATAGGTGCTAATCCCAATGCGGAATGGTTATTTATGTTCCCGGAAAAATCAGACATTTCCTTTGCCAGCAAAAATCAAATGGCATGGCAGGCAATGCTTAAAACAAATTCCGGGCAGTTTAAAAGCCCCACCAGCATCACAACTTTTACAACGGTTTTTCCTTTATCTGAGAGTTGGATATCAAGCACTGGATCGGATAGCACATTTGGCCCGAGTGCAAAAAAAATCAATGCAGGTGCATATTTCTGGAAAATCGCAAACTTTATACCATTAGGGCCCTTTGAATCTAACATCGGCGTTCTTTGCAAAATGTTTTTCATGGAATATTATATATTCTTTCTGCTTATCGCAGGTGGTTGCCTGGTTTTTGTGGTTAACCGCTTTAAAAAGGACAGGATTGAGCAGGAACTCCATATTTTGTCACTTACAGCAGCACAAAGCCCTGCAACAATAGTATTAACTGATAAAAACGGTACTATTGAATATGTCAATCCAAGATTTACAAAATTAACAGGATATACCCCAGAGGAAGCTATTGGCCAGAACCTCAGGATACTAAATTCAGGCAACAAACCGCCTGAGTTTTTCAAAGAGATGTGGGACACAATCCTGACTGGCAATGTGTGGCGAGGGGAGCTATATAATAAAAAGAAAAACGGTGATTTTTTCTGGGAATCTGGCTCTGTTTCACCCATCAAAAACTCAAAGGGCATGATTACCCATTTTTTGGCTATCAAGGAAGATATTACTGAGCGAAAGCAAGCAGACATGGAACTGAAACGTCTGGCTTCCTTCCCGGAAGATAATCCAAATATTTTTATTGAAACCGACCTCGATTGTCAGGTTACATATTCAAACCCAACCAGCAAACAATTTTTTCCTGAAATATTAGACACTCACCATACCCACCCCTTGTTAGAAGGCATTGATTCAATAATCCCTGAGTTATTAAAAAATGAACAGGAAACAATAATCGATGAAATTACTATAAATGATTTTATCTATGAACGTAGAATACAGTATGTCAAAGAAAATGAGATAATCCGCATCTATGCATTTGACATCACGCACTTAAAAAATATTTCAAAGGAACTTAAAGCTGCAAAACAGGTGGCTGAAGTTGCAAACAGGCAAAAAAGTGAATTTCTGGCCAACATGAGCCATGAAATACGCACACCCATGAATGCAATCATTGGATTTACTGATTTGCTCCTTGTTGATGAAGCAGATACAAGCAGGCAGGAACGCCTTGAAATAATAAGCAAATCAAGCAAAAACCTCCTTAACCTTATCAATGACATACTCGATTTTTCAAAAATTGAAGCAAACAAGCTTGAAATCGCAAAAGAAGAATTTTCAATCCAAAAGACTCTTGAACATATCCGCCATATGTTCCTGCTTAAAGCAGCAGAAAAAAGCCTGATCTTTAATACAAAAATCCCTGGAACCATCCCTGAAACTGTAATTGGTGACGGGTATCGCATTAATCAGGTACTGGTAAATTTTCTGAGTAATTCATTCAAGTTCACTAAGGAAGGAAGCGTAACTCTCATTAGTACTTATGATGACGGTATAGCAACATTCAAAATATATGATACTGGAATCGGAATACCACAAAAAAAACAAAATGATATATTCTCGGCTTTTCGACAGGCTGATCCCTCAACTACCCGAGAGTTTGGCGGAACCGGCCTGGGACTTGCAATCACAAAACGGCTCATAGAGTTAATGGATGGAACTATTTCATTAAAAAGCAAGGTTGGCATCGGCACCTCGTTCACCATAACTATCCCCCTCCCTAAAGCAGCAGGCAAGAGAGTAAAAACATATGACAAGGAAAAAGCCAACTGGGAAACAGGAGAGGCACTGGTAAAAAAATGGCTTTCAACCAAAAGCGGTACCCTGGATTTCTCAGAGCATGTCCGCTTATGCCTTAAAAATCTTCCGGATAAAATTCGGCGATTAGAAGATGCAATATTGATCAACAAGAAAAAAGATATCGAATTCATCACCCATGACATTAAAGGTTCTACAGGCAATCTGGGCATGAAGGAGATTTATGAAATATCAAATAAAATAAACGAAGAAGCAGTAAAGAAAGACTATAACATTGAGAAGATCAAATCTCTTTTTACTTCTCTTGAAACAATAATATCATCAATTCCTGATGATTACTTCATAGAAAATATCTATAATTTTTACGGTCAGGGAACGTTAAAGCAGGTAAAACTGGACTTCAAAATATTACTTGCCGAGGACAATGAAATTAACCAGGCTCTTGTGCGCCAAATACTTCAAAATGTCAATTTAGATGCTACAATTGTTGACAATGGTAAAAAAGCACTTGATGAGCTGGCCAGAAATCATTACGATTTACTTCTACTTGATATGCAGATGCCGGTAATGGATGGCCTGGAAACAATTCCCCGAATCAGAGCAGACGAGAACCTGAAATCATTACATGTGATTGCCCTTACAGCAGATGCAATGAAGGGTGATGCTGAAAAATTTCTGAATGCCGGGTGCGATGATTATTTACCCAAGCCTGTTAATATGGATAAATTGTATGAGAAAATCTATACACAGGTTGCCTTAAAAGCCAAAAGATTTGCTGAACTTGATGCTGCAAACAAAACAATAGAAAGTCAATCAACTGATAATATAAATCTGGAATTATCGACAGAGTCCATGGAAATTCTCATGGCGGCCCTGGCTGGCCTGAAAAGCAATCTGAAAATCTTCAACCCTCAGGATGTAGTAAAGCATACTGACTCCCTTGACAAGTTCTCTGACATAACGGGGATAGAAACTATTCGTCAGGAATTGTATCACTCAGCAAAAACTTTTAACGATGATGCACTAAAATCAATTATTAAAAAACTGGAGGCCCTTGCGTGACACATGTAAATACAATTTTAATCGTTGATGATATTGCTGAAAACAGACGTTTGCTGGCTACACTGATTTCTGAATACACAGATCACGATATTATGACTGCATCTGATGGAACGGTTATCTTTGAAATCATAGAAAATAATCTCCCGGATCTAATCCTGCTTGATATAATGATGCCGAAAATGGACGGCTATGAGGTCGCACAACAATTGCAACACAAAAATCTTACCTGTGACATCCCGATTATTTTTATTACTGCAAAGACCGATGTAGACAGCAAGGTTGAGGCTTTTCATAAGGGAGGCGTTGACTATATAACCAAACCGTTTAATAAAGAAGAGCTGATAGCACGGGTTAATGCGCAGCTTAATGTAAAAAACCTGCAGGATGAGTTGAAGCAAAAAAACAAATTGCTTGCAGACCGTGAAACCCACCTCACTCATCTTGTGGAAGAAAAAACCAAAGAAATAAAGCTTATGGCTCACACCATAGTAACGGTACTTGAGGATGCGAACTTAGCCAATGATGATGACACTGGTAATCATATCAAGCGAGTGAGTGAATATTCAGCTCTTCTTGCAACAGCAATCAAAGCAGACAAGGAGTTTGTAAGACGGATAAAACTATATGCTTCGCTCCACGATGTTGGAAAGGTTGGAATATCAGATGCAATCCTCAAAAAGCCATGCAGATATACCAAAAACGAACGGGAACAGATAATAAATCACGTTATCATTGGCGGCAGAATGCTCGACAACCCGTTGATAGACCCAATGGCAAGGAATATTGCTCTTTATCATCATGAAAAGTGGAATGGGGGGGGTTATTGTACTGGTCTCAAGGGTGATGAAATCCCCCTTGAAGCTCGAATTGT
This sequence comes from Desulfobacterales bacterium, assembly GCA_029939895.1. Lineage (GTDB taxonomy): Bacteria > Desulfobacterota > Desulfobacteria > Desulfobacterales > JAOZSB01 > JAOZSB01. The sequence continues at coordinate 17,586 of JAOZSB010000018.1, forward strand.
TGCTCTTGCTGATGTTTATGATGCTCTGGCCACAAAACGGATTTACAAGGAAGCTTTTTCCCTTGAAAAAGTAGAGAAAATCATCTCCAGGGAACGGGGTCAACATTTTGACCCAAAAATTGTAGACATCTATTTTGAACAAAGGGATAACATGAATGAAATAAAACAATCCCTGAAATAGTACCGTCACTTAATAATATATTCAATGCGTACAATTGCCAATAATTGCTTGCATTTTCTTTCAATATAGGGCATTTATGCATTTAGAACCTTTTGTCATCAAAATTATTTGTCGCGTTTAGCGTAATGCAATTAATGTAACATGATCTTACAATCATTAACTGGATTCAATTAATTATTATGAAGATTCTTATTACAGATGATGAAATTACGAGTCGAAAAAAATTAGAATTTCTGACCACCAAGCTGGGGTATGAAGTGCTGTCAGCCATTGATGGACAGAAAGCATGGGAAATCTGGCAAAAAGAGAAGCCCAGGCTTGTCATCACAGACTGGATCATGCCGGTTATGGATGGTCTCGAACTAATTAAAAAAATCAGGGCCGAAGAAGACCAACTTTATACCTTCATCGTCCTTGTGACATCGCAGGGTTCACGGGACAGCCTTATTGAGGGCATGAAGGCTGGCGCTGACGATTACATCACAAAGCCCTTTAATAAAGAAGAGCTAATGGTCAGAATAAAATCCGGCGAGCGGATGATAACTCTCCAGAACGAACAGCTTCAAAGAAGCAAGCTTGAAACTGTCCTGGAAATGGCCGGTACAATCTGCCATGAATTTAATCAACCATTACAAATAATGCACGGCAACTGTGACCTGGCCCTAGAAGAGTTTTCATACAATCCAGGCTTCAACAAATACATCCAAAATCTCATGTCTCAGGTGAAGCGCATGGCCAACTTGACCGACAAGCTGGCCGGAATCACCAAGTACAAAACCAAAGACTACCTCAACGATATTAAAATCATTGATCTGGATTAATATCACATATCCCCAGAAGCCACTTCCAACCTGATTTTTGCTAAAGATTTCACGAATTACAGCACGACTTCATCCCTGCATTTGGGAATACGATAAAGGTGCATGACCCTGCCGGAAGCCCTATTCTATTACCATTATCCATGGCAAATGACCGCCCTCTGAGTTCTGGCATTGAGTTTCCCTCCATGACAACCAGCGCACCATTGAGAAGAGTCTCACCCCTATATAGATCAGGGGTCGTGAATTCGAATATTTCAGCACCCTCGGTATTGAAAAGCCCGGCAAGGAGGATCTCTGCCGGCTGTGTCTCGTTTACATTGATGAGCATAAGGGTTATTGAACCACATTGCCCTCTGGTGCAAAATGCATATGCCCTCACATATGCGTTATCCATTGAACGCTTTATACCAAGCACACCAGTACCTACAAGACGCTTAAACATCACTGAAAGCCAATAGTCAGGCCTCGGCTTAAGGCCAGGTTCTTCAATCAGCCCATAATTAGCACCAGAAAGCGTCTGTCGTATGACAGCCTTCTGCCCTCTGACAGCGCATAGCCCCAGTTCATCCATCCACCAGAGACCCCCGACAAAGGCATCTGATACTCCTGCTTCACCTCCACACTGGGCATTTCCAGTCTCACCCAAAATGATTTCAGCACTTGAAGCATATTTTTCTTTTTCATATTCAACTTTATCTATCCACTTTGTGATCTCGTCAAGATACGATGGGTTCAGGAGCAGGTTCGGTTCAGCCCTCCTAACAGAGTATTTGCATCGTTTAGACTGTTGGGGATAATAATGCCAGGTAACTATATCGGCCAGTCCGCCGCCATGCATCATAAAGTCTTCATATACACCGTATTTAAAATTAAGAGGCTCCCCCACCAGAGGCCAGAAGGCACTGGCTGGGCCGGCTGTTTTTGCCTGAGGAAAATAGGCTGCGACAAGATGTTTAAATTTCAGAAAATCCTTGGCATACTGCTTACCTGTAATGTGATTTTTCTTCCCATGGGTGTACCAGAAACCGTTTATCTCATTGCCAAATTCCCAGACAGGAACCCGATATCCCTTATTTTTTGTATGTTCAAAAAGTCTTTGTGTATTGTCGCCAGTCCAATCCCCGTCCCTGTCCCTTGCAGACGGACCAGCGTTAACTGTAAAAAACAGGGACAGGCCGTTTCTTTGAGTGAATCGGTTTATGTCGTCCCATGTCTCTTCAGAAAGAATAAGAGATGAATCTTTATTGTCATTATTCGTGCCCAGCTTGTTTTTACTGACCATGCCTCCAATATCGTACACCAGTTTGTCAGCATCCGTTCCACCGATTCGAAGATATGCCGGCGCTAAATTTCTGGCAAAAATATCCAGGCGTTCATTGTTGAAATTAAAGGGGAGTGTTTTAGTTTTTTCGGTTCCCCCTTCTTCAGCTACTCTGTCGCTCCACCATAATCCGCCAACAGCCTGTGATGTATCAATTGCAAAGGAGAGAAATTTTTTATCAATATGAGTTTTCACCTGTTCCGTCAAGATTGTCAGTTTTTCAGGTCTGCCCGTAGGCTGAGGAAAATTTGGGGATGGTGGGTATGCGACCTCAGCAACTATCCTTGGCAAACCAGAGTTAAGAGCCAATTGCAACAGGACATCTTGAAAAATAACACCGGAAACAATTAAAATCGCAGGAACTAGCAAAAAAGGACTCTTTAATATTTTTTTTAATAAATTCATTTCACGGGTTCCATTATTGCCAAGTCTGAAAGATTTATTTTTCTACTCTAATAAAAAAAGAATGTCAATCAGTGCAAAAATTAAGTTTTTATCTTGCCACAATTCATGGAATTTCAACCATGCTATTTACCAAAATATGGCTATATATTATCTTTTTTCATTTTAGTTTATAATTTTTCCTTGATTTTTGCAGCCCCTTTTATAATACTAATTATTTGTCGAAATTCAATGATCATATTCATATTATTGTTTTGCTATATCTGGTCATGCATATTGTTTGATGTTTGGTTGTTTACAGAGCCTAACTAATTGTAATTCAAAATATATTCTAACTTATGACAGGTTGCTGAGGGGTTTAATAATAATATCATAAATTCATTCACTTTGAAATTTGTGAAAAAAATAGATATTTAATAATTTGGCAAAAAAGCACTGTCTCTCCAATAGTGGTGTTTTCCAGTCAAAAAAAATTCATAGAGAGGAGCATTTTTTAATGAGTGAGAAGATCAAACAAATAAGGAACATCGCACTTGTCGGCCACGGCGGGAGCGGAAAGACAGCCCTGGCAGAAGTTATGCTTTTCAAAGCTGGTATCACCAGCAGGCTCGGCAAAGTAGAGGAAGGCAACACTGTTATGGATTTCGAGCCAGAAGAGCTTAAAAGAGGAAGCAGCATTAACACCTCCTTAAGCCAGTTTCCTTGGAAAGATTGCCGTATTAACATCATGGACACACCTGGCGACCAGAATTTTTTCACCGATACCAAGCTTTGTCTGCCTGCCGCAGATGCCGCTGTAGTCGTGATTGATGCGGTTGATGGCGTAAAGGTACAGACTGAAATGGTTTGGGATTACCTTGAGGATTATAAACTTCCCTCAGCGATCTTTATCAATCGCCTTGACAGGGAACGTTCTGATTTTCAGCGTACTTTTGACGATGCGCTCAATAGCTTTGACAAGCCAAAACCAATTATTATACAGCTCCCAATCGGCAGTGAGCTTGATTTTAAAGGAGTGGTGGACCTTGTCGGCTTAAAAGCATACACCTATGATGAAAATGGCAAGATGACCGCTGGCGACATCCCTGGAGACATGGCAGACCAGGTTGAGACCGAACGAGAGGTCATGATAGAAAATATTGCAGAAGCAGATGATGCCCTCGTAGAAAAATATCTGGAAGGCGAGACTCTGACAAATGAAGAAATCAACTCCGCACTGAAAAAAGGAATAATTTCACGTAATTTCGTGCCAGTTATTTGCGGTTCTGCCACAAAGAACATAGGCATCGACGTTTTTCTTGATTTTATAGTCAATGCACTGCCCACCCCGGCAGACATGCCTCCACTGGTAGGCACCGATGAGAATGGTGAAGGCGAAATTGTTAGAAAACCAGAAGAATCAGAGCCTTTCTCAGCTTTTGTTTTCAAGACCATATCCGACCCTTACGCAGGCCGATTAAACCTTTTTAAGGTGGTTTCCGGCACGTTAGGCAGCGATGGTGGGTTCTACAACATTACCAAAGGAACTAAAGAGCGTTTCAGCCAGCTCCTTAGAATCGCCGGCAAAGAACAGAAGACCGTTGACGGTGCTGTTCCTGGTGACATAGTTGCGCTTGCCAAGCTCAAAGAAACAAATACTGGCGACACCATCTGTGCTGATAACGCCAAAGTAATATTCAAAACACCTGATCCAATACCAGCCCTGATATCATTTGCTGTTTTCCCGAAAACAAAGAGTGACGAGGACAAGCTTTTTTCATCCCTCACTAAAGTAATGGAAGAAGATCCAGCTCTGACCCTTACAAGAAATTCAGAAACAAAAGAAATTCTTCTTTCTGGCCTGGGCCAGGTACATATAGAAACAGCGGTTGATAAACTGAAAAGAAAATTCAACGTTGAAGTTGTACTTGAAACGCCTAAAATCCCTTATAAAGAGACAATCAAGAAAAAAGTCAGGGTTCAAGGCAGGCACAAAAAGCAAACCGGTGGTCATGGCCAGTTTGGGGACTGCTGGATACGAATGGAGCCTCAACCCAGGGGCAGCGGTTTCAAGTTCGAAAATGCTGTTGTTGGTGGGGCAATTCCCAAAACATACATCCCGGCTGTTGAAAAAGGCGTCCTCGAATCTGCGGCCAGGGGAATACTTGCTGGCTATCCATGCGTTGACTTCAAGGTGGTAGTTGATGATGGTTCCTACCATTCTGTAGATTCCTCTGAAATGGCTTTTAAAATTGCAGGCTCCGTTGCTTTTAAAAAGGCTGCAGAACAAGCTTCCCCGACCCTGCTTGAACCAATTATGGTCGTTACTGTTATTACCCCTGATGAATTCATGGGCGACATAATGGGAGACCTCAACTCCAGGCGTGGCCGGGTTCTAGGCATGGACAGCAAGGGCAAAAACCAGGTCATCAAGGCACAGGTACCATTGTCAGAGATGCAGACATACGCTCCTGACCTGAACTCTATGACAGGTGGGCGTGGTTTCTATCAAATGGAGTTCACACATTACGATGAGCTGCCAGCACAGATGGCTCAAAAAGTTATTGAAGCTGCAAACGCAGAAGATGAGTAACATCGAAATAGAATTGAATTATTGATACTAAACAATAAGCCGGGGAGGATGTCAAAATCCTTCCCGGCTTTTTAATTTATATTAAGATACTTAGCGTATATGTAGACTTGTTTGGGGAATGTTTTTTTCCAGTTTTTTTATTGATCACAACCGGAGCTACTCATAATTACGATGCATTGAGCCTGGTGTCGGGATCTAATGAACCCTCAATTTCAATGTCCCTTACCTGAATATTGCGCACTGCCAGATCAACGAACTTATCCCCATCAACATTTCTATGTCTGCTTTCGCCGATGATCTTCATGCTGGGTTCAGACTCTAAACTGTTATTATCTTCTTCCCTGATGCTGTTGTACATATCAAGAGCCATAATTGCAGACATAACTACCCCTCCGCCTACAATATAAGCAGGTGCAAATACCGCAAAAAGAGCTTTCTTGATAAAGCCACCCTTTTTTGATGCAGACTTTTTTTTCATGTTTTGCAATTCCTTTCACCAGAACTTTTATAGCCCCGGTCATCAATGAAAAAAGAGAAAAACCTGTCTGATCGAAAAATCGTTAACTTGAAAAAATTTTTTATCATTGTGAATTGAAATGAAAAACTCAGAGTTAATTCTTGATGGTTCATAATTTATTACAAAGGATATTTTATTACAATCGGGGGAATCCTGATTTTGGGTTGCCAAAAACCTTGCTTTTGATTTTTGGACTATTATCAGAGACTTACAACCATGAGGGTTTTTATTTTTTTTTATGCATCCACTAAACAGCAAATCATTACCAAGCGTGATTAGCTTTAAATACTTAATCCACAATGACTTGCCGCACTTACATCCAGCATTTTAGACAGTCCACCAAAATCATCAGGGATATAGTGCATAATTTTGCTCCAAATTTCAGCATCCTCCATGCAGAAATAGACAGTCACATCCGGTGCATTTTTTTTAATTCCGTTGAATATTTTTTGATAGAGATTCAGCCTCAGCGGTTTGAAATAACGCATTTTGCCGTCCATGCCAGGGACAAACTCTCCATAGGGTATTTTTGATTTTGTAAAACGTCTTTCAATTATTTCCTTAAGGCCTGGCATGTACCTGAAAGCCCCCATGCTTATCCAGACAACATTTTCCGGACTTACATGATCGAAGATTTTGTCAATCGTTTTCTGATAATCAGCCTCACAGCCATCATAGATAATAATTGGATCAAAATGAAAAGCCACGGGGTATCCTGCTGCCACTGCACTTTGTGCAGCTTTAAGCCTTGCGGACAATGTGTCAGCCCCCCTTTCCTCAGATTTAATTATTTTTTCGGAATTAACCGACCAGGCGAGAATGGTTTTTCTGTTATGGTCAAGTGCGAGGAGTTGATCAATATTTGCTGTTTTGGTCTTTAGCTCCAGAACAGCTTTGTCCTGGCGGGCAAATCGTTCCACCAGCCTTTTATTGAGATCTGTCAAAGGCTCCCATATGAGGCTGTCAGTAAATTCACCAGTGCCAAATCTGCTAATTCCTTCAACATTGCCAGAAGAATTAGTGTTTTGCGCAAAACAGTCATCAAGCTCATCAAAGAGTTTTTCGTAATTAAGAAAAAACTGCATAACAGGAGGATGGAAATAACTTTGAAGTATGCAGTAGGAGCAATCCATAGAGCAGTAGGAGCCAACATGAAGAATCCTGTAACCGCAACAGGTGTAGGCTTTAGTGCCAGGGCAATCCTTTATGAAAACGCCTCTGTTTTCTGTCAGGTACAGAATTTTTTTACCCGCACCTATTGGATCAACAGCCTTTGAAACACTTTCAAACACCTTTTTTGAGTCTTTAACATATTCAACGTCAAAAGGGGGCACAAGTTTTTCAAGAAAACTGGCTGCCCCCTCTTCAACTGCTGTGTCTATAAATACTTTACGAGGTTTCAAGTTGTAATGTATATCCCTTTAGAAAGACAAGTCTGCAAGATTGCAAACCATATCCGTTGCCATTTCAAGGGGCATTTTAGATCTATTAACAACCAGATGATAAAGATCTGTACTGTCATAATCCTCAATTCCGAACTTCCTAAACAGGATTTTCCTTCTTCTGTCTTCTGCGCTAACCTTTTGTGAAGCTTGCAAGGGCGTAAGTTTATAGTGCTTTTCCATAAACTTTACCCTGTCATTTTTATGCGCAACCAGCAGAATACACAGGGCATCCTTTCGGTTCCGGAGGATATATTGCCCCCCCCTTCCGACTATAACGCAATTGCCTTCATCAGCTATTTTGATTATGATTTGCTGAAGGATTGCCACATAGGAATCCTCATCAAGATAGCCATATTTCTGGTCCATTATTTTATCAACAACTTTCTTGCTGGCAATTCTGGATATAAACCTAAGTAGTTTTCCACCAGCCTCTCTCTCAAATGACTCCACTGACTCGGTTGAAACACCTGCTTTTTCAGCCATCAATTTGATGATTTCATCGTCAACAAAAGTGTAGCCAAGTTTCTTAGCAACCATCTCTCCAAGTGTTTTCCCCCCGGCACCGTACTGCCGGGATATTGCTATAACCGTCATGAAACAGCCTCCTTAATATTTTTAATAATGACAATACTACATTGCTCATCCAGATACAAGTTTTTTTATCTTTTCTGACTTGCCTTGTCTTCATTCATGCCTTTTTAAAACATCAGATCAGTAGTGTCCCGTTTAACTTTTTAGAATAGCACCCAACGTGCTGTAAT
>JAOZSB010000203.1 GCA_029939895.1 Desulfobacterales bacterium
ACCGCAGGCGTACTCGGTTGTACGCTGAGGATTATGTTTTTTTTCCAACGAAGAGCTTGAGTGTGAAGGCAGTTTTCATTCTGGCACATCGATAATTTTAAGTTTATTAGGAGTACTAATTTTGAATTACGACAGCGTAATAATTGGTGGAGGCATATCAGGCCTTATTAGCGGACTCAAGTGTTTGTCCGAGGGACTATCGTGTGCGATAATATCTTCAGGCATGAGCGCGCTTCATTTTACAAGCGGCTCAATAGATCTTCTTGGTTTTTATCCAGAAAAAAACTCCGTTGTAAACCCCTTTGAGGATATTGATGCTTTTGCAGATGCAAATCCAGACCATCCATACGGGCTATGCGGAAGGCAGATCGTTGAAGAAGCCATGTTCTTTATGCAGGATCAGGTTGGCAGGGATGGACTTGAATTATATGCCAGGGGAATGGAAAACCATTCTACAATTTCTCCCTTTGGGATGTTGAGACCAACTTTTTTTTCCCAGAAGAGCATGCACAGTAAAAAACTTGATGATGCTTTTTATGGAAAAGAAAAAAAGAAAATAGTGATTTTAAATTTCGCAGGTTTCAGGGACTTTCATCCTGCAATGACTGCTGCAAATTTAAAGCAGAATGAGCTGTTTTCAGATTGTGAAATTGTCCACGGGACAATAGAACTGCCAAATGTTGCCGGAAGTCAGGAAAACCCTCATGAGTACAGGTCCATCGACATTTGCAGGATTCTTGAAGAAGATGGTTCCCTGCCAATCGTTGCGGAGTCCATAAAAAAAATATCAAAAGTAGATACATTTGATGGCGATGCATTATTTGTAGTGCTTCCTGCATGTCTTGGTCTCAGTGACTTCAATCGGGTATATGATGAGTTGTCAAGGTTGACGGGTGCATATATTTATGAAGTTTCTACGCTGCCACCGTCAATTCCCGGAATACGCATTGACAATGCCCTGAAAAATCGTTTTTTAGAGCTGGGCGGCATATATATAGCTGGCGGAAGGGTTGGCGGCGGAAGGGTTGTAAATAATCGCCTGGAATGTGTCATCAGAGAGGACTTCAAGGGTGAGGAGATTGTTGGCAAGGGTTATGTTCTTTGTACTGGAAGCTTTTTCAGCAAAGGACTCAGTGCATCCTCCAGCGCCATCAAGGAGCCAATTCTGGGGCTTGACCTGGATTGCGAAATGGATAGAAGGGCCTGGACCTCAAAGGGATTTTTTAGTGACAAGGGGCATCCCTTTATGAATTACGGTGTAAAAATCAATAAAAACCTTAACCCGTCAAGGGAAGGGGAAACAATTGAAAATCTGTACTGTTCCGGAGCTATTCTTTCGGGCTACAACCCGGTTCTTGAAGGTACAGGGAGTGGTGTAGCCATCAGCACCGGCTACAAGGCAGCTTTGAATATAATCGAATCCTTGAAGTAAGGGACATAAAATGATCAATCTTGAAAATATTAGTTTTGACCACTGTATCAAATGCACGGTATGCACGGTTTACTGCCCTGTTGCTCGGGTTACTCACCTTTATCCAGGGCCCAAGCAGTCCGGGCCGGACACGGAACGTCTCAGGATAAAGAACCCCACGCTTCTTGACAAATCCCTGAAATACTGCACCAATTGCAAAAGATGCGAAATCGCATGTCCCTCGGACGTAAAGATTGCAGATATTATACAGAGTGCAAAATGGAAGTATACTACAAAAAAATTCAATCTTCGTGACTTCCTCCTCAGCAGAACCGACCTGATGGGCAGCATGAACACCCTTATGAGTCCCCTGGTCAATTTTGCAACCAGCCTTCCAATAACCAAGATGTTTCTTGACTCCATCCTGAAAATACCCGGTCAGAGGGAGTTTCCTGCATACGGTCTTGGTCAGTTTATCAGCTGGCTCAAAAGAAGAGAAGATGAGCAAAGGGCATTTACAAGAAAAGTACTTTACTACCACGGTTGCTACGTTAACTACAATAACCACCAGCTTGGAAAAGACCTGGTAAAGGTACTCAATGCAATGGACATCGGGGTTCTCTGCACTGATGAGAAATGCTGTGGTGTGCCATTGATAGCCAGTGGCGATGTGGTCAAGGCAACTAAAAATGCAGTTTACAATCTTGATTCCCTGGGCAGTTTTTTAAAGAATGAAGACATGCCCATAGTTGCGACTTCTTCAAGCTGCACCCTTGCCATCACCCATGAGTACAAGCACCTTCTGGAGCTTGACAACTCCCATGTGGCAGACAGGTTTGAGTTTATTTCCATGTTTTTGTTAAAGGAATTTGCAAAGGGGAATATCCCCAAAATGAAACCCCTGAACATTACAGTAGCATACCACGCCCCGTGCCATCTGGAAAGAATGGGCATTGTTGCCTATACAATCAGTTTATTAAAAAAGATTCCAGGCGTTGATGTTAAGCTCCTGAATGCTGAGTGTTGCGGAATCTCCGGAACATACGGTTTTAAAAAAGAGAACTATGAAATTTCTCAAAAAATCGTTAAACCTCTTCTGGATAAGGTTAAAGCTATAAATCCGGATGAAATTGTGACCGATTGTGAGACCTGTAAATGGCAGATCGACATGAATACAAAATATGATACACTTCACCCGATCACGCTTATCGCCAGGGCTATGGGTGACTAATTTTTTAATTGATTTATCAACTTTATTACGGTTCAAGCCTATGAAATCACAACACAGAAGACTGGCAGTTTTTTTTCTGGTCATGTTTGGAATATCGATCCTGGTATCAGGATGTAATTTCGCCCCTTCAAAAACAGGGTTTATACCAGAATACTACGATCTTAAACCGATACTTGCAGACAAAAGCGCCTTTATCTGGGTTCGTGACCGGGTGGAGTGGGATCAGTATAAACGGTTTATCGTTGATCCGGTCATTGTCTATTTTGGTGATGATATTGAAAAAGCTGCAATCAGTCCCAGGGACCTCATTGACGTGACTGCTTATTTTCGTAAGTCTCTGATAAAAGAAATTTCTAAAACCGCCAGGGTTGTCAATAAGCCTGGCGATGATGTTTTACGACTGCGAATTGCTATTGTCGGTATAATCCCGACCAACCCGACAAATGAGATCATCAACCCAAAGGGGTTTTATCTTCCAATGGATTTCCGGGAAGCCTCTATTGAAGTCAAGGTTATCAACTCTATTTCCAGCAGGATGGATGCGGGCTATGTTGAGTTCAAACTCAAACGTCCAAAGGACCCTTTCTCCATAGGGCATATTACACGCATGGAATACCTTGAGCCGGCAATTGATGACTGGACAAAAAGGATATGGAGCATGGTCGGGAGGTTGACAGAGCGGTAAGTGGGTTCTGAAAACGCTGTTATCTCAGATGATTAAATGCGGTTGTTTAAACTAAAGCATTAAGCAAAAAACCATCCTAATACTCTGAACTAAGGTTCTCAAAACGAGTATATTTATTGATAAAAGCAAGTGGTGCATAGCCCGTGGGGCCGTTTCTGTGTTTTGCAATTATAATCTCTGCGGTTCCTGCGTTGGGATTGTTCTCGTCTTTATTGTAGACCTCATCTCTGTAAATAAACATTACAAGGTCAGCATCCTGCTCCAGAGAGCCTGATTCTCTAAGGTCAGATAGCTGTGGGCGCTTGTCAGCACGTTCTTCAAGCTTTCGATTAAGCTGGGCAAGGGCAAGAACCGGAACATCAAGCTCCTTTGCAAGGGCTTTTAATGAGCCAGAAATTATGGAGATTTCCCTTTCACGACCTTCACTGCTGTTTTTGGTTCTCATAAGCTGGACATAGTCAATGACAATAAGGCCGATGTCATGATCCATTTTCAAGCGTCTTGACTTTGCATGGATTTCCATAGCAGTAAGCCCTGGAGAGTCGTCAATGAAAATCGGAGACTCATTGAGCCTGCCCGCAGCAGCGTTTATGCTTGCCCAGTCATCACTTGAAATGTTGCCGTTCCTCATTTTAGTAGAGTCAATCCTTGCCTCGGTGCTGAGCATACGCATCGCCAACTGTTCCTTTGACATTTCCAGAGAAAATAGTGCAACGGGTACGCCGGCTTCTGCTGCATTGCTGGTGATGTTCAGGGCAAAAGCTGTTTTTCCCATACTGGGCCTGGCAGCCAGGATGATCATGTCAGTTTTTTGTAGCCCTGCTGTAAGCTCGTCAAGACGGTCGTATCCAGTGGTGACACCTGTGACCATGGAATTGTCCCGCCCTCCAAGATCATCAAGGCTTTTATAAAGCAGCTCGGATATAGGAGAGTAGGCCTTCTTGACCTTGTCTTCTGCTATCTCGAAAATCGCTTTTTCAGCGAATTCTATCACGCCGTCAACATCACCTTTATCTTCATAACAACGCTTGGTGATGGCATTTGACTTTTCAATCAGGGTTCTAAGGGCAGCCTTGTCATGGACGATTCTGGCATAATGGGGAACATTTACAGCAAAGGGGACTGAATCGAGCAGCCATGATATGTATGATCCCCCGCCAATATCTTCTAAATCGCCAGATTCCTTGAGCTTGTTGGAAAGTGTTACAGCATCAACCGGCTCATTTTTTTCAAAAAGCGCAATCATGGCTTTATAAATTCTTTGGTGGGAAGTTTTATAAAAGCTCTCTGGTTTCAGGGTTTCCAGGACTTCAAAAAGGGCATCCCTGTCAGATTCTAAAAGAATTGCACTTAATACTGATTCTTCTGCCTCTACATTCTGGGGCGGAAGACGGTACAGTGAGGGGTCATCAGATTTTCTAAGCAATACTGGTGCGTCCATTATTTATTACCCAATACCTTCTTTGCCAATTGACAAAAAAGGCTGATTTAAAAGGTTTTTAAAAAAGTGTTGTTGAAACAGGAATCCCCGAAAAATGAGCATCCAATGAGCATTCGGGGAGCGTTTTTTTTAATAAAATTTAACTTGCGCAGGCCAGTCTGTAAAGAAAAAAAAGTAACCTGGGCAGGCTACTTTTCAATTGATTTGAATTAACAATACATTAAGAATTAAGTTTTTTTTCCCGATTTTGAAAGTCGGGAAAAAAACTTAAAAGTTTGTATTGGGGCAAAGACGCATTAAAACTGCAAGCAGAGTTTGCCACGGTCAAAAAGCAATTATAAAAACGCTGGGTTGCCAAGGGCCACTAGCGATATTTATTTTACTGCTTTTTTAGTTGGCAGTATCTTCCACAACCTCAAGGGTTATTTGTGGTTCAACATCAGTGTAAATACGGATTGGTATCTGATATGTGCCTAAGGTTTTGATGGGTTCTACCAGGAGAACCATTCTTTTCTCAACCTTAAGTCCCTGTTGGTTCAGGGCTTTTGCTATATCATTGACATTGATGGAACCGTAGAGTCTGTCTTCATCGCTGACCTTTTCAGCGAGCTTTACAGTCACGCCTTCAAGCCTCTGGGCGATTTCTTCTGCAAATTGTTTTTCTTTGGCTATCTGGATCGCAAATTTTTTCTTTTCCTGCTCAATCACTCTCCTGTTGGCAGGAGTGGCTAATACAGCCTTGTTCTGAGGGAGCAAGTAGTTTCTTGCGTAACCTTTTTTAACGGTTACTTCTGATCCTATGAGTCCTAATGGCTCAATGGTTTCTTTTAATATTACTTTCATTCCTAAACCTCCACGTCAAGTTTCCTAAAGTTTGCCCATAAATCGAATAAACCGAGTCCTATTACTAAAAACAGAACCGCATGATTTAACAGCATCAAGTAAAAAAATACTCGTAACATGATAGGGAAGCCTTTCTTCTCGAAAAAAAACGAGACAATAGCGATTCCCTGGATAAAATATATTGTCAGGATGACGATAACCCCGTTAAGGCCTGTGAACTTAAAAGCCGTAACAGGGATTGCCAGCATCACACCGGATACAATAAGCATCCAAATCAGTTTGTCCGGGGCCTTCCACCTGTTTAAAGGGCCAAAATCCGGGAAATAAAACCCATTGGCAACAAGTAATTTTCGCCCGGCAAGAATGTTAATCCATGCCGCTACGATTGCTACAACACACCATATGCTTGGGATAACAAACAAAAACGTTCTTACTATTACTTCTTTGCTATCAATGATAGGGCGTATATTTTCTGCTGGAACGCCAAGTTTCCTGTATAGTGCAATGGTTAGCTCTAAGTTTGCTGTAAGATATTGCAAAGTCAGATCCCAAAGGCTTGCATCCTTTGATGCACTGTACATGAGCATGATCAGGACTCCAGTAACTATAGTCCCGACTACTGCAAAGCCAAGTGTCTTTTCTATGGAAAGGCCCCATTCAAGGAACTCCCCAAGAAAAAAACCAAGAAGTGCGTATTCAAAAAAATAGAACAGGTTGAAGCCGACTCCCCCGACAACAGGGATAAGCACCAGCATTGTAGCTACAAGTAAAACAGCACCTAATTTTCTACCCATCAGAGTTCGAAAATAAACGAAAATCAGGGGTATAAAAAAACTTGCTGCAACCCCTATGATTGGCATGTACAAAGCAGCTGCAAATAAAAATACTCCAAGCAGGGCTACCCTGGTGATTTGTCCGTTCATGACAAATACTCCGCCTGATACTTGTGATACTAATACTTGATACTAAAATCAGGTAATTATCGGATAATAAAACCGATAATATGACCGGTTAATAAAATATGATGCTAAAAGTGTCCCGCATTACCAACAAATGGCAGAAGTGCAATCATTCTGGCGCGTTTTATTTCAAGGGACAATTTTCTCTGGTGTTTAGCACAGGTGCCTGAAATTCTTCTTGGGATAATTTTTCCCCGTTCTGTAATAAAATATTTCAGGGTTTTAGGTGCCTTGTAATTTATTTCTATACTGGTATCAGCGCAGAATCTACAGACTTTCCTGCGGTGGAATACTTTCCTGCGTTTTGCAAATGGTTTGCCACGCCCTTTTTTCTTTAAGCCTCTTGAAGGTGCCATTATTCATCTCCTTCTGTGTTGTTGACCGCTTCTTCATTATCTGGCTGGTCTTCTTCGTCTTCAGTATTCTCGTCTTCAGTTGCTGTCTCAGCGCCTTCAGAGTCGTCTGCTGTTTCGCTACTATTCTTCTGGGCGAATTCTTCTTTCAGGGCCTCAACATCTGCGTCTTTTTCCAGAATGATTGTCATATATTTCATGACCTTATCATCAATGCGGAAAAAGCGTTCAAGTTCGTCTACTGCCTCACTCTTGGCGCAGTATTCGATCTTTACATAAAAGCCTCTTGGTTTTTTATTGATTTCGTAAGCGAGTTTTTTAACTCCCCACTCGTCAAAGTCTAGAATTTCACCATTGAACTGGTCAACAATGATTTCTTTAGCTCTTGCAAACAGGGCATCTCGCAATTCGGACTGAACGTCCGGGTCGGAAATGAAAACAGTTTCGTACCTTCTCATTAATACCTCCTTTCGGATAATAGCCCCAGATCGTAAGTGTCTGGAGCAAGGAAGCCAGTGCCGGATAAAATTAAGCCAAATAAAATGACAAAATTAAGGTTGAAAAACCTTGAGTATCATCCGGTTTGAACATTCCAGTTTTACAAAGATCATTCGAACAATTCGAACAAAAGAAGATATATAATGTCAGGTTATTGAGAATGTCAAGGTATTTTTTATGGTTAGGACTAAAAAACCCTCCAGAGTCTTTAAAAAGGAAGGGGGCTGATCCGAAGTTGAGAGGGGGGGTCGGATCTGCCCCGGGGGGTGGTTTGGTACATTGTTTTTATAAATTCTTTAAACTGCACTATAATTTTGTTTTTATATCCTCAATTTAATGAGGGGAGGTGGCCGGTCCGAGAATTGTAAAGAGGGGGTATCAGACCGGCCTCCGGGGGTGGTTTCAGTTAATTTGAGCTATGGTGTATTTGTAATGTCATTTAGTTTAATATTGCCTGTTTTATTTTTTTGGCACATGTTTTTATTATCAACTATGATTGTACCGTTTTTCATTCTG
>JAOZSB010000204.1 GCA_029939895.1 Desulfobacterales bacterium
TATGAGTTTATTTACTGCCCACAACGAAATATGAAAGAGTTGTAGATATTTAGAATAACTTTCATACAAACATACCCTTAGATATATAAAAAATTTCTTGAACAACCAAAAAAAACTGCAATGAAAGAAAAAGCAAACATGGAAAAAACATTATACTTAATTGATGGCTACGGTTATGTTTACAGGGCTTTTCACGGACTGCCGCCCCTAAGCAACTCCCAGGGGTTGCCCACCAATGCTGCATTCGGGTTCACAAAAATGCTTATAAAAATGGTAAACGACAGAGCGCCGGAGTATGCCCTGATGCTCTTTGACACCAAAGGCCCGACTTTCAGACACGACATCTATAAAGAATACAAAGCCAACAGACCGCCACTTCCAGACGAACTACGATTGCAGTTCCCATATATACGCGAAATCACGAACGCATTTGGATTTACATCCCTTGAAAAAAGCGGATATGAGGCTGATGATTTAATAGGCACAGCCGCAAGACTGGGAAAGGAAGCAGGTTTCAATATTATCATAGTTACCGCAGACAAGGACATGAAACAACTTGTGTCTGACAATGTGACAATATGGGACCCAATGAAAAATAAAACCATCACAACGCAGACTATTATTGATGAACTGGGGGTTGGGCCAGAAAAGGTCATCGATATAATGGCGCTCACCGGCGATAAATCAGATAACATTCCCGGTGTTCCCAAGATCGGCCCAAAGACCGCCATGAAGCTGATTGGAGAGTACGGAAGCATTGAGGAGGTTTACAACAGGATTGACGAGCTTAAAAAGAACAAGCAAAGGGAAAATCTTGAAAACCACAAGGATGATGCATTTTTAAGTAAAAAGTTGGTAACGATTATAACCGACGCACCCATTGATATAGATTTCAACAACATCAGCCTCGACAAAAAAGACGGCAATGCCCTGGCTGCCCTTTTTAAGAAACTCGAATTCCGTCAGCTTCAAATTGATGTTTCGGAAAAAGCAGACCTTGCGCAAAAAAAATACACCACCATTTTTACAGAAGAAGAACTTGACGACCTGATTAAAACCTTAAAAAAATCAAAGATTGTTTCTGTTGATACTGAAACCACATCAAAAAGCCCCATGAATGCCCGGCTTGTGGGCATTTCCTTTGCACTGGAAGCAGATGAAGCCTTTTATATTCCAATGGCACACAACTACCTTGGCGCACCTAAACAGTTAAAGACCGCCTATGTTATTGAAAAGCTCAAGCCGATTTTAGAGGACCCGGACATAAAAAAAATTGGCCAGAACATAAAATACGACTGGATTGTTTTCAGGCGGCACAATGCTGACCTGCAGGGTGTCTCCTTCGATACAATGCTTGCATCATATCTTATCAATCCATCCAAACGCGCCCATAACCTGGACAGAATCGCAATCGACTTCCTTAACCATAAGACCATCACCTATGAGGACGTGGCTGGCAAGGGAAGTAAAAGCATCGGCTTCGGCTCCGTACCCCTTGAAAAGGCTGCCCCCTATGCCTGTGAAGACGCAGACATTACCCTTGCGGCCTCTAATGTACTATCTGACAGGCTCAGGGATGAGGGACTTAATAATCTTTTTGAAGAGGTTGAGGTTCCGCTTGTCAAGGTTCTCATGGAAATGGAGATGACTGGAATTACCGTTGATGCAACACGCCTGCGAAATCTTTCTCATTCATTTGAAAAAGAGCTTTATGAAATCGAGGAGAGCATATACTCAACTGCCGGAGAGCGTTTTAACATAAAGTCCTCCAAGCAGCTTGGGCAAGTGCTTTTTGAAAAACTGGGGCTTCCTACAGTAAAAAAGACAAAGAAGAAGACCGGCTATTCAACGGACATTGAAGTCCTGACAACCCTTGCAAGCCAGCATGAACTGCCGGCAAAGGTGTTGCGCTACAGGACTCTCTCAAAACTCAAATCCACGTACACCGATGCTTTGCTTGAACTCATAAACCCGGAAACCGGACGGATACACACCTCCTATAACCAGACCGTTACAGCGACTGGCAGGCTTTCAAGTTCCGACCCGAACCTCCAGAATATTCCAATCCGCACCACAGAGGGACGGCAAATCAGGAGTGCGTTTATTCCCCCAAAAGGATGGAAACTACTGTCTGCTGATTACTCGCAGATTGAGCTGCGTCTCGTTGCCCACCTGAGCGGTGATGAGATACTTGTCAATTCATTCAACAACGATGAAGACATCCACACCCGAACCGCTGCTGAAGTATTCCAGACATCAACAGAGGAAGTAAATGAGGAGCTTCGAAGACGGGCAAAGGCTATCAATTTTGGTTTGATATACGGACAAAGCTCCTATGGACTGGCAAAGGAACTGGGCATCACACCAAAGACCGCAAAGACCTACATTGACAATTACTTCTCCCGCTACAGCGGAGTAAAGGAGTATATGGACAAAGCCATCATGGAAGCAAAGGCAGATAACAAAACCAGCACCCTCCTGGGCAGATCAAGACGACTCCCGGACATCCACAGCACAAACGGTAACGTGCGCCAGGCAGCAGAACGAACCGCCATAAACACACCAATACAGGGCACAGCAGCAGACCTCATCAAGCTTGCCATGCTCAAGGTTGACGAAAAAATGAAGGAGAAAAACATGAAATCTTCCATGCTCCTTTCTGTCCACGATGAAATTGTATTTGAAGTACCACCCGAAGAAACCGAAGAAATGGAAGCGCTTGCCCGTGATGTAATGGAAAATATATGGGATCTTTCTGTCCCCCTGAAAGTGAACACACAGTACGGCGACAACTGGTCAGAGGCACATTAGAGCGATATTGCACGATACAAGCGAATGCCTGAGAGTTGGTGAAACAAAACCTCTGCGTTGTATTCTCAGGCATCGAACCCAGGAACAAAAAATAAATTGATGCAATTAAAGCCACAGTCGCATTTAAAAATATCAGCCTGCCAATAAAATAAATATTGATAGTTATTACGTAAATTTATCAACAATCTTCACAATCTAAATTTTTTTTTGTTGATAAATCCCTCGCTTTCATATTAAATTTCATGTATAAAAATTTCAAACTATAATAAATCAATTTCAGGTCAAAATCAGACAAACTCTTAATATTTTGTTAGAGATTTTTTGCTTTTTTCATGACCAGGCCATCGGAATAAACAATAATCATCACTTCGCTTAGAGTTTTTTGGGAGATTATTATGAAAACAAAATGCATCCTTCTCGTTCTCTTCTTCGCCTTTATCTGTTTTAATGCACTTGGTTTCGGCCCTCCAAAGGAGGCTTCAAGCGCATGTAATGGAAAATCCGAGGGCGCACCATGCAGCTTCACAACTTCAAGGGGACACACCCTTAAAGGTACCTGTAAAAACATGCACGGAAGTTCTGTCTGCGTTCCAGAGGGCCACAGGCAGGGCGGTGGTCAACAGGGCGGTGGCATGGGCAATCAGCAGGGCGGCAACATGGGCAACCAGATGGGTGGCGGCATGGGCAACCAGATGGGCGGCGGCATGGGAAAGAAGAAACCAAAATTCAGTTCAGGAAAAGCATCAGGCTCGGAATGCAAAAAAACCGTCAAAACATGGTCCAAAATACCAGATACCGGACAGGTCAAGGCTTACAATAATACCCAGGAGTTAAAATGCCCGAAAAACAATGGTGCTTTCTTTGGTCAGGATGCCCACTACCAGGGCCAACAGCCTTCATACAAGGACAATGGAAACGGCACTGTAACCGATCTTGTGACCGGGCTTATGTGGTCAAAGGCGGTTGATAAAAAGAAACTTTCCCTGGTTGAAGCAAAAAAAATAGCACCAACAATCACCATTGGTGGATATTCAGACTGGCGGGTTCCAGATATTAAGGAGATGTACTCCCTTATTGACTTCAAAGGATACACCGGCTTTGGCAGCAGCGGTTATAAAAGTGTGCCATCAAATGCAGTCCCCTATATCAATACTGATTATTTTGATTTTAGATTTGGCGACACCACCGCAGGGGAAAGATATATTGATGCCCAGTGGCTCACTACAACCATGTATGTCAGCACCACAATGAATGGCGCAAAAACACTCTTTGGGGTCAATTTTGCCGATGGCAGGATTAAGGGATATGGATTTAGTCGGAGGAACAAGAAGTTCTACGTCAGGTATGTGCGGGGAAATGGATACGGCAGCAATGATTTTTTCGACAACCGTGACGGCACTGTAACTGACAGGGCAGCAGGCCTTATGTGGATGCAAAACGACAGCGGAAAAGGCATGAACTGGCAGGCAGCCCTCAAATATGCAGAGGGACTGGATTATGGAGGGTATTCAGACTGGCGGCTCCCAAATGCAAAGGAGCTTCAGTATATTGTTGATTATTCCTGTTCTCCGGACACAACTGATTCTCCGGCAATCGACCCGATATTTAAAACAACATCCATAAAAAATGAAGCCGGGAAAAAAGATTTTCCATTTTTTTGGACATCAACCACACACCTGGACGGGCCTCAACCCGGGGCAAATGCTGCCTATGTTTCCTTTGGCAGAGCAATCGGGCAAATGCGTGGTACGATAATGGATGTCCACGGAGCAGGCGCACAACGCAGCGATAGAAAAAAGGGTTCCCCACAGCTTGGCCACGGCCCGCAGGGCGATGCAGTAAGGGTTAATAACTATGTCAGGTGTGTGAGGAGTATAAAATAAACAAGTAGTCTTTTTAAAAACTTTTAATGATTACCTTCTTAAAAATATTTAAGAACAAAAAAACTGTTTTCATTGAGGCAATATTTGTAAACACATAACAGGCACGATTTCATTGAAATCATAATCAACAACAACCCAGATAAAGGAGTTTAAAATGAAAATGCAATTTTACCGGAAACTCGCCATGATAACCTTTTTCTCCTGCATATTTTTGTCAGGCCTGATTGGAAATGCGTTTGCAGCAGATATTTATGTTTCAAAGACAACCGGGAAAAACAAAAATCCCGGCACAAAAGAAGCTCCAAAAAAACTGATTTGGAAGGTTATGAAAAAACTCAAGGCCGGGGACAAGGTACACGTTGCCGAGGGAACCTATTTTGGACAGAAAAAATCTGGCCTTTTGCCTGGTTTGCGTGCAAAAAATATTTTAATTGAAGGTGGATGGAAAGTTGATTTCACTGAGCGGAATCCATTTGTTTACCTTACAATCATCGGCAGCAAACCGACCCTGCAACCGCCAACTGGGATGGTTTTCCGTTTTGAGGACTCAGAAAATGTAACCATAGATGGTTTTTTGATCGACCGGGGAATTGGAAACTATTATTACAGCGACGGCGAACCTGGAGCCAACAAGTCCATTGAAGGCCATGTCAAGGACAGTGCCTTTGGCTACCGTGCCATCAACAGAAAAAAAAGCGGGTCCGATCCTACCATCATGATGATGGGAAAAGGTTTAACAGTCAGAAATATGATCCTGATCAACAACCCATGGTGGGGAATCTATATTAAGGGTGGTGGAGAAAACGAAATCACAATTGAAAACAATCTGATTCTCATCACACAGGGTCGCGGCATTGAAGCGATTACTGGCGGTGGCTGGGGCAAGCCAAAGTGGATTATCAAAAATAATACCGTAGCCTTCAACCATACCCTGAAGACCACAGAGGGACGGGCTTTGTCCATAGATCCCCGCAAGAGCATGGGATCGTATGTTGTTGAGAATAATGTATTTGCTTACAGCGACGGGAGTGGTGTGTCAGTAAAGTTCGGTGCTGAGGATGAAACCCTGGCCATGAACAACAACAAGTTCTATTTCAACAGGCGTGCAGACTTTGGCAAGGGTGGATCTGGAGTCAGCAATGCAGATGAATTTGAGGATGAACTTGAGATTGAAACAGAGGGCAATGTTCATGAATTACCTGGTTTTCTCGCAAAATCATCTAAATTATGGTTTGACAGGTACAGTTCAAGAGAGTTCACCAACATGCTCGCTGGACAGTTTAATAAATGGGAAGAACTCGCTGCATCACGTGGGGTTTTTGGTCTCAAGGAATACAACATTCCAGGGTACGACAAAACCTTTGCCACATATAAAAATCTTCCCAGCAGCCGGAACAACTATGACATGAGCCGTTATCCACAGCCATTAAAACTCGGAGAAGAAGTCGACTGGGCATCAATACTCCCAATCATAGGTGCTGACGGCGAAATGGGGATTCAACCCTATAAAGCAAAATAGTTTTTTTTAGTAAACAATAAAGTAATACAGACTCGTAAAAGTCATTCATGACTACTACATGAATTGACTTTTTACGAGTCTGTTATTTTTTAAAATTGATCACTGGCTCTCTTCTGACAACGAAAACATACTGCCTAAGAGACTCCTTCTTCCTGCGGCTGCAAATGACGCACAACCACTGGAATGCTTGTATTAAAAAGTGCGTTTGCGGCCTTTGCCATGAACCAGAATGTCAGCAATGGGAAGATTATAACCTGGATCAGAAAAATCCCTACATACAGAAAAGTTAAATTCAGGAGATTTTCAATTATCTTTCCTGCATTACTTACGGTGTACACAAGGACATTTTTAAACTCTGTTGTTTTGCTTTTTAAAAATGCAGAGCTGTTTTGAATTGTTCCCAGAACCCCGTCAATCTCTGGAAGTGAAACATCCTTTAATTTATCAAGCTCGGCTGAACCGACTGCAAGCTCCTTATTTGCAGTTGAAATTTTTTCCAAAAAATAATGCTCATGCACAAACTCATTTGCGATTGTTGACAATGGAAGGCAAAACCGGGCAATGGCAATAAGTAGTATAAATCGTATCATTGTTTTTTGAAGGGCTGTTATCCTTTCATTATCAAACCAGATTAGAGTTGACAGGACAAACAGAAATACTGCAACAATTGGCGGTGCTGTTGACACGCTGATTTCATATGCCAGCTTCTGAACCCCAAGAGAAGTAATCGCTGTCACAAGCACATCAGACAACCGCTCGGTCATATCATCAATGGGATCAAGAGCCTGCCCAACAGCCAGAGATACACCAACACCAGCCGGCTCAAGCATCAACTTGGATTCCTTAATAATAGAAACAGATGCGTTAATAACCCGGCAGGTCGCATATGCGATTCCTGCTTTTGTTATTGACTCCTGAAAAAAAGAATCGGTTTTTTCATCTAAAACCGGAAGTAAAAGCCCAGGGGAAAAAAACAGCATTACTGCAACAATAACTCCAATGGACGATGCCAGAGCTTTTTGAATAATTTTTGTTTTCATTTTGTGATATTTAACCTCACTTTAGATTACCGTAATACCTGTAGTGACCTGTGATTTTATATGCAAATAACTTATCGGCAATTACCGGGCCAGCACCAACATTGTGCACAATCAACGGTCTGTTGCCATCGGTTGAAACCCTGTTGATGACAATCCCGATATGGGGAAGCGGAAGTTTCCAGGTTACTATATCGCCGGCTGCATAATCGTTTGGATTTCTTGTTACAGGCAGCAGCACTCCCTTTCTTTTGAACAGGGTTCGCAGGTTGGGAACCCGCCGGTGATCAATATTTGGATCTGGCTGCAACAGTCCCCAATTTTTGGGATAACTGTCAAAACTGCCCTTCATGTCTTCATGAATATCTTTTTGAAGATCAATTCCAATTGTGCGATAGGCCCTGACTGCAACATCGCTGCAAACTCCCGTATTATCAGGAACATCACCATTGGGATAACTTATTTGCAAATACTTCCCGTCATAGCGCACCCTGTGCTTTGTTCTTTCTATTGCAGCAAGGCTTAGTTTTTTACCAAAGTCAATTGGAGCATCACCCCGTGGATGGGGAATCGGCTCATATTTATCATAATATCCAAGGTCAGTAGTGTCCCGTTTAACTTTTTAGAATAGCACCCAACGTGCTGTAATT
>JAOZSB010000205.1 GCA_029939895.1 Desulfobacterales bacterium
ATAATCAGTAATTTTTTTGTTATGTCCCCACATTGATGGTGGCAGCGGTGTTTTTGCAGGTATTGAAAATCCTTTGGAAACATTGCTTACAAGGACTTCCTTGTCAATTGCGTGATTCACTGCCCTCCTGACCAGGGTATTGTCAAAGGGTTTTTTCTCTGTGTTCATCATAAGATACTGTATGTGCATGACGGGGGCCATAAAAAGGCCAATGCCAGGCCGGGAATCTACAACGGCTTTAAGTGGGTTGTCAGCCAGTTCGCAAACATTATATTTACCGGACTTCATGCCTTCCAATATTTTATTGCTATCATTTTCAACGGTATATGTAAGGCTGTTTATAAATGGTGGTTCTAGAAAATACCCGGTGTTTCGTTTAAGCTTAATCTCTTTATTTATATTCCATGATTCAAAAATAAATGGCCCTGTTCCAACGGGGTTTGTGTCGAGCTTTCCCTTGTATTTTACTAATGCAGTCGGGCTTACAATTTTTGCGGCCGGCATGGCCATGTTGTATATAAAGGGTGCATAGGGCTTATCAAGTGTTATCTTTATGGTGAATTCGTCAAGTGCTTCAACTTTATTTATATTCTGGAAGGTGAAGCTGGCATAGGAAAAGCCCTCTCTATAAAATGGATGTTTGGGATCAAGCTGGCGATGAAAGCTGGCAAGGACAGCCTTTGAGTTAAAATCCGTTCCATCGTGGAACTTGACTCCTTTCCGCAGGTTAAATATCCATGTCAGGCCATTGTTTTTTTCCTGCCATGAAACTGCAAGAGCTGGCTCAATGGAAGTTGATTCGTCTTTGTACCTTACCAGCCCATCGTACATCTGTTCAATAAATATAAAGGACTGAAGATCAGTTGGTGTTGGCGGGTCAAGAGAGATTGGCGAAAGTTCCTGAACATACCTTATGTTCATTTCTTTGCCTTTGGTTGGTTTCCAGTCCCGCTGGTTGTATTTGTCGAGAATTTTTTTTAGTTCCCCGGATTCCCTCATCTCGGCCAAGCGTTTTGAGAAAAATTTTGCATATTCAGTGGCCTTTGGATTTTTAGGAGAAAAAGCCGCAAATATGGGCCGTTCAGAACCAATACTTCCTCTATTTGCTATTTGAAGTCCAGGGATTTTGAAATTTTTTTCTCCCCACCTAATGACCTGGGGAGTCTCAATTATTACTTCCAGCTTTTGCCTCTGAAGCAAAATGAATCTGCGTTTAATATGATCGGAACCAGTTATTGCCATAATTCTGTTATGCTTCATATTATCTTTTAGAAACTGGCTGATGTTATCGCCGTAGGGATTTCCAAGAAGCACTCCGAGCCGTACTTTTTTCAGGGAGTCCATTCCATTGAATCGCCATTTTCGGCCCTTTTTGATATAAACGGTGTCTTCAATTGCTCCCAGTTCCTCGTCAGGGTATACAAAATCCGGGTTTTCGTTTTTTCCAGCACCCACCATAATATCGTCTTTGCCAATACTTACATGGTGGCTTGCTCTTTTTTGAGGCATCAGGGAAAATTTGACTATGTGGCCTTCTTTTTCAAAAACAGCCTTGACTACATCGACCATATATCCTTTTGTTTCAGTGCTTGGATCGCCAATAAAAGGGAGCCATTTCTGACCAACAACAGTTATAACGTCAGCCATGGCTGTGCTTGAAAAAATGAGTAGTGCGAAAAGAGTAATGCAATAACGTGAAATAAAAGATTTCATTTAATTGATGCTCCTAATTTTACAATGATGATACACTAAATTTTTCCCTGCTTTACTTCCTCTTCCATTTGTTTGACAATGCGTTCTACTTCTGCTGCCTTGGTGTTTGGCGGTAGTGGCGTGCCATAATAGATCGTCACATGGTGCGGTATCTCCTTTGGCCATTTTTTACCAATACCTGCACCTTCATATGAAAATATGCTTCCCCATATATTATGCTGATAAACAGGGATAATTGGACAATCCAGCCCTTCCATCAAGGATTCCATGCCAGGCTTGAAAGTGTCGATTTCTCCATCCCTTGTGAGCTTCCCCTCTGGAAAAATGCATACAACCTCACCAGCCAAAAGCTTTTCTCTGGATTTTTGAATCGACTTTGTCACCGATGCCCGACCTTCTTGCGGGTTAATGGGAATAGTTTCGTAGGCCTTGCATAAATCCTTGAAAATAGGAATTTCAAAAAATGCCTGCAACATAACAAATTTTACAAACCTTTGAATTGTTATTCCAACCAAAAGAAAATCTATGAATGAAACATGGTTCGGGGTAAGGAGGGCCGGGCCCCTGTATGGTACATTCTCAATTCCTACTACCCTTATTCTGTAGAAAGTATGTACAAGCATCCATGCTGCAAAGCGCATAATAAATCTGGGGATTTTCAGGATCATTATATAGATAACAAAGATGGTGACAATTCCCATGAAAAGGAAAATATACTCTGGCGGAAGCTTCAGGTGAAATACTAAATATTGAAATGCAACTGCTCCGACAGCTAAGCCAAGTGCGTTAAAAACACCTGTTGTGGCGAGTATGCGTCCACGTTCGTTTTTTTCTGGATGATATTCAAGGTATGAAAGCAGGGGTACTATAAAAACTCCTCCAAAGAGTCCTGAAAAAAACAGGAATGCAGCAGTGAACCAGTACGATCCTGTAGAAAAAAACAGGCATATGGAAAAAAACGCCATGCCTGCACCGCCCAGCGGCACAAGCCCAAGTTCAATTTTTCCCTCTGACCATCGGCCCGACAGCAGTGAACCAAACAATATTCCCAGGCCAATAAATACAGGCAGGATATAAACATATATTGGATCGTAGATACCAGTAAAATAACTTCTGCCATAAAAAAAGATATTAAAATTCAGCAGCCACCCAAAGACCCAGAAGTAGCAACTTGTAGTACTTGCAAGGAGATGCGACTTGCGCTGGCTCAAGAGAATAATGTTTTTAATAATCCCAGAAACAGGCTCAAAGGGGAAGGGAATATCCTTTGAGGATGATTTTGTTTCAGGAATAAAAATTGCCGAAATAAGACCCAGAACAGAAACGCCCACTGCGATAAAAACAATTATAGTTGTTGGACTGGTTTCAGTAAACAAGTAGCTGGCTGTGCAGTAGCCTATCATCAAAAAAAAGAAAATTGTAACCTGTATCCAGGCATTTGCCTTGCTGATTGCCGGAGTCGGGCAAATTTCTGGAATAATTGATAGCTTTACTGGATTGAAAAAAGCATTATGTGTTGCAAACAAAAACAGCACAACAAACATCAGATTAATGTTGTTTGTAGTAAAGGCGTGTGATGCGACCAGAAGAATAGCCGGTTCAATTACCTTTAGTATAATAATTACTTTTGATTTAGAAAATCTATCAGCAACATATCCAGCCAGAGGCCCAAAAATTATATAGGGAACTGCAAATACCAGTGTGGCTATGAAAATAATATCGTGGGGCTGAGTTATTGCCCATCCGGCAATAATGAATAATTCAGCAAACCTGATTATTAGTTCATGGTTAAGAGAAGCAAAAGCCTGGGTAGCAGCAAGGGCATAAAAGCGCCCAGGGAGAGGAGTCTTTGGATTTAGATTTTTTTTCATAACAATAGTCCCTTGTAATTTCAAGAGGAGCAACTTGGAAAAACAATGATAGCCAAAATTTTAAAATAGATGCCAGAGCACTTAAAAGGAATATGTCCATATGATTGTCATCATATTACATTTTCTTATGTGTAAAAATTTCAAGATTATTGTTAAATGAATTTATAACATAATTTAAATTAGATGTAAACTTTTCACAGAAGTTTATCAAATATACATCTTCACTTGACCAGGCCGGGCTTTTTATGATTAGATCAAGTGTTAAATTTTTGAAAAACAAATCATCAAAAATAACGATATTTATTGAAGCCTTTTTGCTTATTTTTAAAACCAAACCTTTGAAATAAACAAAAATCAAAGCTTCGTAAAAATTTTAAATATGGGAGACTTTTTAAATATTTCACGGGTGTACCTGTGGGGTAACAAAGGTCAAAGCTTGGTTAACAATTTGAGTTTAAAAGGAGAAAATTTTATTATGGATTGGGGAATGAAAAACAGGCTCGCGCAGATAATCAAGGGAGATGGCAAATGTATGTTCCTCCCTATTGATCATGGATATTTTCAGGGACCAACGAGGATGCTTGAAAAACCAGGGGAGACAATAGCACCTTTGATTGAATTTGCAGATGCCCTTTTTGTAACAAGGGGTGTTTTGAGGAGCTGCATTGATACCCGGAACACACCGCCAATCATACTCAGGGTGTCCGGCGGTTCCAGTGTTATCGGTCAAGCCCTTGAAAACGAGACCATCACCACTTCCATTGAGGAGTGTCTGCGGCTTAATGTGCAGGCCGTGGGGATGTCGATTTTTGTGGGGAGCGATTATGAGTTTCAATCCCTTTCAAACCTTGGCAAGCTGGTCAATGAATGTGAAAGATATGGAATCCCGGTCATGGCAGTTACTGCTGTGGGCAAGGAGCTTGAAAAACGTGACGCACGGTATCTTGGGTTGTGCTGCCGCATAGCCGCAGAGATAGGCGCAAAGGTTGTTAAGACCTATTGGTGTGAGGATTTTGACAAGGTCGTAGATGGCTGCCCTGTTCCTGTTGTGATGGCTGGCGGGCCAAAGTGTGAGACAGAACTCGATGCTTTTAATTTCGTCCATGACGGTATGAGCAAAGGGGCCATCGGCCTTAACCTTGGCCGTAATATCTGGCAGCATCAATATCCGGTTCCCATGATGAAGGCTCTTAGGGCTATTGTTCATGATGATGCCTCGGTTGCCGATGCCAGAGAAATTTTTGAAACTGAAAAGAGTAAATAAATTTTTTTGATTGCAGTTGTCCATTTTAATTGCCTTTGTTGCAGGTTGTATGTGGATGTGCTTTGAAAGTTTTTAATCAGGATAAGTAGAAAAATCGCAATCGCCGGCTGCCATTGCTTAATCTCTAAAAAAAATTGAATGATTTACAATTTGAAGTGAGTAAAAGTATGAAGAATTTTTTTGATTTGGATGGGCTTGATTCTGTGAAAAATGAGTTTCCGGGTATTGATGATGATCTGGCTCTGCTGATTTATACTTCCCGGCTGATTGGCAGGGAGCCTGATCTTGTTCTTCATGGTGGCGGGAACTCGTCGATGAAGGTTCTTGAGACCGATATATTTGGCGAGCCTCTTGAGGTTTTGTATATCAAGGGCAGCGGCATGGATCTTTTTGACATAGGGCCGGATGGGTTCTGCCAGCTTGACAATGGCGGTTTGCAGCGGCTTATGGCGCTGGACGAGCTTTCCGATGAAGACATGGGGAACTATGTCAACAGGTGCAGGGTCAGTGCAAGCACGCCAAATCCATCTGTTGAGACTCTGCTGCATGGATTCCTGCCCTTTAAATTTGTATTTCATTCCCACGCAGACTCTATTCTGGTGCTGACTAACAGCGAAGAAGGAGAGGACGCTGTTAAAGATGCGCTTGGCGATAAAATGGCTGTTGTTCCCCATGCCAAATCCGGACTGCCGCTGGCAAAAGCAGTTCATGAGGCATGGTTTAATAATAAAGACATTGACGGGGTTGTGGTTCTTAACCATGGAGTATTTACGTTTTCAGATGACGCTGAAAAATCCTGCGGACTTATGTTCGAATATGTGACAAGGGCCGAGGATTTTATTAAGGCGAGGATGGAAAAAAATACTGATAGTGATTCAGAGTCAATCAAGCCAGAACCAGATGAACTATCAGAATCTGATGAATCAAATGTAGACAGTTCCAAGCCGATTTTTTTGACCTCTGTTGGTGCAGAACCAGATGGTTTAACTGCTGATGATTCAACTGGTGACCCGCCTGCAAAGGTTGAAGAACCTGGATTAGATGCTCCGGAAAGTCTTGAGCAGGAGCCGGATATAACGAACCTGATCCGTGTGGCCCAGATAATTCGTGGTGTGTGCAGGCCGGCTATTGACGGGGACCCTGAAGCTGATAAGGAAGAAGATGGTGGCGCAGGCGGGGACCTGGGAACCAGGGTGGCTGTTGCATTGAGAACCGATCCTGAGGTCATTGAAGCTTCGGTATCAGAAGATGCTGATTTTTTTTGCGAGTCCGGGGTTCTGACCACAGATCATGCCATACGTACTAAAAACATGATGCTGTATTTAGAGGATGTACCGGAAGATGAAGAAGAGCTTATAGCGGGCCTGAAAAAGGCGATAAAGAAATTTGAGACTGAGTATGAGCTTTATTATGCTCGTCGTGCAAGTGGCGGGGCGTGCCTTGGTGCTTCACCTGTGGTGTTCCTTATTAAGGGGCTTGGTCTTATTACGGTGGGCACAACTCAAAAAGATGCTGAGATCGCCGCAGACATAGGTGTTCATACTTTGAGATGCAAGCTCCAGGCAGCAGCCCTTGGGGGATACGTCCCTATTGACGAGGATGATGTTTTTGCCATGGAGGCGTGGACCTGCCAGCTAAAGAAAAAGAGTTGTCCCCTGAGTGCCAAATCAGGCAGTACCCAGTCCGACAGTCCTTTGACGGGCCAGACCGCTTTAATCACCGGTGTTGGCGGAGCCATAGGATTTGGAATAGCCAGAACGCTTCTTGCGACTGGAGCAAATGTCATAATATCAGACATCCACGAGCCGTCGCTTGATAATTCAAGAGACCTTTTAGTTGCAGAGTTTGGAGAGACTTCCATTGAACGGGTGGCTTTTGATGTAACAGATTTTGACTCTGTTACAGCAGGCTTTGAAAGGGGGCTGGCAAAATTCGGTGGACTCGATATACTCGTCCCAAATGCAGGTGTTGCCCATGTGGCAAGGATTGAGGACCTGGATCAGGAGAAGTTTGAGCAGGTGATTAAGGTTAATCTCCTGGGAACCTTTACGGTTATAAAGGCTGCAATTCCGATTTTTAAACGCCAGGGAACAGGCGGAAATATTGTATTAATAAGTACAAAAAATGTCTTTGATCCAGGTGCTGCCTTTGGTGCATACAGTGCATCCAAGGCCGGGGCGCACCAGATATCAAAGATTGCTGCCATTGAGCTTGCAGAACTTGGGGTGAGGGTGAACATGGTTAACCCTGATGCTGTATTTGGCGATGAAAAAGTTTGCTCCAAGCTGTGGGAAGTGGTAGGGCCGGACAGGATGAAGGCAAGGGGGCTTGATCCCCAGGGGCTTCAGGACTATTACTGCAACCGCAGCCTGCTAAAGACACAGGTGCTTGCAGAACATGTCGGCAACGCTGTAGTCTTTTTTGCCAGCGAATTAACGCCGACCACTGGCGCAGCCCTGGCGGTTGACGGTGGCAACGCAAATGCCTTCCCTCGGTAACTCATTATATCGGGGCGGGTGTTGCGAAAAAGTAAATCAGATTTGAAGTATATGCTGTAAATGCTATACTAAGAATATTTCATAAGTCAAAGAAGGGAATCCAATATGTTGCAACATGTCGGACTTGTTTGTTATTCTGAGGAAAAAGCAGACTTGTTTTTCAAAGATATTCTGGGGCTGGAAAAGGGTGAGAAGAAGTTTCTGGATGAGGATCTTGCTGAGAAAATTTTTTTTATCAAGACAAGCTTTGAAATTATTAACTATACAGATGCCAGCAGCAGGTTTGAGGTGCTGATCCCGGAAGATGGGTCTGTTGCTAATCCTGAAAAACCAGTGGCCCATCTTTGTATAAAGGTGGACAATATGGATGAATTTCTGGTAAAATGTAAGGATATGGGAGTGTCGGTTAACCGTGTACCAAAGGGTGACAGGTTTTTGGTTTTTGTTACGGATTTTTCCAACAACATATTTGAAGTACAGGTATAAATACGGGTTTGAAGTATAAGTTTAAATTGTAAGTTTATATAATACTACA
>JAOZSB010000206.1 GCA_029939895.1 Desulfobacterales bacterium
GTGCCCAAATCCAATTGAAATTATTCGATTTTTAACGGGACACTACTGATATATTGTGATGGAGTTGATAAATGAAAATTATAGTAATGGATGATGATAAGCAAATTCTGGAAGAATATATACAGATACTTTCATGCCCAAAGAATACCGCTGAGTCAGCATCTGCGGCTTTGGAAGCTGTAGTATTCGGCGAGAGTGCGAAGAAGACCTCCGAGACAGATGCCTATGAGTTGACTACTGTAACCCAGGGGCAGGAAGGAGTAAAACTAATAAGAGAAGCAAAGGAAAATGGAAGTCCATTTACTTTGGCTTTTATAGATGTCCGAATGCCGCCGGGCTGGGACGGAGCAGAGACCGCCAGCCGGATTCGTAAAATTGATCAGGATATTGAAATCGTACTGGTAACTGCATACTCAGATATTGACAGGGAAGAGATCGTAAAGATGGTGGGCAGACCGGAAAAGCTGCTGTACTTAAAAAAGCCCTTTGACCCGGATGAGATAAAACAGCTTGCGCTTTCGCTGACCCAAAAATGGGATCTTGAAAAAGCCCTTAAAAATGCATGCCAGGAGCTGGAAAAACAGGTTGAAGAACGCAGGGAAGCAGAAAAAATTGTCAGCGCATCATTAAGAGAAAAAGAAGTACTTCTTCAAGAACTGCACCACAGAGTAAAAAACAATCTGCAAGTCATTTTAAGCCTTATTCATATGGCAAGCTATAAAAATGAAAACTCTCAAATTTTGGAGTTCAGCCGGGATGTGCAAAGTAAAATTGAAGCAATGGTGCTTGTTCATAATCAATTATATGCCAAGGAAAATTTAAAAAAAATTCGCATTGCCGAATATATAACCGAGCTGTATGAGAAAGTTGACATCCTGTTTTCAACCAAAACTGTTGAAAGCACTTTTATGGTTGAAGATATATCTTTAAGGCTGAATAAGGCTATTCCCCTCGGGTTGGTGCTCAATGAAGTGTTTTCCAATATCTTCAAGCATGCCTTTGTAGATCAGCAATCCGGACACGTTGATATAACATTGCAAAAAATAGATTCCAACAGGGTTCGAGTCAGCATCTCAGACAATGGAAAGGGTATCCCTGACGACTTTATAATTGAGGATTCGTTAACAATGGGAATGAAGTTGATTAAAGGAATTGTTGTTGAACAAATGTGCGGCAGGCTTGAGGTTGAGAGTGATAATGGGGCAACCATTATTATGGAATTTGGAGTATAAGCAAGCAGGCGGCAAATCAGCAGTAAGCAGTAGTTGACAAAATGATTAAAACTGCAATTACTGTTTTTTTACTTCCTGTTGAGTCTATTTTTGAAACACCTTTTCAATTGCAAAGTCGTAATTTTTCATCCCTGGATTATCTGTTTTGGTAAACCTGGTAAAATCGATGCTTTCCCAGTTGACGGACTGGAAATTGTTCAGAAAAGGAGTAATGTTTTTTTCCGTCAAAATTGCCATGTCTGACCTGAAATTGATTGCTTCCGATGCAAAGTCCTTCCCGTTGAAATAGTCATGAAGCAGTACTATAATCCATGCCGCCTCCATATAATGCCCGCCTGCGGACACAGCTAGTTCCCCTTTTTTAATCGCTGTAAGTGCTTCTGGAATCCAGTCAACCGAGCCTGCGATCATATCTTTTCCTGGAA
The DNA here is from genome assembly GCA_029939895.1 of Desulfobacterales bacterium. Taxonomy (GTDB): domain Bacteria; phylum Desulfobacterota; class Desulfobacteria; order Desulfobacterales; family JAOZSB01; genus JAOZSB01. Next base: position 1,658 of record JAOZSB010000206.1, read on the forward strand.
TCAGGTTCAGCTCCTTCATCCCGTCAATTGCGCCAAGAGCCATTGGGTCGTTGGCTGCCCAGATAACCTGGCTTTCCGGAAATCGTTTTTTCAGTCCAAGTAATAATGACTTTGCCCTTTCACGCTCCCAGGTTGCAGAAACCACATGGCTGAGTATGCAATCTTTTTCTTCTTTTACTGCCTTTATCAGCCCCTTTTTTCGTTCAATGCTGGCGTAGTCAGACATTGAGCCGGAAATGCCGATCATGTGAATTTTACCTGCATTATCGGTAAGTCCTTTTTCACGGGCTATTTGGATCAGGGTTTTAGCTATATCGTACCCTGCCTTTTCGTCATTGGGAAGCATTTGACCGATCCAGTATTTGAGTTTTTCACGGGGCTGCCCGTATTTTTCACGCCGTCCGAGGTCGTTGGTAAGGCCGGCATTAAAAACAAATGCCGGAACCTTTGCATCATTGGCAAGACGCACCATTGGGCCGCCGTTCATTTTATGGCTTTGAAACACCACTGCATCGGGTTTCTTCTGCTGCGTCAACACCTGCCTCAAGTGGTTAACCATGTTGTACTGATTTCTATCTGCCCAATAGGTAGTCAATTCATATCCCAGATCATTGCATGCTGCTTTCATAACTTTGCTGGCAGTTGTCCACCACACATCGGTTTTAAGTGCCGGGCTGAAAAAAACAATTGTTTTTTTATTTTCTTCTCCAAACAGCGGACTTGCAAAAAAATTAAATAACACAAGTGTAGTAAAAAGAAGAATAAAATATCTTTTCATAACAAACTCCCCAAAATTTTAAAACTGGCAATGAAGCATTTTGTCTGGTTTATCCCAAAGGCTGGCGATAAAATTAGCAAAAAGTCTCCAATAATTTTTTTCAGGTTTCTGACTGTTGATTTCCAGTGACCTGTGGCGCAAGTTCGTATTTTTCGAGTTTGCGGTACAGGGTTTTTCTGCTGATGCCCAGGAGCCTTGCTGCCTTGGCTTTATTGCCGCCAGTCTTTGCAAGGGCGACTGCTATCTGCTCTGGCTCATCTGTCATGGGCATTGGGCCAGCTTTCAGCTTGCCCTGCAGGGCCTCGATGACTTCTGCGGGAATATCTTTCATGGTCACAAAATCGCCCTTGCATAGCAGTGATGCACGTTCGATGCTGTGTTCAAGCTCCCTTATATTACCGGGCCAGGGGTATTTCATAAAAGCATTTATTACTTCTTCAGTAAGGGGGGGGATTTTCTTCTCAAAGTTTTTTTCAAATTTGCTTACAAAATGGTCAATAAGAAAAGGAATATCCTCAACCCGTTCCCTCAGGGGGGTATGAGTACTTCAACAACCTTCAGGCGGTAGTAAAGATCTTCCCTGAACGCCCCGGCCTGCACCCTTTCCTTGAGATCCCGGTTTGTGCTTGCGATTACCCGGACATCAACACTTATGGGCTTTGAATCGCCGACTCTTTCAAATTCCTTTTCCTGCAACACCCTCAGGAGCTTGAGCTGAATATTAGCGGAAATATCGCCGATTTCATCAAGGAGTATTGTCCCCTTGTCAGCAGACTGGAATCGACCGACATGGTCTCGTACAGCCCCTGTAAATGCGCCCTTGACATGCCCGAAGAGTTCGCTTTCCAGAAGAGATTCTGCAAGGGCGGAGCAGTTAACCGTAACAAAGGGTTTGAAAGTTCTTCTGCCGGTGTAGTGTACTGCTCTTGCGGCAAGTTCCTTGCCAGTGCCGGATTCGCCGGTGATGAGGACAGTTGTTTCAAAGTCGGAAACATCTTCTATCAGCCGGAATATCTGTTGCATTTTTCTACTTCTTCCAACGATGCTGTGGAAGGTGTGCCTGCTTTTGAGTTCCCGTTCAAGGTCGGCAAGCCTTGTAATATCCCGGATTACAAGAACCGCCCCAAGGAATGCGCCGGACTCGCCCTCAAGGGGTGAGCATGACAGGCTGACCCGCTGATGCGGGCGATTGGAGTGGTTGCACTGTATCTGGTGATCCCGGATATGTTTTTTTTGGGTTATGGTTTCATCCAGGATGTCCTGGCATGACTGGCTGCAAGTCTCAAGGTTGTCAGAAAATGGCCTGCCCATGATCTTATCCTGGGTAATACTGCAAATCCTGAAAGCTGCATCGTTTGCTTCTGTCACGGTGCGCTGTGTATCAACGGTGATGATGGCATCTTCTACGCTCCGAAAAATTGCTTCCAGCCGGCTCCGCTGCCGTACAAGTTCACGCTCGATTTTTCTTCGCAGGGTTACATCACGGATAATGCAGCTAAAGCCGATTGGCTCTTCTTCTGCATTTTTTCTAAGGGCAATGGAGGTTTCCACATTACGCCTGGTTCCGTCTTTTCGGATGATTTCATATTCAAAGGATTTGTTTGGAAACTCAGCGTGATATATCTTGTAAAAAATATTAAAGACATTTGCAGCAGTGCCTTCGTCGAGGTATTCCTTGTATGAAAGCCCTTTTACTTCATCATGTGAATAGCCGATTATGTCGCAGAACGCCTTGTTAAAGCGCACAATGTTTCCCTCAAGGTCAACTTCTACGAACCCGTCCTGTATCTCCTCAATAATATTGCGGAGGTTATCCTTTTCCCTGGTTGCATGATCCAGGCGTTTTTGCAGTTCTATGGGGTTATCAGGGGGAGGCATTTTATATTATCCAAGTTATCTAATCACTGGCCCACGTCACCCGTGCGACTTCGTGGTGGGTGGTGGCTCCCTGGAGCATGGCCAGAATTGCATTTTCTCTTAGGGTTGTCATCCCTTCGTTTATGGCTGTTTTCCTAATCTCCTGAATGTCAGCCTGTGCAGTAGTCAGTTTTTTTATTGTTTCAGAGTAGGGCATAACCTCAAAGGCGGCGATTCTGCCGAGGTGACCGGTTCCTCTGCACTTGAGACAGCCCTTGCCCCGATGCAGAGTGACATTACCTTTTTTATCGGTTTCCAGGCCCATGCGTGTGAGTTCTGTTGCTTTGATTTCAAAGGGTTCCCGGCAGTACTCGCAGATTTTTCTTACAAGCCGTTGGCCAAGGATGCCCACCAGTGTTGCCTGCATTAAAAATGGTGGAATCCCAAGGTCGAGAAGACGGGTAATGGCAGAGGGCGCATCGTTTGTGTGCAGGGTGGAAAGCACCAGATGCCCCGTTAATGCAGCCTGGATAGCATTGTGCGCAGTTTCCAGATCACGCATCTCACCTATCATTATAATGTCCGGGTCCTGGCGCAGAATATTTCTAAGGACGTTTGCAAATGTGATTCCAACCGTTGGATTGACTGCAATCTGGTTAAAGTCTTCGTGAACCATTTCTATTGGGTCTTCAACGGTGGTAATATTTAGTTCCGGGGTGTAGAGTGAGCGCAGGCTTGAATAGAGAGTGGTTGATTTTCCGCTTCCAGTGGGTCCGGTCACGAGAATAACTCCGTGGGGCCTTTTTACGAATGTCTCATACCGCTCAAAATCTGGTTTTGTAAATCCGAGTTTTTCCAGATCCTGAAACAGAATCTCCGGGTCCATGACCCGCATGACGATTTTTTCACCAAAGGCAACGGGGATGGTTGATATCCGTATCTCAACCTCAACGCCAGCCTTATCGGTCTTTATCCTGCCGTCCTGTGGCCTGCGTTTTTCCGCCATGTCCAGGCGGGACAATGCCTTGATCCTGCTGACAATGGCGTTATGAACCGACTTTGGAAGCTTGTAGACCGTGTGCAGAACCCCGTCTATGCGCATCCGAACAAGGGTTTCTTCCCTTTTTGGCTCTATATGCACGTCCGAGGCACGTTGGTCAAATGCGCTGGAAAAGATGTGGCTGACAGCATTTACAATATGCTGATCATTCTGGGGCAGCTCGTCCTCTGCTCTTAGCTTCACATACTGCTCAAGGTTGCCCAGGTCAAGGCCCGGCCCGGCAAACTGATTCTCGGCAGCAGCAATCGACTTCTTAAAACCAAAGAACTCATTTATCAGCTTTTTTATGTCTTTTTTTGCGCTGACAACGGTGTTAACCCGGATGTTTCCTGCCCTTGACACATCATCTAATGCTTCGAGATTAAATGGATTTGAAGTAGTAACCGTAAGCACCCCGTCCTGTACGGAAATCGGTAGAATTAAATACTTCATGGCAAAGGAAAATGGTATGGTAGAAGTTGCTACATTAAGATCAAGCTTGAGCGGATCAACCTTTTTATACTCAAATCCCCACGCTCTGGCAAGGGACTGGTAAATTGCTTCTTCATCAATATAACCCGGCCTGCTGTCGATCCGGGGCAGATTGCGGGAAGCAATTATGTCTATTATCGTGGTTGGCGAATATATGCGGGCGGTAAGGGAAAGATTGTCCTTTTTCTCATGCTTTTTTTCAAATTTTGCAATGAGCGATGCCTCATTTTTAATAAAGAACTTTGCATTATCCTGGCTTATCAGGCCGTCCTTGACAAGGGGCTTGCAGACATTTTTTGCTAAAAAAGGATTGGTAGAGTTTTTAGCCATGTGATTATCAAGTCCTGTTGCATGATTAATTTACTAAAAAAAACCATAAATGTAATTTAGAAAACCTATTTTAACCAAACATCCCTGTAAGGTCAAGGGGATTATAGGGGAGCCGGGTAGCATTGCGCAAAACCATAGATATAGAAGTCATCCACAAATATAATATTTTTCAAAATTGCAACAACAGGGCTTATTATTCGAAAATCAGGTTATCAAGTAACAAGTGCAACTTTTTTCGAATAAGGTAATAAGGTTATACCACTGTAAAATAACGATTGCTGCTAAGGTTGAGTGTGGAAAAAATGAGGTTTTCTCAGGCGTTGTATAAGCCAGGGTAATCAACAATCCTGAATTACAAATCACGAAAAAATACAGGTCGTTCATGAATTTTTAATTATTTATGTATATATTCTTGTGGTGAATAACATGATTTGTTATGCTGTTTTTTTGTCCAAATATCTTTGAATTAAAAGCTGGAGAAACTCTAATGGCAAACCCTGTGCATCGGGAAATTCTGTGTCAAGGTGCTCAAACCTGGAATACATGGAGGGAAGAAAATCCAGATTTCAGGAACGCTGATCGTAGACCGTAGGCTGGGCTGATCGTTATATCCTCTTGTGTCATGGCGGGTATGTTATCAGGGGGCATGTTCAAGGGAAGAATTTGCAAAGAAGCCCAGCAATTGAGATGGAACACATTTGTATTGCAGGTATTGCTGGGCTTCGCTGTGTTATAGGAAATTTTTTGAAATTATCAAACTTACTGCCATAACAGGCATCATTCATAATTGTTAATATCAGCCCAGCCTACGGTGTGTTGCCAACCCGCAAAATATAAAGGCTAAAGAACCTATGGCACAATATAAACGTGCATATATTCCAGGTGCAACCTGGTTTTTTACAGTAAATTTGGCTGTGAGGCAAAACAATCCAGTCTTAACTGAAAATATTGAATCATTACGCTCAGCTTTTTCCAGTGTTAATACTCGTAGACCGTTTAATATTGAAGCTATTGTTATCCTGCCAGAGCATTTACATTGCATATGGACGCTACCTTCCAGGGACAGTGATTTTTCAACACGCTGGAGTCTAATAAAAGGCAGGTTCTCTCGTTGTATAAAAAAAGATGAACAAGTATCAGCAAGCCGTTTGAAAAAAAGAGAGCGCGGGATATGGCAACGCCGCTTTTGGGAGCATGTTATCAGAGATGAAAATGATTTTCATCGTCATATAGATTATATCCATTATAATCCAGTCAAGCATGGTCTGGTGAAAAATACAATTGAGTGGCCCTATTCAAGTTTTCATAAGTATGTTGAAATGGGCATTTACCAAGAGAAGTGGGGACGTGGAGAGCAGTTTGATAATTGTACAGGCGAATAAATGGTGTGCCGCATGGGATCAATCGTAGGCTGGGCTGATCGATATATTCTCTTGTGTCATGGCGGGTATGTTACCAGGGGGCATGTTCAAGGGAAGAATTTGCAAGGAAGCCCAGCAATTGGGATGGAATACATTTGTATGGCTGGCATTGCTGGGCTTCGCTGTGTTACGGGAAATTTTGGGATTACCAAACTTACAGCCATAAAGGGCATCATTCATAATTGTTATTATTAGCCCAGCCTAGGAGTTAAACTGGTCTGGTATAGAAAAAGTGGACACTTTCTTAAGAGTGAATTATAATCATTAAG
>JAOZSB010000207.1 GCA_029939895.1 Desulfobacterales bacterium
CGGTTGTGCCTCAAAATTCAGCTACAGTGTCTGGAACATCGTTTATATTTTGAGAGTATTCATTTTTATTATCAAGTGTCAACTTCAAGCCAATGGGATGTTTTGCAACTGGCTCATCAGGTATAAAGAAAATCAAGCACCTTGCTGCTTTCAGTTAATCCCTGTTCTGAAAATTTATCAAAAAAATCGTTTAGTTCATCCAGGTAAACTCCGGCTGCATCATCGTCTGATCCTGTAAATGCGCTGGATGCATCAAACATGGCTTGCTTGAAGGTATCAAGCACTTCGGGTACATGGCGGTTCTTTTTTATCAAGTCTGCGTAAAGGCTTGTGTCCTGTGCAAACAAACGACCCACAATGTCAAGTTTCAGCCTGAAAATTGGTGTTGAAAATATGGCAGCATCCTCTGGTTTGATGTCCAGTTTTTTCATTGCACCTGCAAGGCAGATGGTCATAAAGTGGTTCAGGCCCTGAACCAGAGCCATTTTTTTGTCATGTTCAACCGGATCCATCCTCGTTATTATTGCCCCATGATCCACGAACATTTTTTCAAGGGCGTTTGCCCAGGGGGATGTGTCCTTTGATTGAGCGTCCTCGCAGAAAATTATATTCATCCCTTTAATAGAGGCGGTTTGCGGCCCGAAAAGTGGATGAAGCCCCAGCGATAATGGCGCGCCGCTTTCTGCCATGGCAATACATATGTCTTCTTTCATGGAGCAGAAATCGGTCAGGAGTTGATTTTTAGACATGAGCGGGCCGAGGCTTTTTGCCAAATCAATTGCAGCACCCATGGGAACGCTTAAAATCAGGATGTCAGAAGCCTTTGCAAGTTCTTCAAAGGATGGCCCTGTTTTTCTTCCTGATATTGTAACATGCGCATCACATGAGGTGAAAAAATCCTCAAACCACTTGCCCATTCCGCCTGTTCCGCCAATTATGCCGATTTTTACTTTGTCCATTGGACAGCCTTCTGTCTAAGCAGGTGATCCGCAAGTACAAGGCTGACCATTGCTTCGCAGACAACATTGACCCTTGGAATTGCAGCCACATCGTGGCGGCCCTGCACGGAAAGTTTTGTGGGGGTTGAAGATTTATCTATTGTGTTCTGCTCAATGGAAATTGAGGGTATCGGCTTAACTGCCGCCCTAACAACTATGTCATCTCCATTGGATATTCCAGCGAGTATGCCCCCTGAGTTGTTTGTGGCAAATCCCGTTGGAGTAATCGGATCATTGTTTTGCGAGCCGGTTGTTCTTGCGGCTTCAAACCCTGTTCCTACTTCGACTCCTTTTACAGCACCTATTCCCATGAGTGCTTTTGCAAGGTCTGCATCAAGCTTGTCAAAAACCGGTTCACCCAGGCCGGCCGGCACTCCCGTAACCTTTACCTCGACAATGCCGCCAATGGAGTCACCTGCTTTTTTTACTTCTTCCACCCTTGCCTGCATCTGCGCTGCTGCGTCCATGTCAGGGCATAGGAAAGGGTTTTGCAATATGGTTTCGGGTATGGATCCTGTATCAAATTTTTCTGCCCGGATACCGCCAAGCTCCAGTGTGTATGAAATCACGGAAACCCCGGCTTTTTTGAGAATTTCATTTGCAACTGCTCCGGCTGCAACACGTGCTGCTGTCTCTCTGCCGGATGCTCTGCCACCGCCCCGATGGTCACGTATGCCGTATTTTTTATCATAGGAAAAGTCCCCATGCCCCGGGCGGTATATGTCGGCAAGTGTGTAGTACGCGCTTGATTTTGCGTCCTTGTTATTTATCATAATCATGATTGGGGTTCCGGTGGTCATGCCTTCAAACACCCCGGACATGATTATTCCCCTGTCTGGTTCCTTCCTGTTTGTGCTTGCAGAGGAGCTTCCAGGTTTTCTTCTGTCGAGCATTTTTTGAACTGTGTCTTCATCAAGCGGGATGAGGGGAGGGCAACCGTCAATCACCACGCCAAGTCCCTTGCCGTGGGACTCGCCCCAGGTTGTGATTTTAAAAATTTTTCCAAAGCTGCTACCAGGCATTTTTTATAACCTAAATTAAAGAGTAAAAATGAACAATTATCATGTCATTGAAGAAACAAATTTTGAAGACGCTACCAAATTGAAAATAATTTTTCAATGTGAATCTGGAAAAAAACTTTTCTTTATTTCCAAGCAGATTTCTTCAACATTTTTAGTTTCAGTATCAAGGGTGATATCAGCGGCATCATTATATAACGGGGTTCTTTGTTTCAGCACAGACTCGATTTCTTCATAAAGCCCCTGGGATGTCAGTGAGGGGCGGTTTCCCAGGGTTGCGGGATCTTTTTCCATACGATCTTTTATTGCTTCCACACTGGCAACCAGCCATACAATGCGACCGCTTTTTTTCATGGCTTCCTGGTTTGCAGCAAACAGGACAGCGCCTCCGCCAGGTGCAACAATATGTCCAGAAAGGGATGCGATTTCTTTAACAGCCTGTTCCTCCAGGCTCCTGAAGTGATCCCACCCTGATTCCGCAACAATATCTGCCACGGATTTTCCTGCTTTTTCGACAATTACTTCGTCAGTATCCACAAAGGGCATTGACAGAGTTCGCGCAAGTGCCATGCCCACGCTGGTTTTGCCCGTGCATCTGTAACCAATCAGATAGATGTTCATTAATAAATCCTGAAAGTGTATAAAAAACTGCGTGACAGGGAGCAGCATCCTGCAACCAGTTATTGTAACCCGTTACTGCCGTTTAATTCTTACTTGTAAAAAAAATCAGTTCTTTATTGTATACTTTTTTACAACAAAAACTAACAGAGTTTTTCAAATACTTCCCAAAAATTTGGAAAGGATTTATTAACACACTCAGCGTCAAGAATGTTGACACCCTGTGTGCGAAGACCAGCAACTGCAAAGCTCATTGCCATTCTATGGTCATCGTAGGTCTTAATGTCAGCACCCTTTGGACTTCCACCAGTTACTTTGAGTGTGTCCCCGGAAAATTCAGCAGCAATCCCCATTTTTCTCAATTCATTAACAGGAGCCATCAGGCGGTTGCTCTCTTTTTCCTTTAAGTGAGACACGCCAGTAACGACAGTGTCACCCTTTGCAAATGCAGCAACAACAGCAAGTGTCGGAACCACGTCGGGCATGTTGGCCATATCAACTGTTATGCCCTTTAAATTGCCACCAGTTACTTCTATTCCACTGTGGTTTTCTTCTACTCTGCACCCCATTTTCTGGAGAACATCAGCAAATTTTATGTCACCCTGGTTTGAATTTTTTTTCAGACCGGTTGCCTTGACCGTACCGCCAGTTATGGCAGCAGCAGCCCAGAAATATGATGCCTGGGAAGCATCAGGCTCAACATCGTACAGGCCGGAGCGGTATTTCCAGCCCGGCAATATCTTGAAATAGTTGTAACCATCACGCTCCACATGTATTCCCATTTTTTCCATAACTTCAACGGTTATATCAACATAGGGCTTTGATACCGGGCCTTCCACGACATATATTTCCAGCCCTTCGATGAGGTACGGTGCTATCAGAAGTACAGATGACAGGAACTGGCTGCTCACACCGCATCTGAGATACATTCTGCCGCCTTTAACCGTGCCGCCAGTGACTTCTATGGGGGGGCAGTTGTTTACGCATATTGCCTCTGCTTCAATCTGGCGCAGACCTTCTATAAGGTTGATTATGGGGCGTTGCTGCAATCTCTGGGTTCCAGTGAATATATATCTGCCCTTGCCAAGAACACCTACACTTGTAAGCAGGCGCATGGATGTTCCTGAGTTGCCGAGATAAATCGGGGTGTCGTATGGGTTGAAATCCCCACCTTTTCCATATATAATTAGATCGTTTTCAATTTCTTCAATAACTATTCCCATCGCAGAAAGCGCAGCCTTTGTATAGGCAGTGTCTTCGCTCTTAAGAGGGTTTTTCAGGTGACAGAGACCATCGGACAGGGCCGTTGCAATAAGAAGCCTGTGTGTATAACTTTTTGAGCCGGGTAGTTCAACTGCGCACTCATTAATGTCACGGTGTTGTATTACTTTTTCCATGTTAAAGTCCTAATATACTTAAATTTACCTTAATATTAACATCAAAGCTTTTATCAGTTTTTCTCAGTGGTAATTATAAATAACAAAAAGCTCACTATCTCTAATTTTTTATGAAACTGTTTACTATACCTTTAAGGCTGTAATTACAACCTTTTTCATCAAATCAATTGGAGGTTTTTTATTTGTCCATTTTCCAAATTGAAATGCAGCCTGGAATATGAACATATTAAGCCCGGTAATTGTGGTGCATCCTGCCTTTGATGCATCACGAATGAATTTAGTTTCCAATGGATTATAAACCATATCCATTATTACGGTATCTTTACTAATAATACCTGAATCCACAGGTGAACTGTCCACATTGGGAGACATCCCGAGGGGAGTGGCATTTATAATAATATCAAATTGTGCCCCGCCAAGTTCGTCAAGTGGCAGAAATTCCCCGCACAGATCATTTGCAAGGGCGCGGCCCTTTTTTTCAGAGCGGTTGACGATAACCGGAGTTCCACCTTCTTCTATTACTCCAAAACCAGCACCCCTGGCTGCACCGCCTGCGCCAATTATTGCAACCCGTTTTTGGGAAATTGAGGTTTTTTCGCTGATTGCCTGCATGGCTCCGATACAGTCAGAATTGTAGCCGGTCAATGTACCATTCTGGTTTACGATGGTGTTAACAGCACCAATTTTTTCTGCAAGGGGATCAATTACATCAAGGTGCTCCATTACAGAGACTTTATGGGGAATAGTAACGCTTGCTCCGCAAATGCCCAGGGTGCGTATGCCCTGTACTGCCCCTTTAATATCATCGCCCTTGACACGAAAGGCAACGTACACCCCATTAAAACCAACCTGGGCAAAAGCAGCATTATGCATCACCGGACTCATGCTGTGTTCCACCGGGTCACCAAGTACGCAAAACAGGGATGTCCTTGCGTTAATCATTAGCACTCCCCGCTTGATCTGGGGTACGAGCCAAAGCACTTGAGAAACATGCAATGTTTTTTCATCTTTTCTACAGCACCTTGTATTTTTTCGTCTTTTATATGCCCTTCAAGATCAACAAAAAAGCAGTAGTTCCAATTCTCGCGCCTTGATGGGCGTGATTCGAGCTTGACCATATTAATACCAAGCTCAGCAAGGGGCTGCAATACTTTGTGCAATGCACCCGGCATATGGGCGGTAACAAAAAGCAGTGATGTCCGGTCGTGGCCCGTTGCGGCTGGTTTTTCCTTGCCGATCACCAGGAACCTTGTCATGTTCCGGGGCTGATCTTCGATCTTGGCAGCTACTATCTGCAAGTCATAGGTGCGGGCCGCCTCCGGGCTGGCAATCGCTGCGGTTCCCTGTTCCTGGGATGCTTTTCTTGCGGCAAGCGCTGTGCTGGGGCAGTCAATTGTTGTAACGTCCGGCAAGTTATCCCTGAGCCAGTTTCTGCACTGGGCAAAGGCATGGGGATGGGAATAAATTGTTTTAATCTCCCCGGATCTTATATCAACATCCTTACTGAAAAGCAGATCATGGGAAATGTTTTTGTAAATCTCTGCACCAATGGTCAGCTCGGTCTCAACAAAAAGATCAAGGGTGTGGTTTACCGTACCTTCAATGGAGTTTTCCACAGGTACTACTCCAAACTCACAGGCTCCCTTTTCTACTTCTCTGAATATATTTTCAATTCCGCTCTGGTCTACAAATTTTGCACTTCTGCCGAAGTGGGTCATGGATGCTATGTGGGTATGTGTTGCTTCCGGCCCAAGGAACGCCACTCGCTGGGGTTTTTGAATTTCTCGTGAAGCAGTAATGATGTCAGCATATATGCATTTGAGGGAGTTTGCAGTGAGCGGGCCCGTGTTAAGGCTGTCCAGACGCTGCATGAGTTTTGTTTCCCTGGAGTTATCAAGTACCGGTTCATTTTGATCTGCTTTTATTTTGCCTATTTCCCGTGCTGCTGTAAGCCTTAAATTTAAAAGCCCGACTATCTTCTCGTCAAGTTCATCAATCGTTTTCCGGTAATCATCAATTGTCTTTGGCATTTTTACTCCTAGTAAACTTAAATGTAACAAAGAAACTTTTTACTTAGTTTATCCATGTGATCTGGATTAGAAATAAGCAAAAAATTCCTGGAAAAAGTTGTTTTTTGTTTTGGATTTATAAACTCAGATATTTATTTCTGGTTGCTGATTTTTTTTAAAAAAAATCATAAATCACAAAAGGTTTTATTTTGCTGCATCAAGTTTTTCATGTGCCGAAAGCAGTAGTCCTTCTGTGGTTTCCCAGGATATGCATTCGTCGGTTATAGAAACTCCGTATTTAAGGCTCTCAATATCATCAACAAGTTTTTGACTGGACTCAAAGATATTACTTTCAAGCATAAGGCCGACAATGGAATTATTTCCTGCCGTGCGCTGGCTTATGCAGTTGTCCCAGGCAGTTTTCTGGCCGGTATATTTTTTTCGTGAGTTATCGTGGGAGCAGTCGATAATAATGCCTTCTGGCAGATTTTTTTCTGCAAGCTTTGAAATTGTTTCGTCAATACTGACGGAATCGTAGTTTGGCCTTGTCCCGCCCCGGAGAACCATATGGACAAAAGGATTACCCGTTGTTTTTACTATGCAGGTTTTTCCTTCGTGATCAATGCCAAGAAAGGATTGCTTTGCCCGCGCAGCTATCATGGCGTTTATTGCCGGTGTCAGGCTGCCGTCTGTGCCATTCTTGAAGCCGACCGGCATGGAAAGCCCGCTTGCCATTTCCCTGTGGGTCTGGGATTCAGTAGTCCTTGCGCCTATGGCGGCCCAGCATACCAGCCCTGCTATGTACTGGGGCGTGATCGGATCGAGTATTTCCGTGGCTGTGGGAACGCCAATCTCACAAATTTCATGGAGCAGGATTCTGGCCCGCTTAAGTCCTTCGCTGATGTCGTAAGAGTAGTTTAGGTTCGGGTCATTAATTAGGCCCTTCCATCCGGTTGTGGTGCGTGGTTTTTCAAAATATACACGCATGACGAGAAAGATGGAGTCGCTGACTTTTTCTTGAATACTCTTAAGCCTTTTAGCGTAATCTATCGCAGCCTTTTCATCGTGGATGCTGCATGGGCCGGTTATAACGAGCATGCGCGTATCTTTTTTTTTAAGAATGCTCTTTATCGTCTCTCTGCCCAGATAGACGGTATTTGCAGCTTTATCGCTTATGGAAACCTCAGTCTTTAGTGCTCCCGGGGTTATCAGCGGTTCAAAACCTTCGATATTCAGATCGAATGTTGGCTTCATCGGTTCTACCTTTTATTATATTGTTTTTAAGTGAATCAGTTTCAAAATATTGTTTTTTAATTAAGTTGACGATCAAAATGCAAAAGTTATAATCTACCAAAAAAAGATATTGATGTCCACGAGGTTAACAATTTTCAGGCCATAATAAAAGCCCTTAATGACGGGCAGGCCCACTATATGTACAGGGTGAGTCGTTAACCAGAAACTACTCTTTACTTTAATCCGGTTGAACCCTTCGCTATTAAAATGATTGAAGGTGATTCAAGTTGCTGTAAATATTTTTTAAGTCAAAAACATAAAAAAGCCGGAGGCTTTGTCGCCCACGGCTTTGATTTTTCTTCCCCAGATTAAGAAATATCAGCTTACCATGAGCGGACGGTCTCCACCGTAGGTGCAATAATAAAATCCGAATTTTTTGATAATTAAATTTTCCATAGCTATTATATCTTAGTTATTATGCCTTTAAACTTTTATTATTAAACACACTTGTTTATCCTTGTCAACTTATATTTGTGTCACACTCAAAATAAATATAAAATAC
>JAOZSB010000208.1 GCA_029939895.1 Desulfobacterales bacterium
AGTGCCCAAATCCAATTGAAATTATTCGATTTTTAACGGGACACTACTGATTTTTTATATGTTTTTGGTTAAGTTTTTTTAAATAATCATAATACATATTATTTATCATAATATAAATAGATTATCACTCAAAACAAACTCTACTCAAAACGGACTCTGGGGTCAACCAGGGCAACGCAGATATCCGAGAGTATATTGCCAGCCATGAATAGAAGAGACGATATTACCAGGATGCCCATGACAACCGGGTAATCCCGTTCCACTATCGACTCAAAGCCTAAAAGCCCCATGCCGTTTATATTAAAGACCTTTTCGATTAGAAAAGAGCCAGTAAGTATCAAGGAAATATTGTTACCAAAAGTGGTTGCGATAGGGATGAGACTGTTGCGCATGGCATGCCGAAAAACAGCTTTTTTAAAGGGCAGGCCCTTGGCGATTGCGGTTCTTACGTAGTCTGAGGACAGGTTGTCCATGAGTGTATTTTTCATCAGAAATGTCATAACTGCAAAGGAGCTTAATACATACGCAAGCAAGGGCAGGGCAGTGTGCCAGACAATATCAAATGCCTGCTCCAGAAGGGTAAAATCCTCGAATTCATCACCCATCATCCCGCCCAGGGGAAAAATCTCCCACCTGGAAGCAAACAGCATCAAAAACAACACCCCCACAACCCAGCCGGGTATTGCGTAGCCTATAAAAACCAGTATGGAGGATACATTGTCAAATCCAGTGTTGTGCTTGACAGCCTTTGCAATACCAAGGGGAATGCAGATTGAGTACATTGCAATCATGGACAGCACCCCAAAGTAAATGGAGATGGGAAGCCTCTCCTTTATCATATCCCAAACCGGGTCATAATACCTGGTGGAGGTTCCCAAATCAAATTTAAGTACCTTCCACAGCCATTCAAAATATGCCTGTGGAACTGGCTTGTCAAAACCGTAGTATTTTTTTAGAGTTTTGAGCTGATCCTCGGAAAGTGGCTGAGACTGGACACCTGAAGAAATCCCGGACTGCGCCTTCATCATCTGTGCCTCGGCAATCATACGCTCAATAGGGCCACCAGGCACAAAACGGGTTATTATAAATACCAGTATTGTGATCCCGATAAAAGTCGGAACAATTAAAAGCAGTCTTCGTATGAAATATGCAGTCATGATGCCTGTGTGCGATATTTATATAGCATTTATATGAAAGAGACCTTTAATACTTACAATTCTATCATATTTTGTTGTGGGCAGAAAAAAACTAAAAAAATGGCCTGCCCATGGCAGTTTATTGGTCGAAATAACAGATCAATGGCCAGTATTTAATAAAAATCAAGATTTATTTACTTTCAAATCCTTGAGCATAAAGATGCTGCCTGGCAAACGATAGCCCCTTTTACGATAAAAAGGAGCACCGTCAATCCAGGAATCGATTATAATTCTCCGAGTACCAAGTTCACTGGCATGTTTCTCTAATATATTCTGCAAATGTGATGCAATGCCGGTTTTTTGATACTCTGGTAAAACTGCTACATGGCTTGTCCAGACGCTAACACCGTTGAAGCTTGATATTATAACACCTGTTACTTGATTATCCTTTAAAGCAACAATCATCAAATCATTGCTGATTTCTCTCATTTTTCTTAGCACTTCTTCGTTTAAATCACTACCGAGTCCAACTTCTTTGAAGACAGCCAGAATACCTGGGATGTGTTCATCTTTAGCACTGATGCATTGAATGCTGTTTTTTATATTATTGTCTTTTGTCGTTTCTTTTTTCACTTGCAATAAATACCAAGATATATTATATTTTAATAGTAGCTGGTTGAAAACAGTCTTTTTCCTTCAGATATTTTAACATGTTTTACTATCATGCTTAATGGGCATTGTCATTAAATAAAAAACTAAATAAACGAGTTGTTTTAAAATGTAAAATTATGAGGTTATAATATGCCAAAAAACACAAGCGTTTCCCTGGGAAACCATTTTGATGATTTTATTGCAACACAGGTCAATGCTGGGCGATATGGCTCTGCAAGTGAGACAATACGTGCAGGACTCCGGCTTTTGGAAGAGCATGAAGCAAAGGTCGCCTTACTAAACCGTGCCTTAATTGAAGGAGAAGAAAGCGGAAGGGCTGACTATCACCTTGATTCCTTTTTGCAGGAATTGGACGCTTAAATAATGCAATTCGCTTTAACGGTTAAAGCAAAAAATGATTTAAAATCCATAGCACTATATACACAAAAAAACTGGGGTAATGCCCAGCAACGCATTTACATCAAGTTAATGGATGATGCTTTTCATTTAATTGCAAAAGATCCAAATTGCGGAATACCAGCCAATAATATACGTAAAGGTTACAGTAAATACAGAGTCGGAAAACACCTTGTTTTTTTTCGCCAGTATAATAATGAAATCCAGATCGTTCGTATTCTTCATGAACGCATGGATATTCCAGGCCGTTTAAAAGGCCGTGTTTGATCTGGTTATTATACTTCCTGCGCTGTGAGTCCCACTATTTCAAAAACCTTATCAAGGGCCTTGTCCAGGTTTTCGGGCTTTGAGCCGCCAGCCTGTGCCATGTCTGGTCTTCCGCCTCCACCGCCGCCAACTTCCTTTGCAGCAGCTTTTACTATGTCGCCTGCCTTGAATTGACTGGTGAGATCCTTTGTTACTATAGCCGTCAGCAGGACTTTTCCATTATGCTCTGCGCCGAGTACTATAATTCCAGACTTGATCTTTTCCTTGAACTTGTCTGCCAGATCCCGCATTGCAGATGGATTGTCTACCTGAACTTTTTTGGCTATGACCTTTACGTTATTTATTTCTTTAATATCATCAGTAATATCATCAACAGACTTGGCTGCGATTTTTGCTTTTAAGGATTCGATTTCCTTTTCCAGCCCCTTAAAATCAGACAGGAGCTTTTCAACACGCATTGCAAGCGCATCCGGTTTATCCCGCAATAGATTGGCAGCACTGTTTAATATTGAATCTGAGTTCTGCATATATTTAAGTGCATTTGCTCCTGCCAGGGCTTCAATTCTTCTGACACCAGAGGCAATGCTTGATTCAGCGGTTATTTTGAACAGGCCAATATCGCCGGTTCGTTTGGTGTGCGTACCTCCGCACAGCTCCTTTGAAAAATCAGCAAGACTTACCACCCTGACAGTGTCACCGTATTTTTCTTCAAAAAGCGCAGTTGCATCTGATTTCATGGCTTCGTCTGCATCCATCTCAATTGTTTCCACTGGCACATTTTGACGAATCCGGGTGTTAACAAAGTCTTCAATCGCCTGTAACTGGTCTTTTTCTACCTGTGAAAAATGCGTGAAGTCGAACCTGAGGCGATCCGGTGTTACCATGGACCCGGATTGCTTTACATGGTCGCCCAGAACACTTCTTAATGCTGTATGGAGAATATGGGTTGCTGTATGATTGCAGGCCGAGTTCTTTCGGGAACCCTGGTCAACGGCGAGCTTTACTGTGTCACCATTTTTCAGTGAACCGGAAACTACTTCGCACTTGTGGATAATCAACCCGGTTGGATCTTTTATGGTATTATTTACATCAATTTTAAGATCAGTATTTTCAATTGAAATAACACCTGAATCTCCGGCCTGGCCGCCAGATTCCCCATAAAACGGGGTTGACTGGGTCACGATTTCAACATCTTCTCCAGCAGCTACAGACTCTGCATCCTGTTCGCCCTGTACTGCAAGTATAACTTTTGATTCAGCAACAAGGCTGTCATATCCAACAAACTCTGTTTTAATGCCTTCGGCTGAAAGTTTTTTATATGCTTCTCCAGTGGCAGTAAAAGTCGTTTTTGATCTTGACTGCTCACGCTGCCTGTCCATGGATGAGTTGAATTCTTCCATGTCCAGTGTAAGGTTTTCGTCCTTTACCACGTCTCGAACTATATCAACCGGAAACCCAAAGGTGTCGTACAGCTTAAAAATAACATTTCCTGGAATAACCGTATCACCCTTGGCCTTGATTTCACCAATGGTATCGTTGAGGAGGATCAGCCCCTTGTCCAGGGTTTCAGAGAAGCGAATCTCTTCATTACTGATAACATTTGTAATATATGGTGCTGCTTCGGCAAGTTCTGGATAAGCTGATTCCATTATATTAAACACAACGCCTGCGGTATCGCTTAAAAACGGCTTTGTAAGCCCTATGAATCTGCCGTACCGGATGGCCCGGCGCATGATCCTTCTAAGCACATAACCCCGGCCCTCGTTGGCTGGGAGGACACCGTCGCCAATAAGGAAAGCTGCTGCCCTGCTGTGGTCTGCGATTACTTTCATGGAAACATCAATATCGTTTTTTTCGCCAATTTTTTTACCGGAAAGTTCTTCAACCTTCACCATGATTGGTTTTAAAAGGTCAGTCTCGTAGTTGGTAGGAGTGTTCTGTATTACCGAAACTATCCGCTCAAGGCCCATGCCCGTGTCAATACTCGGTTTTGGCAGGGGAATCATTTTGCCTGATTCATCGCGGTTATACTGCATGAAAACCAGGTTCCATATCTCTAAGTATCGGTCGCATTCGCACCCGACTGCGCAGCCAGGCTTTCCGCAGCCAAAGGACTCGCCCCTGTCAATGTGGATTTCGCTACATGGCCCGCAGGGTCCGGTGTCGCCCATTGACCAGAAGTTATCCTTTTCACCGCAACGCACGAGCTTGTCTTCAGAAACGCCCATGTTCTTTGCCCAGATATTATAAGCCTCGTCATCATCCTTATATACAGACACCCACAGTTTGTCCTCTGGCAGGCCATAACCGTTTAAAATAAGGTCCCAGGCAAATTCAACAGCCTTTTCCTTAAAGTAATCCCCAAAGGAAAAGTTGCCAAGCATCTCGAAAAAAGTGTGGTGGCGTGCTGTATAGCCCACGTTTTCAAGGTCATTGTGCTTGCCCCCGGCCCTTACGCACTTCTGGGAGGTTGTGGCTTTTGTATAATCGCGTTTCTGTTCATCAAGAAAAGTCCTTTTGAACTGCACCATGCCTGCGTTTGTAAACAGCAGGGTAGGGTCGTCCGCCGGGACAAGGGATGAACTCCTTATGATTCTGTGGTCATGTTTCTTGAAATACTCAAGGAAAAGACTTCTTGCTTCACTTCCGGTCATTTTCTGCTCCAAGTTGCTTAATAAACTAAAATTTGTTAACAAAGCGTTTTATGTTAAGTTATTCATTTGGTTTGGTTGTTCAATAAATAAAAAATTGTGCTTATTGCTTTTTTTTGTTAAATCCGCTGGAACATGGATTTGTTATTCTTCGACAGTTTCTCCTTGTTCAACTTCTTCGTCAAGGCCAAAGTGTTTTTTCGTGGTTTCGTATATACTTTCATAAATATCAGGATTGCTTTTCATGAATTTTTTAACATTTTCACGGCCCTGACCAATTCTTTCGCCGCCATAGGAATACCACGATCCGCTTTTATCAATTATGCCTGCTTCAGCTGCAATATCAAGCAAATCGCCTTCTTTGGAAATGCCCTCGCCATAAACAATATCAAACTCTGCCGTAAGAAATGGAGGAGCCATTTTATTTTTTACTACCTTAACTTTGGTTCTGTTGCCCACAATTTCCTGGCCGTCTTTGATGGCAGTACTTCTGCGAATATCCATCCTTACAGAAGAATAGAATTTAAGTGCGTTTCCACCGGTAGTTGTTTCAGGATTTCCAAAAACAATGCCTATCTTCATTCTAATCTGGTTAATGAAAATCAGGGATGTTTTTGTTTTGCTGATTGAGCCTGTCAGTTTCCTGAGAGCCTGGGACATAAGTCTGGCCTGTAGTCCCATGTGGGAGTCTCCCATGTCGCCTTCTATCTCTGCCCTGGGAACAAGAGCAGCAACTGAGTCAATAATTATGATGTCAACAGCACCGCTCCTGACCAGCATATCTGTAATCTCAAGTGCCTGCTCACCAGTATCTGGCTGAGAAATCAGCAGTTCATCGCAGTTGACTCCCAGTTTTTTTGCATATGCAGTGTCAATGGCATGTTCAGCATCAATAAACGCTGCAACGCCGCCTTCCTTTTGCGCATTAGCCACAACATGAAGGGCAAGGGTGGTTTTTCCGGAAGATTCCGGGCCGAATATTTCTATGATTCTGCCCCTTGGGATGCCGCCAATTCCAAGGGCCTTATCCAGAGAAAGTGCACCTGTTGAAATTGCAGGTACTTTTACCACTGCATCTGAGCCCAGTTTCATTATTGAGCCTTTTCCGAACTGCCGTTCGATCTGGCTGATGGCCGATTCAAGGGCCTTTGATTTATCCTGACTCATATTTCTTCCTCCTAATAAGTTTAAAATGTTAACAAAACATTGATTTTTTGTTTATTTGTCGATGTGCCGGCTGTTTAATAAACAAAAATAATTAAATCCTTTCCAAGTGTTTCTGGAGAAGATAGTAACATGGGGCTTTGACAGATACGGTCACACATTTTTATTTTTTTTATTTAGAAACTATTTTTGTTCAAACCGTCTTTTTTTTTAATTTGTTTTGCTCAGCTTCACCGTCTCAACGGGCGTATAAATTGCTCCTTTATGATCAAGATCGCTTTTAAAAAGGGTAATCTGATCTGCGGTAAAAATCCCTGAGTCGTAGGTTCCATGCTCCTTAAAAAGGTCTCCGAGCTTTTTGCTGTCAATCTGTTTTTTGACCCTCCCAAGAGTAAAATGCCCTCTGAAGGGGTTGTCATCACGTGCAAAGCCTTCTTCAACAAGTGCTGCTTCAATACTGGCATGTAGATCTTCCAGCTTTTTTAAATCGCCGGAGACACCCGTCCAGATAACCTTTGGATTTTCCATGAAAGGAAAAACACTCAGCCCCATTGCCTGCAATGACAGAGGAGCGCATCCTTTGCTCCCTTTTATTATTGCTTTTTTAATATCTGCAACCCTTGCATCCGGGGTTTCACCTAAAAATTTCAAGGTCAGGTGGATTCCCTGAGGGCTTACCCATTTAACGCTTTTACCGAAAACATCCAGACTTTTTTTTATTTTTTCAAGATCATCAAGAACGTTTTTCGGCGGCTCAATTGCAATAAAAAGTCTCATATCAGGTTCCATACTGTTAACAAGTGAATAATAAAAAATTTTTACAAAAATGACGGAATCCCAGTGTAATGAAAAACCACTCTTAAAAGGATGTTGCCAATTATTCCAGCAGCAACGTCATCTATTGTTATTCCAAGACCTCCTGTAAATTTTTTTTCAAGATACCCGATTGGAAAGGGCTTCAATATATCGAAAAATCTAAAAACCAAAAAACCGATTACAGCAGTAGTCAATGTAAATGGCAGCCCCAGCAGGGTTGCGCCCATGCCGGCCATTTCGTCAATAACAATAAGGCCTGGGTCCTTGTGCCCGGTTATTGTTTCTGCCTGGTCTGCAATGAAAATTGAAAAAAGGATAAAAACACTAAGAGCAGCAACTGCAATCCAGAGGGAAAAAAAGGATATAACCCAGCATAGCAGAAGGCCTGGCAGGGTGCCGAAAGTGCCAGGAGCAAATGGCGAATAACCAGTATAAAAGCCAGTTGCAAAAAACATTATTATCCGTTGATTTAGATTCATCCTGAGTAGCCTCAATAAATACATGGACCGATTTGAAGTTATCTAATTGGCTATTTATAATACTGTGATATTATTATGCATTAGATTTTTAAAGTGGTCTTGTCAAAACAAAAACGAAATATATCAGCGCAAGACACAATCTGTCAAGTAAAGCATAAAGATTACCGCACAATCCCGTGATCCATGAACTTAACTACTTGATATATAAAGTCTAATATTTTTACTTAACTTATTGCTAATTAATAAA
>JAOZSB010000209.1 GCA_029939895.1 Desulfobacterales bacterium
TAGTGCCCAAATCCAATTGAAATTATTCGATTTTTAACGGGACACTACTGATTAACCTCATCAAATTATAAGGCTAAAATTCTTTTAATTGCCAATCCAGATGCAACGACAATGTCTTGGAGTATTTTTTTTTAACCCAGGCAAAAGATGGATTATAACCTTTTTTTTCATTTGCACAAAAAAAAATCAATAATAAAACTAATTAAACAGTTTTAATTACAAATATCAACACATTTCAACATATTTCAATATCATTGCAAATAAAAAAGTCAAATTGTGAAGCATTTAACAGCATGGGCAGTATTTTAATTATAATATAAAATAAAATTTATTGGTATGTAAACTTGCTTGTTATAAGAACATGCGTTATGGTTATTAGATTGTGTAATATGTTTGATTTTAAAAAACAATTTATTAAAGATATAAAGTTAAAAGGCGTGCCGTAATATGCGGCATGTGTCACCAAAGGGGATGATCATGGAAAAAATAAATTACAGATTACTTTTTATAATAATGGCAGTTTTTTTAATATTGCCTGCTACCGGGTGCGACAAGACCCATAAAATTCAGCCAATGTCTTTTAAGTCTCCAGATTCTTATGGAAATACCGTTGAAATAGCCGGTGCAAAAATGGCTGCAAAAGCTTTTAATGACACTGAAGAAGCAAAAGCAGCCTTTGGTTATGATATTTTAGGTGCTGGCCTGCTGCCTGTGCAGGTTGTTTTTGATAATACTGGCGAAAATTTTATACTGATAAACGGAACACAAACCTTTATCGAAGATGCTTCAGGCAACCTGTGGCCAGTTCTAAGCAGCAAAACCGCCTATGAACGTGCCAGTAAATATGCCCATACAAAAGAAATTTTTAAATCCGGTGGTTATACTGGTTTTCTGGGTGCAACAGCAGGAGCAATTATTGGGGCCGCAATAGGCATTGTAGCTGGAAATAGTGTGGGTGATATGGCCGGGAAGGGTGCAGCCATTGGCGGCGCAGCAGGACTCGTGGTTGGTGGTGCCGAAAGCGCAGGAGATAAAGACGCAAGACGGCAGATATCCAATGACCTTCAGGATAAATCGCTTCAAAATAAAGCAATACCGCCAACCGGCCTTTCCCATGGTATACTTTTTTTCCCGGGAGAAGCAAAGGAAGCTGTTGTTTTAAGGCTGCAAATTAAGGAAAAAGAATCCGGGAAAGCACATATTGTGATATTCCAGCTCAAACCAGTGGAATAGCCCATGTTCAGTTTTACTGGCTTTTAAACTGTTTTGGCGCATCATATTTTTTACTTATTTTTACTTGTTTTGATGCAAAAGCCATGAAAAAAAAGCAATAAAAAACCTTCCAGCCTTGTTGTTAACAAGGTAAGAAGGTTTTTTGTTGTATTTTGTGAATCAATGTTAATTTTTGAAGTGCAATAATCATTACTAAGTTTTTAAAGGGAAACTAAACGCGCTTGCCCACAAACTCATTGGTAAGCCTGTCCCAGCTGATTCCTGGAAGTTTTCCAAAAAGATCTCCCTCTGGAAATCCGCCATCAGCAGCAAGAGGGCCCTGGTGTTCTTCAATAATGTTGAATAGTTTTTGGGTTTCATCCTCAATATAATCAAGGGCCTGATCCCCGATCATGAGTCCGCGAATTTCATTCCTCAGGTTTGTAGCACTTATGCGCATTATCCAGGCGTCGCTGTATGGTGCATCACCGGATGAACAGCCATTTTCCCTGAGTTTAAGATTGATTGCAGTAATAATTCCGCTGACAGGAACCATAACCTTTGCGGTGTGCCCGTCCCTGGTGATGAAGACGGCTTCGTCGCCCTGTTTTACTTCCTTGCCTAAAAGGGGTGACTCTACTGTATCAAGGGGCGCAAAAATTTTTAAGAGAAAATCATCAAGCCCCACACGCACTTCACCGCCCTGTTCCAGCTTCACCCAGGTATGTCCCTGGTGAAAATAGTATCCCTGTGGAACTCGAAAGCCCTGTGCATCAAGAACGTCAACTGGTCTGACCACTGCATGAACCGTAAATTGATCCTGGAAATACTGGTCAAACTCACAATCCATGCACCTGTATGCATTATTGCAGGAGCGAAAGGCAATGCGTTTTTTCATGTGATGGATGCAGGGTCTCTTCCACGCCGGGAGATCTTTCAGGCTATCTTTCCAGGAGCGGACAGAATCCTTTGAGTCTCTGGCTTTATTACCCATTTCTCGATCAAAATCGCATCCTGAGCATTCAAAGTCTATAGCGCATTCCTTGCTGTCTATAACCCCCGCCTGTGTCCACAGGCAGGGGGCGATTTTTGAGTTTGTCGGCATTTTTCCATTCCTCCAAAGTGTCCTGTACTTAATTTCTGGTCTTTTATCAGGACTTCAGGAATGTTTTTGTAAGGTTGTTCCACCCAAGTTCCGGCAGGTTTCCAAACACATCCTGTGAAAGGTAGCCGCCGTCTGTTGCAGCAGGGCCGGCTGTTTCTTCAACCATTTTTTCAAGTGTGTCTACTTCATCGGTCAACCATGCAATGCTGTTCTTTTCATCCATGAGCATCTTCATGGTTCCCTTTATATCGTTGGTGTGCAGAGTAAAGAGCCATCCACCCTCGTAGGGTTCGCTGTTTGTGATTTCAGGATTTTCATTAACGCTTGTATTAACTTCCATAATAATTCCGTTAACAGGAGATAGAACATCGGCTGTGTTGTCTTTTCTCTTCAGGCCCCAGCCAGCTTTGCCAGCATCAAGAACCTTGCCCATCAAGGGGAGGTCAAAGGCATCTGCCTGGCCCAGAACCTTCATTGCAAAATCATCCATGCCCACTCTGATTGCGCCTCCACTCTCAATTCTGGCCCATGTGTGACCATTATGGAAATAAAAGCCCATTGGAAGCTCAAAGCCTTTAATATTCTGAACATCATCAGCACTGGTTTTTGACTTGGCTGTATATACTTCTTCAAAGTATTGATCAAAATCGCAGCTTCCGCATTCATAATCATAGGCGCATGCTCTTTTTGCGATTCTGTTTGTGAGGCTGTGCCTGCATATTCTGTCCAGTGCGGGTCTTCTTCTTAAAGCATTCTGCCAGCTTAAAGTCTTGCCCTTGGCAACGTTTTTGAGCATACCCTGGTCATATTTGCAGTTTGTACAGTCATAGAAGTTGTTGCAGCCCTTAAATTCGACAACGCCTGCCTGCATCCATATGCAAGGAGTTTTGGCCTGGGCTTTTTTGTCTGGTTTTACAGCCCATGTCTGACCACCAAATACTGCTCCAATTGAGTCTATACTTCCCTTGCCTTTTTCGTAGGATGAACCATAGCCGATTTTGTCTCTTTTCTCAGTCATTTTTTTTCTCCTAAATAAACTTAATATTTTATTGAAGCGTTGATTTTTGTTTATTCCTAAGATTTGGTTATGAAATAAGCAAAAAGTCTCCTGGTAAATTTAAATTTGAACAAAAAAGTATAAAATCATTTGTTTTTTTTACTACACCTTGATATAGCAAAACAAATGCCAGATGCTGAAATATTATTACTTTATTACTATAATATATTGATATTATATGAATTTTATTATTAAGTCTGGTTTGCATGCAGTTTG
This sequence comes from Desulfobacterales bacterium, assembly GCA_029939895.1. Lineage (GTDB taxonomy): Bacteria > Desulfobacterota > Desulfobacteria > Desulfobacterales > JAOZSB01 > JAOZSB01. The sequence continues at coordinate 3,591 of JAOZSB010000209.1, forward strand.
GGGAAAAAGTTATTATTGTTGAGAAATACAACACAAGACTTTTATGATTGCTCGCAGCTCAAAAATAATATTAAATAATATATGCAAAATTAAATAGTTATGGATGGTGTTGAAAAATACCACACAAATGTCTCGATTTCCAACACCTATGAAACTGACAAAGAAAAAATTAGAAAGCCTGTATAAACAATATAATAAAAGGGAGTTTGTCCATCCTGATCCCCTTGAATTTATTTATAATTATACAAATAAGCAGGATCAGGAAGTTGCCGGCCTGATTGCATCATCTCTTGCATACGGAAAAGTAGCATACATTCTAAAAAGCGTTAACTATGTGCTGAGCTTTATGGGAGAATCTCCTTCCAGGTTTCTTGCACACTCATCGGAAGATAGTATTGCCACAAACCTTGAAGGATTTCGCCACAGGTTTGCAAATCAAGATAACACCTCTGGCTTTATTATAGGATTAAAGCGCGTTCTTGAGGATTACCAAAGCCTGGAACAATGCTTTCTTGTTGATTTTGACCCTGGGGATAACTCGCTGATACCTGCCATGACAGGGTTTGTGCGCAGAATAAATGCCCGGTCGCCGACTTTGCCGGGGCATCTGCTTCCTTCTCCTGAAAAGGGGAGTGCCTGTAAGAGGCTCAACCTGTTTTTACGGTGGATGGTAAGAAAGGACAGTGTGGACCCTGGTGGATGGGATGGTATACCAGCATCAAAACTGCTTGTGCCCCTTGATACACATATGCATAAAATCGGCATTGCTGCCGGGTTTACAAAGCGCAGGCAGGGGAATTTAAAAGCTGCCCAGGAGGTGACGCAGGGGTTTTTGCGAATCAATGAAAAAGATCCGGTTAAATATGATTTTGCATTGACCCGGTTCGGCATTCGCGATGACATGGAGATGAAAACTCTGTTAAATGGATAGATTATATTTATCAGGCCAATATAATTAATGCGAATTGAATATAATTACTCAAAATTAAGTTTAATTGTAGTAAAATAATATCTATTTAAGTATAAATGAATATTAATTGACATAAATTATCGATCGAAAAGCATAAATTTTAAGGTTTGCGGTTTTTATCAGTACAGCCTAAGAAAATGTGCAAATTGTTTATGCTGATATGGTTGCAGGAAAAAAAACACTCTTGAGAATGGCGGCAATAATGGTGAGTATTGATTTATGTTTATAAAAAATAAAATAAGACAGATTGCTTTCTTCTTTATCCTTCTTGCTTTTGCAGTTATTATCGGCTGTGGTGAAACTGTGAAGGACGCAGGAGAGGTAAAAAAAGGAGTTATTGACCTGCGTGGCTGGGACTTTGAAAAAGATGGCTTTGTTAAACTTAATGGTGAATGGGAGTATTATCATAATAAGAAACTCTTTGAGGGTGATTTTTCAAAGACTTTAAATCCTGATTTTTTGTGGGTTCCAGTTATTTTAGATGATCACATGCTTGGGAATTCGGAAGATAATTATGGAACTTTTCGTATAAGGATTCTTTTAGATAAACCAGTTGATAATCTCTCTTTGGAGTTTGGGCAGTTATTATCATTATATAGAGTGTTTGTTAATGGAAAAGAAATAGACTTGATTGACACCGCCGGAAAATTGCACAAAGGGCGGAGGGTGGTTTTAACTAAATGGCTTGGTGATATATCTGCTGAGAGTTCAGAGATCAGTGTTATTATCCACTCTGTCTATCCATCGGAAATAGCAAGGAACGGAATTACACTGCCCATATATATTGGTGTAAAGCACAAACTGCTGACTGTGATAAAAAAGCAGAGCGCAGGTGATATGATTATTACTGCGATTCTTATTATCATTTGTCTGTACAGCCTGGCATTTTTTGTTCTGCTGAAACAGGATCGGATGCCGCTGTATTTTGCTGTTTTCTGCCTGGCAATGTGCAGCAGGTCATTACTTTCGGCAAGTAAAATTGTTTATCTTGCTGGCGACTTTCCCCTTGTTTTTCTTGAAAAAACATTGATCATTGGAATATACATAGCCTTTCCTTTTTTGTGTATGTATATCAAGTCGATTTTTGAGGAAGAATTTTCAATTCTGGTGGTCAGAATCGCACAGTGGCTTGGGGCCATCTGCACGCTTATTATGCTGTTTTTTCCCTTGCGAATCGGTGCCATGACAGTGCTTCCATTTGAAATTATTGGAATATCTATCCTCTTTTATATGTTTTATGCACTTGTTAAAGCAAAGAAAAACCAAAAAGATGGTGCTGATATTGTCCTGCTGAGCTATCTCGTGCTTCTTGCTGCTTCAATTAATGAAGTACTCATGGAACGGGGTATTATCCACACGCATTATTACCTTCCCTATGCAATGTTTTATTTCATTATGGCCCAGGCAGTGCTGATAGCTAAAAAATATGCATCAGCCTTTAAAGTAATTGAAGACCAGAGCCATGAACTTGAGGCATCAAATATCAGCCTCACCCAGGAGATAGGCGAAAGAACAAGAGCTGAAAAGGGACTCTCTGATAGTGAAAAAAAATATCGAACCATTCTCGATACAATCCGGGAGGGGTATTATGAGCTTGATCTCAGCGGTCGATTAGTATTTTTTAACGATGCAATGAAAAGCCTGCTGGGATATCCCCATGAAGAACTTGTGAACATGTATTATAAGGATTACATGGACAGTGATATTGTAGAGGATGCAAGGGACGCCTTTGGGTGGGTTTATAAAACTGGTATGCCTTTTACGGCTTTCGACTGGGTGTTTACACGCAAGGATGGCGGAAAAAGGTGGATTGAGGCATCCATTGCTCTAAAGAAAGACGACAGGGACGAGCCAGTTGGTTTTTTTGGTATGTGCCGGGATATTACGCTTCGCAAAAAAAAGGAACAAGCAGAAAAGGAAATGGGGATTGCAAAAAAGGCCAATGAAAAGGTCATGGGCAGTATCCACTATGCCAAAATGATACAAACCTCAATTCTCCCGGATATGGAAGCAATGGAACAAGAGCTTGATGATTTTTTTATGATCTGGCGGCCCAAGGATATTGTTTCAGGCGATTTTTATTTTTTTGAAAAGCTCACCGATGGTTTTATAATAGCCATCTGCGACTGTACCGGCCATGGCGTGCCAGGTGCTTTTATGACTATGATAGCAAATTCCGGTTTAAAAAGAATAATAGGCAGTGAGGGTGAAAGTGAGCCGGCAGTTATCCTCCGGCGTTTGAATCTGCTTGTAAAAACAACCCTGGGACAGGATAAGCAGGCAGGATCTGATGATGGGCTGGATGCAGCGGTTATAAGGGTGGATACAAAAAACCGCAAACTTCATTTTGCAGGAGCCAACAGGCCTCTTTTTGTGCTTGATCAGGATGGATGCACAATCACCAAGGGCGACAGGCAAAGCATCGGCTATAAAAGCTCAAACCCGGACTTTGAGTTTACAACCCACAGCCTGGAGCTTGGCCCTGAAACTTCCTGCTATATTTTTTCCGACGGTTTCCTGGATCAGCTTGGCGGGCCACGCCAGATGATGTTTGGCAGGTCAAGGCTCGTGGCTCTTCTTGAAGATATCTGGCAGCTTTCCCACAGGGAGCAAAAAATACTGATAGAAAAAGAATTTGAAAAACACCAGGGCGACAATGAGATTCAGGATGACATCACGTTTTTTGGGTTCAGGATCAAAGATTAATGGCTCTTACAGGGGTTCTTAAAAAAATTTGTGAACCCTGAGCCAATCCAACCCCGAAGGGGCGAGATATAAACTTATTGCATGAAGGATTGCTTGGACGTTTTTTTGATAATTACAATACAGATCAGGCGTAAGGGTGTTATTAATTTGATCGGCAATATTCAGTAGGCTTGTTGCCTGCTTGCTTTATAAGTTGTCATTTTAAAATGGAATGATAATTGATATTAAAATACATCTAATTAAGCATAATTGGTCATAGTTGGATCATAGATTATATTAAAATACATATAACTAAGCATGATTAGTATATGTTTTATATCAAGATGCATCTAATTGAATATAAATTAAGCTATAAGTTATACCAAAATATATCTAATTGAACATGATTAGCCAGTGAATTATATTGAAAATATACCTAAATAAGCATGATTGCATTATAAATAGCATGGATATATATCTAATTAAACATAATTATATATCATAAATATAAAGTACGAGTTTGCTATATGT
>JAOZSB010000210.1 GCA_029939895.1 Desulfobacterales bacterium
ACTATAAATATATTGTTGTCATGGGATTTATTGCTCTTTTTATAGCAGAACATTATATAATAAAAAATAAGTTTCACTTTATTTTTTAGGAGATAACATAATATGGCAGTGGTTATATCTTTTGTAGGAAACTCAAACAGTGGGAAGACCACTCTGGTCGAACGTCTGATACCCATTTTGCGGGAAAAGGGCTTTCGCATTGGTACTATCAAGCATGCTCATAAGAGCCTTTCCCTTGATTCCGAGGGCAAGGATTCTGTCCGGCATTTTGCTGCCGGAGCAGATACATCAATCGCTGCCAGTGACGATTTGGTCACCCTAACTAAAAGGGCAGAGGACATTTCGATTGACTCCCTGATTAAAAAATATATGGAGGACGTGGATTTAGTTATTACAGAGGGCTATAAAACCGCTGACAAACCCAAAGTCGAAGTGGTTGGGAGGAATCCCCAGGGTCCGCAACTATGCTATACTGACGATTCTGTATTTGCGGTTGTAGCTGAAGCAATGCCTGATTGCGAAACAATATGGTTCCGGCCCGGCGAAGTAAATAAGCTGGCAAAACTTATAGAGGACAGGTTCCTGGCGTAAAAATATTTGTATTGTGTGATGAAATAAGCCTTATTTGATTATCAGGTGGGGCTTTGGGGGTAGTTATTTAAGTTTTTTTATAGCGCAGGGTTTAACATTGAGGTTAACAATGTCCCCAACCTTAATATGTCTCATGCGGTATTTTTCCAAATCAAGAAATACTGTCAACAACATGCCGACATCCACACTAAGTCGTACACCGTCATTATCTAAAGCGATCTGGGCGATTCTTCCTTTAAGCAGATTTATGGATATTTTGCTTTCGTTGGTTGCCAGGATTTCAATTTCTGCCGGGTCAACATGGGCACGAATGCTCCCGGAAACTTTAATATCAGCTATAAGCTCTATGCCATTCTTGAATGATAATAGTGAACCGCCTTCTGCTGTATTCCCAATATGGTCTGGCTCAATAATATCCGGCTCAATTCTTTTGGCCTCTGCAAAAAACATATTTTCAGGCGGGGTTCGAGAAATTTTGCCAGCGTTAAGGTACATGATGTCGTTGGTAAGTGAAAATGCATGAAATCTGTCGTGAGTTGTGAACAGGATCGATACTTTGTTTTCCTGGTTTATTATTTTAATTGCCTGGTTGACAGATTCCTGATTTTCAGGGTCAACACTGGCCGTGGGTTCATCGCAAAGCATTACTTCCGGGGAAAGGGCGATTGCTCTGGCAAGGGCAGCGCGTTTTGTTTCACCTCCGGAAAGCCTGTGTGCCGGCATTGACGCATAATCCTGGAGTCCTACAAGCTCCAGGGAGTGTGCGACTCTCTTGTCCATTTCCTTTTTGTCAAGCTTCCTTATCTTCAGGCCGAATTCAAGATTCTTTTTTACTGTGCCTGTAAATAAAATCGGGTTCTGATCAACAAAGACAACACGCTTTCTGAGGGGCAGGAGTATTTTTTGAGTATAGGTGATTTTTTGTCCCATGAACATGATTTCGCCTGAGTCGGGGCTGGAAAGGAATCCAAGAATACTCAGGAGGGTTGATTTCCCAGCTCCATTGGGTCCCAGCAGACTGAAAATTTTTTCTTTTTCAAGAAAAAGTTCCTCAATGTCCACGACAGTCCTGTTGCTGAATTTTTTTGTTAATCCTTTTATTTCATACATTATTTTGTCCCCGATCTGCCCTGGAAAAAATTAAATAGAAGATTGACCAGGAAACTTATGCACATCAGGATTATCCCAAGTGCGACTGCCAGTACAAATTCTCCCTTATCGTATTCAAGTGCCATTGCAGTTGTCATTGTGCGAGTGAAACCCTTTGCGTTGCCTCCCAGTATCATGCTGATGCCCACTTCGGCAATTACTCTGCCAAAGGCAGCAATTACAGCAGCTATGACTGCAAATCGTGCTTCTTTGAATACTGCCCAGGCAGTCTGGATACCATTGCCACCCAGGGTCATTGCCGTCATTTTGTAACGTTCGTCGATCCTGCTTATTGCAGCAATGGTGAGGGTTGCCACAACCGGAAGTATAAGTATGAACTGGCCAATTACTATGGCTTTTTGTGTGTAAAGAAGATCCAGTGGGCCAAAGATACCACGCCGTGAAATAAAGGTGTAGACAAAAAGCCCGATAACAACTGTAGGAAGGGCAAGGAGTGTATTAAGGCAGGTGATAAGCAGCCATTTTCCGTAAAACTCCTTAAAAGCCACCAGAAAACCGAGAGGCAGGCCAAACAATGAAGCCAGAAGCGTTGAAGTAAAGCTCACTTTTGTTGAAACCCAAACGATCCCGAAAAGCTCAGGGTCCAGGGACAAAGCCAGAAGTATGGCAGATTTAAAGCTGTCTATGAAAAATTCCATTTTTACTCTGCAATGGTTTCCTGTTGTTTACCAGGCATAAATATTGACTAAAAAATTCAGGATATTATTTGGTCTTAAAATATTTAAGGGGTACTAAGTATCATACCCCTTAAATAACTGTCCTTATAATATATGGAACAACCCGTGCTAAACACCTGGCTATTTTATCGCATCAGGATAAAAGAGTTGTTTCTCCAACAATCTGTAATTGTTTATAGTTGTTTGTCCCTTTTGGGAAATCAACCACTGGACAAAAGTTTTTGCCAGATCATATTTTACATGCGGGAATTTTTTCGGGCTAATCGGAATAAAACCATATGGGTTGCTCAGTGCATTGTCGCCTTCGCACAGTACTTCAAGGTCGAGTCCCTGGTCTCTGCCGAACTTGTACTTTATAAATGTTCCTCTGTCGGTCAACAGGTAAGCCTGTTTTTCTTCACTAAAAATTGTAGCCTTGCCCATGCCCTGGCCGATTGACATGTACCATTTGCCCTCTGGTGCCTTAAAAGAAATGTTGTATTGTTTACCTTTTTTAATAAGATCTTTTTTAACTTCTTTTAAGTTTAGATCAGTAGCAGCCCAGAGTGCCTGCTCCTTTGTATGGGTTCCACTGTCATCGCCCCTTGAAACGAACATGGAGCCAGCTTTGGCGATTTGCTCAAGTGCTTTTGCAGCATTGCTCATACCCTTGATCCCGGCAGGATCCTTTGCTGGCCCGATAATCACGAAGTCATTATGCATAATGGCGTATCTTTTAGTGCCGTATCCATTTGAAACAAATTGATCTTCGCGAGATTTTGCGTGAACAAAAATAGCGTCAACATTGCCGTCCCTGCCATCCCGGATCGCTGCGCCAGTCCCCTTGGCAAAAACTTTTACTTTTATGCCTGTATCTTTTTCAAAAACAGGAAGAAGCACATCAAGCAGGCCGGAAGATTGTGTGCTGGTAGTGGTGGACATTTTAAAAACTTTGTCTTCGTTTGCATATGATGAGCCAGAAATAAGGGCCGTCATGAGCGTCATTGCGAGAAGTACTACAACTTTTTTCATTTTAAAATTTTTTTTCATTTTTAAAAAACAATTCCTTTCAATTAAAAAATCATAATTTGTTAATAATTTACTTTCAGATATTAGTTGGCATTTACCTTAATTGCTCATCGGGGGTTTGTGGATAGATCATCTTTCCACAAGTCGTAATGTCGTATCCTGCATAATTTTTCGCCAGATTTCTAAAATCATCTTCCAGAAAAAGCCCAAGAAACCGCTGGATACCTTCATCAAAGAATTTATCCTTTGACACCATGAGATCGAACCTTTCCCAGCGGATGGGAAGAAATTCAAGTCCGAGCAGGGATGCAGTAGACCGGATTGCAGGCCCTGCATCTGCACGGCCTGTCAGTATTTCGAGACCAACGTCAAGGTGTTTGCTCAGTTCCTTGTCATATCCTTTTATAGACGACCCCTTAAGCCCGGCTTTTTGGAGTTCTCTGTCAAACAAAAGCCTTGTGCCTGTGTCTATGGGGCGGTTAACAATTCTCACTCCTTTTTTACCAAGGTCTTTTATAGAGTTAATTTTTTTTGGATTGCCCCTGGGCAGCACGATTCCCTGTTCCCGCTTACAGAAGTTGACAGCAGCCGGGGCGGTTTCTAATTCATGATCAACAAATTCAAAGTTATACTCCTCGCCATCATCTTCTAAAAGATGGCATGAAGCTATGTCGCAAATATTTCTCCTTAATGCCCGTAATCCGCCCATGCTTCCCATGTTTCCAAATACTGCTATGTGGCTGTCTGATTTGGAATTAAAAAGCGACATGGCTGAATCGAGAAGTAGATCATTACTTCCGGCAATAACTACAAGTCCCTGTTTTTTCGGGAGGCTGAAGGGGGATTTGGGGAAATTTATGGTTCCATTTTCAAGCCATTGTACAACAAGGTGCTTGGGAAAAAGCCATTTACCAGTATTTTTTGTAGCAGGAAGGCCCTTTTCAGCTATCAGGGTATAGACCATCTTGTCATTCACCCCTAAAAACTTGGCTGTTTCTCTGGTTGTCATAAATTGTGTCGTCATAAACTTATCAAAAGCCCCTATTGATTGTTTCAAAAAGAACTTTATTATCATTACTGGTGCTTTTGGTCAAGTATTTTCTATTGTCAGAAAAAAGCGACAATAAATAACTAAATATAACACTTGTCATTGGTTTTATGACGCAAATGGTCATAACCCCCTATTAATTAAAAATTAAATTTAACTTGACAAAATAATAGTAATTATTAATAATCAAGCTTCAGTCTGCAAATTTGAAGATAATCAAATCATTAACAGCTCGGATAAATCCGACAAATTGGAGGTAATTATGGCTTTTAAAGCAACTCACAAGTATTCTAAAGACCCACAGACCGTACTCAAAATGCTCGTTGACCAAACTTACATGGAAAAGAAATTCGAAGCCCTAGGTGCCACTAATATCAAGTTTCTTGAATGCGGAGTGAGTGGCGGACAGCATGTACTAAAAACCAACAGAGTTGTTCCTACTAACCCCCCTGGATTTGCAAAAAAAATCCTCGGAACCACAAACACCCTTGATGAAGTTGATACCTGGGAAGACACTGATGCCGACACAGTCAAAGGCACCTTTGAGGTTGATGTTCAGGGCGCACCCATTAAAATTAGTGGAACTATGGTTCTCACTCCCGATGGTGGTGGTTGCGTGAATACCATTACTGGTGAAGCAAAAGTGAGCGTTCCCCTTGTTGGTGGTAAAATCGCAAAGTTTGTTGAAGGCGATACAGAAAAAGGCCTTGCCGATGACTATGCTTTTACAAGCAAATATCTGGATAGTTTATAAGGTTTTGTTTTAGTCAGAGCGGATTCAATTTGACTTTAATTATCTATATTATAGTAATTGATTTTTATTGATCTGCGTTGATTTTAAGGTGATTGGCATAGATTTCCAGGGGATGCTTTACTTTTATTTTTAAGTTCTTTCTGGAGAGCATGTCGATAATTTGCAACATACAGGCCGGACATGATGTCGCAACGGTTTCACAGCCAGTTGCGACAATGTTTCCGGCCTTTTTACTTCCAATTTCTATGGATAATTCCTGATGGCTGAGGGTGAAGCTTCCACCCATGCCGCAGCACTCATCAGCACCTGCCATCTCCACTATTTCCATGTCAGCATAATTTGATAACAACATCCTTGGTTCCTTAAAAACCTTTAAAGACTTTTTCAGGTGACAGGGATCATGGTAAGTTATCTTCTGTGGCGAAGGTTTTACTTCTCCCGGCTGAACAGGCACATTTACTTCAAGTGGCTCGATAGAAGCATAACTAACCAGGAACTCCGATGCATCCATTGTTTTTTCTGCGAGTCTGTCCACTTTTGCCTTAAGGGCGGTCTCATTTTCTGCGAAAAGGGGCCACAGTTTTTTAATAGTAAAGGTGCAAGTGGCGCAGGGGGTAACAAGTGCGTCAAATTCTTCATCAATAAAAAGCTCCAGGTGCAGACGCATCAGTGCGAGAAAAGTTTCAAAATCGCCCGAGGAAAGGGCTGGAATGCCACAGCACCCCTGGCCCACAGGGATTACTGCTTCTATATTTTTTCTTTTGAGGATGTATAGAAACGATTCTGCAATTTCCGGGAAGATTTTATCTGTAAGGCAGCCGTAGAAAAAAGCAACTTTAATTCTATTATCAATTTTATCTTCGATTTTCTCTACTTTTTCCAATTTGGTAAGCACAGTTTTGTGAAAAGGAACATCTGCCGGGTTTTTAACATGGCGTGATGCCAAAGCCCTTGGAATCATTATTGAGGAAAGTCCTGCGCAGGATGCATCATGGAACTGATCAGGTTTTCTAAAAAAAAGTTTCTGAAAAAAAGCACCATACCTGGCAAGACTGTCAAATGCTTCTGGTTTGGCAAGAAAGCCTTTTAAGAGAGTTTTTTTAAAATAGGGCAGCCCCATAACAGAAGTGATTGCGATTCTTGCCTTAAGGAACAGCTCCATAGTGGGGACGCTATTGGGACAGGAAACCATGCAGGAACCGCATAACAGGCAACGGTCGAGCCTCTTTATAGCGCCTTTGGGGTTATCAAAAATTTCTTGAATGATTCCGTCTAAAAGTGCGAGCTTGCCTCTTGCAACATCAGCTTCATGCAGTGTTTGTCCGAAAACAGGGCACACGGACTGGCACATGCCGCACCTTGAGCACAGGGCAACTTCTTTTTCCAGTTCGCGTATCTCATGTGATAATTTAATAAGACTGTTCATTTATAAAAAAAACCTCTATAAAAAAAACCTCTTGTAAATATTAATTTACTTTTTGGGTTCGTTATTTTGCTTTTAAGAAAACAAAAGTTTCTATGAAAAAAGTATTCCAGCGTATCCAACAAAACTGCTGCCAGGGCTTTTGTCGTTGCTGGTTGAATAACCCGTCAGATGTCCAGCCTTCGCACCAAGAAGTTTTGCAGCCTCTATGGAAGCTGCTGCTGCACCAGCGCAACATGCACTGCTGTTTTGTAAACCTTCGCTTATCACACGGGTTGTTTCCATGGACAGCATCAAGTCAACAACGTTTTTATCGTTTGTATTTTTAACCCACTCAACAGCTTCCTGCCCCGTACCCTTAGGTGTGAACCCGTAATTAGGGCCGTAGTGCGTGAGATCGGTGGAACCAATTACTTTTATGGAAGTTCCTTTTTCCTGGGTGATTTCTACAATTTTTGCACCAATCCTCATTCCAACATCGGACGGGGGAACACCCATAGTCAAAACCCTGGCATCCGGGAAGAAGTATTTAACAAAAGGCATTTGAAGCTCAATCGTATTATCCTTTACATACCTGGATGGAGTCTCATGTACAAAGGATTCATGCTTTTTGATTTCATTTCCTGTTTCAACGTCAACTTCAATCGGGCCGAATGGCGTTTCCCATGCTCCCTCCGCCATTATATACGGATCAGAATTGGGAGCCAGGTGCATTCCAAATATAATAACGGTATCGGGTTTGTCTCCATTTTTCAGCATATTGATCACGTTACATGCAAGGCTGCCGGAAAAGTACCAGCCTGCATGTGGAACAATACCCACCTTGTACTCAATATCTGTGGGTACATTTAAGCTGCCCTCCGATAAAAACTCTTTTATCTGTTTTTCACAATCCTTTGCCCCGCCAGGATACCAGCTCCCGGAAAAGACCGATTTTCTAAGCTCCATCTCATTCCTCCACATATTATAATTTTGCTTGATCTTGCAAACCGATTATATCATTATTGATGGAGTTGTAAAGATTGAGCTAAAAAAAAT
>JAOZSB010000211.1 GCA_029939895.1 Desulfobacterales bacterium
AGGCCATATATTAAAGCTCAAAAAAGAATACAGTCTGAAAGTGGCAACTTATCAGTATCGCCAATTGATACTTTAGAATATCTAAACCTATATCCGACACCTTGGATTTAGCTCGTAGGCTGGGCTGACCTAATAATTTTCTTATGTCCAGACATACAAATTACCAGAATTTGGCTTGAAGGTAGAAGACGACAAAGAAGCCCAGCAAATTGACATTGACCTTTTTAGGCAATATCCGATAAAATAAAAAAGGTTCAGGTCATTTTTTATACTAGTCGGAAGTCAAATGGAAATCGTCAGTATTAAGGAGGTAAGTAATCATTATGGAGATTTGGGAGCAATTCTATTCTGATTTGCCGGTTCCGCCTGGTGAGTATCTTGAGGAAGTAATTGAGGAGCTGGGGATGAGCAAGATGGAGCTTGCCAAAAAGCTGGGCCGGCCTGCGTCAAAGCTTAGTGCCATATACAAGGGGAAAAAGGCGATTACTCCTGAGACTGCGCTTCAACTGGAAAAGGTTGTTGGGGTTGCAGCGCACACCTGGACTGGTTTAGAGGCAGATTACAGGTTGACGCTGGCAAGGCAAAAGCAGGAGCAAAAGCAAAAAAAGGCGGTCTCCCAGAAAAAAAAGGCAATGCTGTCCAGGGCTGGTTAAGCAGGCCTTTTGCATCAATAAATAACTCAAAAATAACATCCATGATGGATACTTTTTTGCGGTTATCCACAAAGGCAAGGTTATTTTTTTATAATGATCGGGTCATTATATTTATATGCCGCCCTTGCAGGGCTAAATCCACGTGGAGCGGGAATCTGCCCAGGGTTCACACCCTGGGCTGGTATATACCGCCCTTTCAGGGCTAAGATGGATTCAGAATTTATTTCCTCATCAAGCAGCTCGCAGGCTGGCTTGAATTAAAAATTTTTCTCCTGCATATCAACAATATTTTCAAAAACGATAATTAACCCCAATGCTTATTGTGTGGCCTTAAGATCATAGGATTGATTAAGGGTGTCTGTATTATCTGTCAAGGTTCCCACAGCATGCACGCGGTCAAACTCTGTATACATATAATCACACTTAACGATCCAGTGGTCATCTACTGCATAACTAAGCCCAAGGCCGACCAGCCAACCAAACTCAGTCTGTGATTTTTTAGCAGATTCTGAGACGGCCGGGGCGTTAGTGTTTGTCCAGTCTTGAGTAACATGCAACTCAGTTATCGCAAGACCGACATTTGCATCAATGAGAAATTTGTCAAAGGCATAGCCAATACTCGGACGAATTGTCATCAGCCAATCTGTCTTAAAATTAGTGTTAAGGGTATACTCATCAGGAGCAACCGTCGGAAACGTCGTCGTTGTACTTAGAGACTCATTTATGTTGAATGTACTGTATCCCAGCTCTATTCCAGTGATAACATTTCCAAATTGATGATTATAACCGCCCAGAATCCCAATATTGTAATCGTTGCCGTTGAAATCCTTACTTCCGTCATGGTCAATGGCAGTCACACTTGCTGGAACAAACCACGAACCGTCTGTTCCATTCATTTCTCCATCAGCAATGCTGTCGATATAGCCTGCTTTTGCACCTAGATAGAAACCTGTCCAATCATAATCATCTGCATAAGCACCTGTAGAAAAAGTTAATAGACATACGACAACTAAGAGTTTTGCTGTGAATTTACTTAAATACATTTCATCATCTCCACATTTTAAAAAATTAACATTAATTAACATCATAAATCAATTAATAAAACTAACCATATTTAGATATTTTGTCAAACACAATCATGAAGGAATATGAACCTCCTTTTTGCCAAAAAAATACTCGAAACAGCATCATTAATGGATAAGGTTTTTTTCAAATCCCCTGGAATTTACTTCCTCATCAAGTAGCATATCCAAAGCAAATCAATATCTGGTATAAATAATATTAAGATCTGTCAATATATACGAAAAATAAGTTGCCTTTTCTGCATTTTCCGTGTAAAAAGTAAGATTAACATATATGACAAAGGTGTTTTGTGGTTTTAGATGTTAAGGCTTGAGTCTGGCGGTTTGAGCAAATTGCTGTATGTGTTTGATTTGTATGTAAAAATGCATATTGGCAGGCTCTCAATATATATTTAGTTTGATTTATAAACCAGGGGGATTAAATGAGAATAATAAAACTGATATTTTTTCTGGTGGTCGTGGGTGTTCTTGCACTTTTCATGTACCAGAACCAGGAATATTTCTTCACAAAAATCAGCCTTATGATCAATTTCTACATGCCGGGTGCTGAGTACCAGGCTCCGGAAATTCCGACCATACTTATACTTGCGGTCAGTTTTGTGATTGGATTTCTCCTATCGTATATTCTAACCATGTTTGGGCGGTTCAAGTCCAAAAGAACCATAAAAAACCTTAACGCAAAGATAAACTCGCACCTCGACACAATATCCAAGCTGAAAAGCGAGGTGGAGTCCATGAAATACGGCAGTCCCGAAGTAGCGTCGATACCAGCACCAGTTACCGTAGATCCATAGAATCCGGCAATAAAACTGGTTGCAAAAAAATCGGCATTTTTAAATCAGGCAACTGTTACAAAGGAAGCACTGTTTGAAAAAAAATGCTTCAAAACTGAATTTAAAACCAAAAGCGATGTCGAAACCGGCATCGCTTTTTTTAACTGACCCGTACTGAATTTAAAAAAAAACCAGGCAGCAGCAGTAAAATTTTTATAGCAGTCGCATTAAAAAAAATTAAGGAACAAAGAAATAAAATGGCTTCACCGAAAAAAACCCCTATGCTGGAACAGTACTTAAGCATCAAAAAAGACCATGAGGATGCGATCCTTTTTTTCCGGATGGGCGATTTTTTCGAGATGTTTTTTGAAGACGCAAAAACAGCAGCAGACGTGCTTGACATCACCCTGACATCCCGACACAAGGCCGACGACATACCCATACCCATGTGCGGTGTGCCTGTCCGGGCAGCCCCTGGCCACATATCAAAGCTGGTTGACCACGGCCTGAAAGTGGCGGTCTGCGACCAGGTTGAGGATGCCTCCAAATCAAAGGGAATTGTAAAGCGGGAAGTAACCCGAATCGTGACTCCGGGCATGGTTTTTGACGATGAATTTCTTGATGAAAAAACAAATAACTTTATCATCGCCATCGGCCTGACTGGCAAGGTCTACGGACTTGCGTCCCTGGATATTTCCACTGGAACCTTTCGAATAACCGAATCAAAAGACATTCAACTGCTTCTTGATGAAGCAAAAAGGATGGATGCAAAAGAGATCGTCCTGCCTGGATCATGGGAAAAAACAGAGGCAGCGCAAGTTGTTCTTTCAATACTTGATGAGGTTTCGCCAACCTATGCCGGAGAGAAGGAATTTGAATTTGCAAAGGCAAAAAAACTGCTTCTTGAACGGCTCAATACCGTAACCCTCGAAGGCTTTGGCTGCGCCCATATGAAGGCTGCAATATCAGCGGCTGGCGCGCTGCTCTTCTACGTTAAGGAAACCCAGAAGCAGGACATTGACCACCTCACATCAATTGAAGCATACACCCTGGGCGGGTTTTTAAACATTGATGAAACAAGCTTTCGCAACCTCGAACTCCACAGGAACCTGAGGACAGGCTCACGAATTGGCACTTTAATTGGCGTGATCGACGGAACTGTCACCTCCATGGGCGCACGGCTTTTAGGCTCCTGGCTCAGGTATCCCCTCAAGGATCACATTGAAATTTCAAATCGGCTCGATGCCGTGGGCGAGGCAAAAACAAAGGTTCATGAAAGACGGAACTTAAGAAATTCCCTGAAAGCAATTCGTGACATAGAGCGCATTGAAACCAGGATCTGCATGGGACGCTGCACTGCCAGGGATCTGACCGCCCTCAAGGACAGCCTTCGAATGCTGCCGGAAATCTGGATGGGGCTTGCTGATTTTTCCTCATCCCTCCTGAAGCTTGACAGGAACCTTGACGAGCTTAACAGCCTTGCAAAGCTGATTGATTCTGCAATACGCAATGATGCCCCACCAACGCTTAATGAAGGCGGGATTATAAAAAAAGGCTTTAGCAGCGAGCTTGATGAAATCATCGAATTAAGCACCCAGGGCAAAGGATTCCTGGTGAAGCTTGAAGCAGAAGAAAAGGAAAAGACTGGCATAAATTCTTTGAAGGTGCGCTTTAACAAGGTTTTCGGATACTACATAGAAGTACCAAAATCACGAGCCGAAGCAACACCGCCCCATTATGTTCGCAAGCAGACACTTGTAAATGCAGAGCGGTATATTACTGACGAGCTAAAGCAGTTTGAAGAAAAAGTACTTAATGCAGAGGAAAAACGGGCTACTCTTGAGTACAGCATTTTTTGTGAGATCAGGGAACATGCTGCATCCAAAAATGAAGCAGTCCGGGATATTGCAGGGTTTATCGCCCAGCTTGACTGCCTCCTGTGCTTTGCTCACATTGCAGAAGCAAACGGTTATGTCAGGCCGCAGATAAACACCGAGGGCCAGCTTTCCATAATTGACGGACGGCATCCTGTTGTGGAAAAGTTGATTGTTGGCGAACGCTTCGTGCCCAACACCATTGAGATGGACACGACAGAAAACCAGATTTTGATTATCACCGGGCCGAACATGGCTGGTAAATCCACGGTATTACGGCAGATGGCGATTATTGTTATCATGGCGCAGATGGGTTCCTTTGTGCCGGCCACCCAGGCCGACATAGCCCTGACCGACAGGATTTTCACACGCGTAGGCGCACTCGACAACCTTTCATCCGGGCAGAGTACCTTCATGGTAGAGATGGAGGAAACTGCAAATATTTTAAATAACGCCACCGGAGACAGCCTGGTAATAATGGACGAAATCGGGCGGGGGACAAGCACCTTTGACGGTCTCAGCCTTGCCTGGGCCGTTGCAGAGTACCTTCATGACCTGAAGGGAAAAGGCGTTAAAACCCTGTTTGCCACCCATTACCACGAACTTACAGAACTTGCGGAAGTAAAACCAAGGGTGAAAAACTTCAATATTGCAGTCAAGGAATGGAATGACGAAATAATATTTTTGCGCGAGCTCGTAGAGGGTGGAACAAACAGAAGCTATGGAATTCAGGTGGCAAGGCTTGCGGGAATACCTGCAAAGGTGGTAAACAGGGCAAAAAAAGTTCTTGCAGGGATTGAAAAATACGAACATGGTATAAACGGACTGCCAAGAATTCCTGGCGGTGAAGCGCCTGGAACCTTGAAACGAAAACAAAAGCAGCTCCAGCTATTCCAAAGCCCTGAGTTTTTTATTGTTGATAAATTAAAGAAGATTGATGTGGAAACAATGACGCCAATTGAGGCGATAACCTGGCTTAGTGAACTTAAAGAAAAAGCAGAAAGCATCTGATCTGCTTTTTAAAAGGTTTATTATTGAAGTGAAAAACCAGACAACATATTATGCTTTTTTAATACTTATCGTCGTGACCCTGCTGGCTGCGCCCTCGCTGTCCTTTGCAAACAGGGCCAAGGATATGTACTATACATCAGAAATGTGCCGCCGCAACCTCCTTGACAGCCCTGTAAAGCAAAAATACAGGGACAGGTGGATGACGTGCATTGATGGTTTTAAAAAGGTTTACACCTATAATCCCAAGGGCACATGGGCATCTGCGGGGCTGTACAGGGCCGGGGAGCTATACCTGAAACTGCACCGCCGTTCGGGCAAGGCATCTGATAAACAGGAAGCAAGGGATCTTTTTGAAAGAATAATTAAACGGTTTCCAAACAGCGTATATAAAAAACGGGCTGCAAAAGAGATAGCGAAAAACTGGAAAAAAAGCAGTAAAACAAAAGCAACTGCAAAAAAGAAAAAAACCGTCATCACCCGCAAGCGTTATGTATTAAAAAGTAAAAAGGCTGCTACTAAAAAAAGTAAAACAACCAAAACTTCGAGTGCATCAAAGGGAAAAACCACGCCAAAAAATCCTAGCAGGATTGAAGACTTAATAAAAACCTCATCAACTGACAAGCGCAGCATTGAAGCAGCAGATCATGTTCAAAAACCAAGCGGGCCCTCCCTGGTCAAGGAACTGCGCCACTGGAGCAACCCGCTGTACACACGTGTGGTTATTGATGCAGATTCGGCAATAACATACCGGCACAGCCTCCTGAAAAAAGATCCATCCATCAACAAACCTCCACGGCTTATCATTGATTTGCAAAACTCCAAACTGTCCTCAGACCTTAAAAAGAAGATACCAATAAATGACGACCTTCTAAAGTCAATACGGGCGGGGCAATACAAACCCGAAACCGTGCGGGTGGTCATGGACATCAAGTCCTTTGATAACTACAAAGTTTTTTCACTTCGTAACCCCTTCAGGATAGTCATTGACATTCGGGGGCGTGCAAAGGCCCGGCGATACCAGCTTAAGGCAGATAAGAAGAAAACCAAAAAAAGCAGTACAAAACAAACAAAAAATGTTGTCACTTCCCCGAAGTCGATACCAAAGGGTTCGCTGGCAAAGCAGCTTGCACTGGGCGTTAAAACCATAGTTATTGATCCTGGCCACGGCGGCAAGGACTATGGTGCTCCTGGCTACAGAAGAGGCGTGCATGAAAAAGACATTGCCCTGGCAATAAGTAAAAAACTCGCCAAAGAGATAAAGAAGAAATTAAAATGCGTTACCGTCCTGACCCGCACAAAGGACAGGTTTTTAACGCTTGAGGAAAGAACTGCTATAGCAAACACAAAAAATGCTGATCTTTTTATATCCATACACACAAACGCAAATAAGGTCAGACAGGCATACGGCATTGAGACTTACTTCCTCAACCTTGCAACCGATAATGAGTCAATCATGGTAGCAGCAAGGGAGAATGCAACCTCCATGAAGAACATAAGCGACTTGCAGGAGATTCTCAACGACCTTATGCAAAACGCAAAGATAAACGAATCAAGCCGCCTGGCAGTACAGGTGCAGTCTTCAATATGCAGTAAACTAAAAAGGAAGTACTCCAAAATTCGAAATAAAGGAGTAAAACAAGCACCCTTCTATGTGCTTCTCGGAGCGCAAATGCCTGCAATCCTGATAGAGACTTCTTTTATAAGCAACCCCAGGGAATGCAAGCGGTTAGTCAGCTCAAGCTACCAGGATCGGCTTTGCAAGGCTATTACTCACGGCCTGGAGGGCTACATAGAAGAGATTCATCCAACCGCCTTTAAGCATGACAAAAAGGGCAGCAATGGATAACATGATCCTCTGCCAGTAAAACTGTTAAAGAAGTATTAACTCATGTTCCAGACTGACAAAGCCAGAGAGCTGAGGATAAGACCGACAGCATCCCTGGAACAAGCAATTGACTTGAGGTATGTTGCTTCCTTCACCTGAAATAGTATTTACTTGCATAAGCGTCTCCTGGCACATAAATCCTATCGTTTACCGAAATGCGGGTTACCTTATGGTGTCCTGATGCTGTGTTTATTACTCCAACAACAATATCAGATGAGTTTTGATCCATAGTTATCGATATTTGATGAGTGCCAACAGGTGATACTCCTGCTGCTCCCAGGCATAAAAATAAAACCGATGCCAGCAGGAAACCAATTACAAGAGTTTTCCAGTCTTTCATATAAACCTCCAATACACTTAAAATAATCGGTGTGCCTTAATGAAAACTGCCTTCGCACTCAATATCTTTGTTGGAAAAAAA
>JAOZSB010000212.1 GCA_029939895.1 Desulfobacterales bacterium
AGAAAGGGTCTGCCACGAAAAGGCAGCCTGGTATTTTAAAAAGATTGCAGCAAGTGGCAAAAAAATTATCGTTGTACCAGGCAATCACGATGTCCTCAATGGTACTGCGTTTAGTTACAAAGGCGACAAAAGAACCAGGGTAGAAACAGTAACCCCTGCTGAATTTACAGAAATATATGCTGATTGCGGTTTTTCTGAGGCTGTTATGAAAGACCCTAATTCTTTAAGCTACGTTGCAGAACCAGTGGCTGGGCTTTGGGTTCTGGCACTTGATTCATGCCTTTACAGGGACAACCCAACCGATGAGCACCCCATTACTGACGGAGAATTCCTTCCAAAAACCATTGAGTGGATTGAATCAGCCCTGATTGAGGCAGCAAAAATGAATAAAGGGGTTATTGCCTGCCTGCACCACGGTGTGGTCGAGCATTTCGAGGATGAACGCAAGGACTTCCCAGAGTACATGGTAAAGGATTGTGTGGGAGCGATGATGGCTGCATATAATGTTAAAACCGTCTTCACAGGTCATTTCCATGCACAGGACATCAGCAAAAAAACATGGAACGGAAAAACCCTTTATGATATTGAGACAGGCTCCCTTATAACAGCGCCCTGCCCCATAAGAAAAGCCAAAATAACAGCAAGCCAGACAATGGAAATCGACTCTGTTTTTGTCGATTCCATAAAATCAATGCCAGACACCTTTAAAGAATATTCTGAAAAGCAACTGGTAAAATCCTTTACCAGCCTTTTGAAACCCAAGCTTGAGAAGTACAAGGTAAATAAAAAGGATGCTGAAGTTCTGGCACCCCAGCTTGCCCAGGCCTTTATCACCCATTATGGTGGCAATGAAATAAAACCGGCAGTCCTACTTGATACAAAGGGAACAAGCCTTTGGAGTAAATTTATTATAAGCATAAAAAAATCTCTGGTTAACAATCTTTATACTGACCTGCCACCAAGAGACAATAAACTGGTAATAAAATTGTCTGCTTCATAATACTTTTCAAAAATCAATAAAAAAAATCGAACCCTGATGGGTTCGATTTTTTTTGGAAAAATTATTATTACAAAGGGCAGACTTCAAAATAAGAATCTTATTAAAAACTATTGCACTCTCATTTGGCTATTCCCGAAAAACAGAAAATCATCAAGGATTTCCATTTTTTCGATCTGTCCTTTTTCAATTGCACAACTCAGATTAAGGGCGCAGAATTTTTTACATATGGTGTCCTCCATGGAAAATTCTCCAAAACACTCAACATAATCACCACATCGCCCCTTTCCATTTTTTGTACTCAAAGGGCTTGCCTCTTTCATGTCCTCATTCATGTCCTCTTTCGTGTCCTCTTTATTCTCTGGCTTCATATCTTTTTCCATTTTCACCACCTCAATAAACTTTGATTTGGATCAAAACATTCACGTCTTTAGTTTATTCATTTGAACAATTTACGACAGCCAAGTTAATTACTGATTTATATTCCCATCAAGGAGATCATTGCATCATGTATCTTGCCATTTGTAACAAGTATCTCTTTTTTATATATATCATACTTTTCGCCAGAATAAACACTTATTTTTGCTCCAGCCTCTTTTGCTATCAAAACCCCGGCAGCCGTATCCCAGGGCTTTAAATTTTCCTCAAAAAACCCCTCGTACCTGCCGCATGCAACACAGCAAAGATCAAGTGATGCACTTCCAAATCGCCTAAGTCCCTGAGAGGATTTAAGGCTGTTTTCAACACGTTTTATAATTTGTTCACTACAATTCTTAATATCGTAGGGAAAACCGGTCACAAGCAGGCTATCCTTAATGTCGGCAGTATCTGTTACCCTGATAAATCTTCCATTAAGAAACGCTCCTTCACCCTTAACAGCAGTATAGAACTCACCATTTATAGGGTTCAACACGAACCCGGCCAGAATCTCATCGTTTTCAGCATACGCAATTGACGTAGCGAACCACGGTATTGAGTGAGAAAAATTGGTAGTACCGTCAAGGGGATCGATTATCCAGACCTTTCCAGTATCCCTGTCCTGCCTCCCGCTCTCCTCCGCAAGTATGGAATGATCCGGGTGTTGCGCCTTTATGGTCTCAATTATAACAGCCTCAGCCTGAATATCAGCCTTTGTGACAAGATCAATCTCACCTTTTTTCTCGACTCCATCCAGGTGGCCGTACCAGGAGCGCAAAACCTCCGCCGCCTTATACGCCGCTGCTATTCCTGCATATTTAATATCTTCCATGTCTGTCTTTACAAATCCTTGCATAATCCCACATATATAAAATCGGCAGTGCCAAGATAATACTTAACACTTTTAATTTACAGTTTTTTTTTAATACTTAAGCAACATTGCTCCCCAGTTAAAACCAGCTCCATAGGCTGCCATTACGCATAAATCGCCACGCTTGATCCTGCCGCTTTTTATGTTTTCATGGAACAGCAAAGGGATTGAAGCTGCTGAAAGGTTGCCATATTTTTCAATATTTGAAAGCCACCTTTCGTCCTTGATCAATGGGGTATCGTCTTTTCTTACTTCTACCTCAGAGCCTAGACTGCCTGCCACAACTGCGTTGATGTTATGGTTGGCCTGATGGGGTATAAACCAGTTAACATCATTGTAAGTTTTTTGTGCAGTCTCTAGGATTTCGTTGATTGAGGCAATAGTCCCCTTGACAGCGTGTTTAAAGACCCTGCCACCAAGCATATAGGGATGAGTATACCTGTATTCGCTATCGCTTCTCCCCCAGGTTTCACCACAGGCACTTGAGTGAGCAAGGACATTTAGTGGTTCCGTGTTACCGTTGGAGCCGAGTTGGGATGACAGAATGTCGCTGTCGTCATCACTGCTGCTAAATACAAAGGCTGCTGCACCATCACCGAATATGGGTGCTGCTCCCCTGCCCCGTGTGGTAAGATCCTGCCAGACGCTCTGGATTTCTGCACCAACTACCAGGATATTCTTATATACACCAGCCTTAATAAAAGAATGAGCCATTGATGCCCCGTAAATAAATCCCGGGCACTGCTGCATAATGCTGAATGCCGGGGTTCCGTTTTTAAGTCCGGTCTTGTCAAAGGCATAGTTGCCAAGCCCTGGGAAATGATGATCCGCAGTCAGTGATGCCCATATGCTGCAATCTATATCTTCTGGAGTCAGGCCTGCATCCTCAATGGCTTTTATTGCTGCCTCAGCCGCAAGGTCTGAGGTGTTAATCCCGGATGTGGGGTCTTCTTCCCACTGTTCTAACGTGATGCCAGGACCTTCAAGGCCATCATTCCTCAAGTGCCAATTGTCTATCCACACTCTTTCTTTTATACCAGTCCTTTTTAGAATCCAGCTTGGATCCGTCTCTTTGTTTTCATCCTTGGCTTTTTTGGCAAACTCTCTTGCAGATTCTGTCCTTTTATCATTTTCCCTGCAAATCTCAACAAATTCTTCATTTGAAACAGATCTCGCACCAACAACCGCCCCAGTACCACACACCCTGATTCCCATATTTATTTGCTCCTCTTAATAAACTTAAAATTTTGACGACGCAGGTTTGCTTTGTTTATATCAAAGCTTTTGACTCTAATTTATCCTAATGATTAATGGCTGAAATAAGCGAAAACGCCTGCTGCGATGTTTTTAATTATTAATATAGCAGCTATGCGAAGAAAGATTCAACTGCTAAAAAATAATTCACTTTTTTACAGAAATAACTTTACCATGATAATTCGCTTAATGATACAAAAAATCTTTAGAAAGGAAAAAATTGTGCGAGGCTATACCACAAGGATATGTGCTGACTTTTCACGAGGCTTTTGTGAAGTCACCACAAACTGGCATTGGATGGGTTATCGTCCTTTATTCGAGCATCTGCTCGGCTTCAACAAGGGAGTTTGCGCTTTCCGCTATAATACCGATATCAATGGCTGCATTTTCAAAAAACCGCTTTGCCACATATTGATCCCCGGTAACACGGATAAACCTGTTCAAACATTGATTCTGCATAGCTTGCTGTAGCCTTGTTAACTCACCAGCCCCAAGCTCGGAAGATACATCAAAATTAGAAACATCGCTAATCACATCAAACCCATAAGTTAGCTGTTCAAGGGCTTTATCAACATCGGCAAGGAGTTTTTTAGCTTCCTGCCTGCTCATAAAGCCATCGATTGTTACATACAGCCTGTTCTTTTCGGAGTTAATCTTTACAATGTGCATCATTACCTCCTAACAACTTTAAAAATTTTACGGATCATTATGGCCTGTATTTTTTATTATAACCGGGCATAAAAAATTCAGCTTCCATGAGTGTACCATTTAAATATGCATCAGCGATTTCTTCGGTATTACCGGTTATTCCGCATATAATATCGATGCCTGATGAACTGAGCATAGAGGAAAGCCAATTTGAAACTGCCCCACATATCAGCACATCAACTTTGAGGCTTATAATTTTTTCGCATTTACGGATAAGCCTAAAATCGTATATGTCCAATTCACTTCGATTAACACCACTATTGTTGTCGGTTTTGATGACAACAACTCTGGATGCGGTGTCCAGAACGGGTGAAATTTTCCCTTTCCATGTAGTCAATGCAAATTTCATATTTGGCTAATGCAATACAAAAAAATCAATAAGTTTTTTGCATCCTAATAATAACTGCTGATTTTTAAAGGAAAGCTGCAAATTTATTAATTAAAATTCCAGCCTGAAAAGGCGATTACGAAGCCACAACTCGAAAATTGAGGAGGCCGTCCCCCTTTGCAGGGGGAGGCCTTTGGGAGGTGAAGATCGATAAGGCCTCGCACTAGCCCTATCAAATAAGTAATATTATTTATTGCATGATCTGTGCCGAAACGACACAAATTTGACATCAACCTTAACCACCTAAAAATGCAGCATAACTGAATTTCCAGAATTTATAGCACACCGGCAACATTGCAATGCTGCAATAAAAATACTGCACGCCCCGTTGCATGCTGCAAACGTGCAATGCATATTTAAATAACATTTTCATAATTTATTACTTGCTGAATTAAAAATTCTCTGATAAAAGTTTTTTAAAATATTTTAAATTAATATTATTCTTTACTACTAATTACTTCACACTCACAAAGGAGGAGTTTATGAAAGGTTTTTCTTGGAAATGTCTTACTATTCTACTTATGGTTGCCCTGGTATCTTCTGTGGCATACGCTGCTGATCCTGCTGAAGGCTTTTGGAAAAGCGTCTCTGAGGAGACAAATAAAGTTACGGCATACTGGCAACTTAAAGTCGAAGGTGGTGTACTCAATGGCTATATGGTCAGCTACCCAGACATGAAACCTACAGACACATGCACCAAATGTGATGATGAGTTCGAAAACAAACCGACTGTCGGCACTGCATGGCTGCACCTTACCCGTTTGAAAAAAGGCAAATGGGACAAAGGCTATATCTGGCACACAGGCAAAGGCAAGCAATACAAGGCCGAGGTATGGGTAGAGGGCGGCAAGCTAAAGGTAAAGGGTAAAATTGCCTTTTTTAGCGCAACCCAGACTTGGATAAGAGCAACGAAAGAAAATGCAGAAGCAGGCAAATTCTAAGACTGTTGCATAATACTACTTAGTGATTCAAGGCCGTCTGTGCTGATAAAGTACAGGCGGCCTTTTTTTTATTATTCTTTTGGCAGGGCATTACGGGATTTCAATATTCAGGCGTTTAATTTTCCGCCACAGTGTTGTCGTATGTATTCCCATTTTTTTTGCGGTAGCTTTTCTGCTCCAGTTATTTTGCTTCAGCTCTTCAATTATATAATTTTTCTCTATCTCCTTCAAAGATGCAACATTGCTGCTCCCTTTCTGAGATTCCGCTTCCCTGGAGAGTCCCCGGGCCTTTTTCAGGTTATCTGGCAAATGCTGCGGTTCAATAATTCCACCCTTGGATATTACAAATGCATATTCGATTATGTTTTCCAACTCCCGCACATTTCCGGGATAGTCATGGGTCATCAGGATCGCCATGGTGTTTGCGGTAATATCAACAGGCTCTTTGCCTTCAAGCCTGCAAAACTTTTTTATAAAATGCTCCGCCAACACCGGTATGTCCTCCCTGCGCCTGCGCAGTGGAGGAAGTTCCAGCTTCATTACATTCAGCCTGTAATAGAGATCTTCCCGAAAAAGATTTTCCTTAACCATCTTTTCCAAATTTTTATTAGTAGCCGCAATAATACGAACATCGGCTTTTTCTGATTCTGTACCCCCAAGGGGTTCGAAGGTCTTTTCCTGCAACACCCGTAACAGCCTGACCTGTAGCATGGGAGAAATGTCACCAATCTCATCAAGGAACAGGGAGCCACCCTTTGCCATGGCGATCCTCCCAGGCTTGTCCTTTTTCGCATCTGTAAAGGCCCCTGCCTTGTATCCGAAAAGTTCTGATTCAAGCAGGGTATCAGGCAATGCCCCTGAGTTGACTGTGACAAGGGGACGATTTTTTCTGGGACTAAGGGAGTGTATCGCCTTTGCGAACAGTTCCTTGCCAGTTCCGCTTTCACCCTCAATCAGCACTGTTGTTGCACTTTCTGAAATCAACTCTAAAATTGAAAACAGTCTCTGCATTTCACTGTTCTTGCTGATTATATCAAAAAAGGAGT
Organism: Desulfobacterales bacterium; assembly: GCA_029939895.1. GTDB lineage: Bacteria > Desulfobacterota > Desulfobacteria > Desulfobacterales > JAOZSB01 > JAOZSB01. The sequence continues at coordinate 6,623 of JAOZSB010000212.1, forward strand.
GTTTTGCCTGAAGCTCTTTCCTGAGTTGCTGTTCCACGGAAAGGTCTCGAAAAGTCTCGACCCCTCCGGTCACGTTGCCAGCCTGATCATGCAGTATGGCTGTTGAAATGCTTATTGGTATCCTGTCGCCTTCGGAATTAATTATGTATATGGATTTATTTATTATAGGCTGAGTACTTTTCATAGTCTGGCTGAGGGCGCAGTTCCCTTCACAGATACTCGCCCTGAAAACTTCCCAGCACGACCTGCCTACGGCCTCATCCTTTTTTATGCCAGTAATTTTTTCTGCTGCCCTGTTAAAGGAAGTAATTCGCCATTGATGATCAACAGTAAAAACTCCATCGGCAATACTGTCCATAATTGCTCTGGCACCTATTTCGAGTGGTTCTTTCATAAATCATCATCTCTTTTTTATGCTTATTATTAGTTCCCGTAGAAAAACGTCCCTTTTTGCCCACTTGCAATCCGCCTTGAACTTGAACAAAATTAAACATTTTTCTACCGGAACTCATTAAACAAAAGATAAATGAATTTATAATAATTTTCATTTCCGTTGTTTAACACGCTCACAAGTCAACTAAACTCATCACTAATAACAGGATAATCTTTTATAACAAAAAAGTCAATTTGATGTATGCAGGAGTATGTGTTAAAGGTTATAAAAATAAATTCTATACAAAGCCTGAAAAATTGGCTCTGTATAAAAATACCATGCCGAATGGTGAACATTTCTCTTAAACAGGTATATGTAAAAATGAACAGGAGATCATTTTTAAAAAAGGGTATTATTTTTGGGGGAGGTCTCATGGGGATTGCAAACCCTAAAAATGTCCATTCAAGTAATGGATATTCCGGTCCGGTCGGTACCAATTTTAATGGAACTAAATTTCATAACCAGGACCCAAAGGCAAAAAGAAAAATCAGTGACCTTTTCAAGTGGGTTTCCAATCGTACACCCCCAAAATGGAAAAACCTGAAAACATCAGTTTTCGGACCCAGCCCAGCTATCAGCATTGAACCTGGTAAACTTGTCGCCTCCTTTGTGGGACATGCTTCTTTTCTTATACAAACT
>JAOZSB010000019.1:0-18705 GCA_029939895.1 Desulfobacterales bacterium
AGTGCCCAAATCCAATTGAAATTATTCGATTTTTAACGGGACACTACTGATTTTTCATATCAGACCTTTGCCAGTGCCGTCTCAAACCGCTTCTGTCTTGTTGAATGCTGTTTGACTGCGCTATAGGCTCCAATAATGTCCTGAATGTCTTGTATTCTTTGCTTTGGAGCAGGATGCGTTTTCATAAAATCAAAGGTTCCAGACACAAGTTTTTTATCCATCAGCTTAAGCATGTCCACAAGGCCGTTTGGATCATACCCTATCCGTTTCATAATCGTTATTGCTTCTTTATCGGCACTGCGTTCCTGGGTTCTTGAAAACCCTTTTGAAATAAAGGTTTTTACAATATCTGTGGCAATCGCTCCAAATGTGTCCGTCACCATGGCAATCTGGGGCCCGGCAAGTGTTCCGCCACTTTCCATGGCCATTGCCATTCCGGTTGATGTATACCTGGACTGCTTAATTGCATTAAGACCGTCCTTATTCTGGATATGCCCTATCTCGTGGGCCAGCACTCCTGCAAGGGCATCTTCGTGTTCACAGCAACGCAACAGCCCCCTTGTTACAAAAACAAACCCGCCAGGTGCGGACAATGCGTTTATTTCTTCAGTGTCCTGTATTGCAAAGTGGTATCCACCAAAGGTTTCGGGCATGTCTGATACCGATGCGAGGGTATGGCCCATCACCCTTATATATTGAGTCGCTTTTTCATCTTGATAAACAGGATATTTGCCAATTATCATTGCAGCAACTGCCCTGCCGATAAAGTATTCCTGCTCTGGCGTGATGATGGTGGAGTCATATGCTTTTTTTATGGCCTTTGCTTTATCCAAAAGCCCGGCAGCAGTAGCAGGATTTGCATTAAGGCCGGTTCCGGGCAGAGCTTCCAGGGCTTTACACCCAGACAGAAGGCTGGTCGCCAGTGGGGCTGTTCCAAGTCCTATTGCTGTACATTTGAGTGCTTTTTTCAAAAATTCGCGTCTTGTTGGAGTACTCATCACCTGCCCCCTTCCGGTTCAAGTTCTCCCTGCAATACAAACGCTTTTATGGCTGCCTGAGTTACCTTTGCAGATTCTATAATATCGACCTGGGTATAATCAAGCTCGTCGTTATCATCCTTGAAGTCATTCTCGATCTGGCTGTTAAAGCCCTTGCCTGCCAGCGCAACTTCTTCGCCAGAGGCTTCTGCTTCTGTGACACCGCCTGTAGTAAGGACTATTTTCTTCTTTGATAAAACATTGGTGTGTACCCATGCCTGGCCCGAACCGCCTGGTAGCACGATCTTTGACCATGCACCCTTTGAATCATCGACAACTACCTCGTCGCAGTAGTTGAGAACCGTCAGCACTTTTCCCAGAAATGTAGGCTTTACCCTTGCCTGGGTTTTTTTTACCTGCACGGTCATCATCTTTGGCCCGGCGTGGGCCGCAAAAATTAAACAACAAACCGCAAAAACAGCAACCGATAATACCCGTATCCTTTTCATGAAAAACTCCTTTTACTGGTGCTTAACATCCTGCAAAATATTGCATGTTAAAACCAATAGTCGCAACAAATCACAACAGATTGAATCACAACAGGTCGAATCACAACAAATCGAATTACAACTGGTCGAACAACAACAGGTCAAATCATAACAGGGTCTTTTTTTTCAAGAAGGCAAAGTCATCGTCCACCATGGCCTGAACCCTCTGTATTTCGGTATCCCCTAAATGCTTGAACCGCCCCTGGGTCATCAGGTACTCCTCAACTGGCAGCTCACCTTCAGCATTAATAATGTATTTTACACCCTTTTCAACTTCATATAAAGGAAAAAAATTTGTCTTTACTGCAAGTCGGGCAACTTCTACTGACATTTCCGAGGGGCAACGCCAGCCAGTCGGGCATGTAGCAAATATATGAATAAACCTGGTTCCGCCTTTCATATCCTTTGCTTTCTTAAACTTCCTGATCAGATCCTCAGGGTGTGAAATACTCGCCGTAGCAGCATATGGTATCCTGTGTGCAGCCAGTGCTTCTACTATGTTTTTCTTCCTCTGAACCTTTCCACTTCCAGGCGTGGTTGTGGTGCGTGTTCTATAGGGGGTGGAAGAACTTCTCTGGTTGCCGGTGTTCATGTACGCCTCATTATCGTAGCACACATAAATAAAATCTTCGTTTCTTTCCGCAGCCCCGCTAAGGGCCTGGAAGCCGATATCAAAGGTTCCACCGTCCCCTGCCCACGCTACAACCGTGGTTTTTGTGTCGCCCTTCATATCAAGAGCAGCCCGGAGACCGCTGGCAGCAGCACCTGCTGTTTCAAATGCAGTATGCAGCACAGGTATGTTCAGGGAAGTCTGCGGATGCGGCCCGGCTATAACTGCCCAGCAACAGGCCGGAATAACAAGCATGGTGTCAGGTCCCAACGCATGAAGAGCAAACTTCATAGCCAGGACAGCACCGCACCCAGGACACCCAACATGGCCCGGGTTCAAAAGATCTGTTGAACCGTATTCTGAATCGTACTTTACTTTTTTTGGAATGGCTGTTTGTTGCATATTTTCCCTCATGATCCTTTTACTGCTTTTTCTTGTTCTTCTTCATATACTTTTTTCATGTCCAAAATTGTAAAAGCATTTCTTTAATTATTTAAACCAACCCAGATTGCTTCATCGGGCGCATCTTCCATTTTCTGGGCAGCCTCATATATCTCTTCAAGTATCTCAGGTGTAACATCCCTGCCTCCAAGCCCGGTTATAAAACCAGCAACCTTCTGCCGGGACTCGGTACCTGACAATGCGGCCCTTATCTCCTGGGCGAATATCCCGCCTACGCCAAAGGAGCAGTTTCTATCCACAACCGCAACCATCCGGGCGTTCTTTAATGCTTCACGCATCTCTGCAACGGGGAATGGCCTGAACATGCGGATTTTAACCAGGCCGGCTTTTACTCCCTTTTTTCTTAAAGCAGAAACCACAGTCCGAGCCGTGGAGGCAGCAGTACCCGCCATCACCAGCACCACGTCTGCATCTTCGCATAACATGGCATCAAGCTTGCCATACCTGTTTCCAAATATGTTATCAAACTCATCTTCAATCTTTTCATATGCATCATGCACAGACATCATGGCCTGCTGTATATTATGGCGCATCTCCATATAAAAAGGAGGCGGAGCCATCTGCCCCATTGCAAAGGGGTTGTCCTGATCTAGGCAGACAGACGGCTTGAATTCAGGAAGAAATTCATTGACTGTTTCCTGGTCAGGCACGTCAATTACTTCAAATGTATGGGACAGAAAAAACGCATCCAGCACCACCATCACAGGCAGGTTGACGGTTTCCGCCAGCCTGAATGCCATGAGTGTGGTGTCAAGAACTTCCTGCCCGTCTTCGCAGTATAGCTGTATCCATCCGGTATCCCGCTGTGCAAGGCTGTCTGTCTGATCCATCCAGATGTTCCAGCCCGGGCCAAGCGCCCTGTTTACTTCTGCCATAACAATGGGCAGGCGCGCGCCAGATGCCCAGTGCAGTAATTCGTGCATCAGTGCCAGGCCGTGGGATGACGTTGCAGTAAAGGTTCGCACCCCGCCGCTGGAAGCACCAATAACCGCAGCCATTGCTGAATGCTCGCTTTCCACGTTAATAAATTTAGCATCCATAAGCCCCTCTTCGCAGTACTCTGAAAGGGCCTCAACTATATGTGTCTGGGGAGTAATCGGGTAAGCAGACATAACCTTTACATTAGCAAGGCGCACTGCCTCGGAAACCCCATGACTCCCTTCTATAACCTTTTTCATTCTGCCTCCTTCACAAGGGACATGGCAGCCCTTGGACACTCGCAAACGCAGATTCCACAGCCCTTGCAGTATTCCAATTCTATGCGACGGCCCTCATTGCCTGTCAGCACAGAAAGCTCCGGGCAAAACAGAGAGCAGATTCCGCAGTCCGTGCATATTCCGCAATTGAAACAGCGCACAGCCTCATATATTGCCGAGACTTCGTCAATGCCTGATTCAACCTCATCAAACCCATTTAAATCAGCTTTCATGCTGTTCTTATCTTTGAGTGCTGTTTTTTCAAAATAGTTGAGATTAATATCTTCAAACTTAACAACACCCTCAACAACATTACGCCTTTCACCGCCTATGTACGCCTCAAAGGATAATGATTGTCCATCACCCACCTGGCAGGCAGCAGTTGTTTTTTTAACTGCTTCTTCATCTCCGGCTTTACTTCCACCTTCGGCAAGAAGTATATCAAACATAATTGCTGCTTCCTTGCCGGAACCTATTGCGCTGGTCACGCTTTTATCGGCATTGACAAGATCTCCGCCATAAATTACAGGAATTTTTTCATTATATAAAGCACTGCGGTTTCCAGGCCGACTCACTGTTTTCGCGCCCTTCCACTCGTCTTCAACATCTGCTCCTATGGCTGAATAAACCCGATCAGCAACAATTGACTTCTTTTTATCACCGTCATTTACTACCTTAGCACGCTGCCCGTCCTGCCCCTCAACCTTCATGGATTGCAGCTCTATGGAAAGCTGTTCTGCATTTTGGACAATCGCAACCGGAGCAACAAGCTCAAGGATTTCAACTCCCTCTGAAATGGCAATTTCAATTTCACTGCCAAAGGCGGGCATGTCTTCTATTCTTCTTCTGTAGGCTATGGTAACCGAGGCCCCAAGGCGCACAAGGGTTCGGGCCACGTCTACGGCTGCATTCCCACCGCCTATGACCACTGCTTTTCCCTTGAACTCCTTTTGCGTCCCCTTTTTTACTTCCTTTAAAAACACTTCCCACCCAATGCCAAGTTCTTCGCCTGGGATATTCATCATGATGGGAGAACCAAGGCCTGTGCCGACAAAAACTCCGTCAAAACTCTCATTTGCTGTTTCAATAAAACTGCTGTCAAGCCTTGTGCTGCAATTTATCTTTACTCCCAGACTTTCAATCCGCTTTATTTCACGGTCAAGCACCTGCTCAGGAAGCCGATACGCCGGGATTCCCCACCTGAGAAGGCCGCCTGGTTTTTCTTCGGACTCAAACACCTCGCAGGAATATCCAAGCCGTGACAGGAAGTATGCTGCTGAAAGACCGCCTGGCCCTGCCCCAATTATTGCAATGCGCTTTCCATTTTTTTCTTTTGCTTCAAAGGGAAGAGAGCCATCGGAAGTATCAAGCAGGTCGCCAACAAACCGCTCCAGGCTGTTTACTGCTACAGCATCGTCAAACCCGGCCCTGTTGCAGGCAGTTTCGCATGGGTGGAAGCAGACCCTTCCGCAGACCGATGGAAATGGATTTTCCATCAGTATTACTTCTCCAGCTTCTTTAAATTTTTTTTCACTGACAAGTGCTTCTATCCGGGGGATGTCCTCACCCGCAGGGCAGGCTGCGCTGCACGGTGCAGTGTGCCTTTCATAAACAGGCCGCACAAAACGCCACGCGCCGGTGTTGTTGCCTGTTGTTGTTATACTTGAACGGGATACCATTATTTCCATTTATTATGAATCTCCTAATAAACTTAAAATTTTAACGAAGCGATGATTTTTGTTTATTCCAATGGTCTGGTTATGAAATAAGCGAAAAACTCCCGATAAGATCGACTGCGTCAAATGCTTCCCTGGCAGCCGCCACGTTTTGCTCACCCTTTACAGGAATTTCTTCAAGTATTGCATCTTCCAAGTCAGCAAAGGGCAGGTCGCCCATCATTTTTGCAAAAGCACCCACAAGCGCAGTATTTATTATGGGCTGGGTTCTTGTGCCCAGACCGTGATTAACTGCGATCCCAGAGGCGTCAATACTTGCCAGCCTGTACCCTGCGTAGGGTTTTTGGTCTTCCGGGGGTTTGGGAAGATTCACCAGGAGCCAGCCCCCTTCTTTCAAGCCCTTTGTAATATCCACGCTTTCAAGGAGTTTTGGGTCCTGTACTGCAACATGATCTGGTTTGTATACGCCACTCCTGACCAGTATCTTCTCTTGTGCTATCCGCAGATACGCCTCAACCGGCGCACCACGTCTTTCAACGCCAAACAGGGGAAAGGTCTGAACAAAATAACCTGCTCTGAAATATGCTTTGGCAAGTATGGTCGCTGCTACAACGGTTCCCTGCCCGCCACGACCGTGAAATCTTATTTCCAGCATTAGATTGTACTCCAGTAAACTTAAATTTTTTCGGAATGTATCACTTAGTTAATTTTTATATTTTCGTTTTTTTCCTTTATTTCCTCTATCCTGACCGCCTCTGGCCTTCATCCTTTCAACGGCTAAACATGTCTTTTCAATACCCAGCTTGCACGCTTTTTGTAAGTCTTTAAATACTTTTTTATAATTCCCCAGTTTTTTGTGCAGCATGGCACGTCCCTGAAAGCATTTTCCACACTCTGGGTTCATTTCAATAGCTTTGTTTGCTGAGTTTAAGGCTTTCTGGTGCCTGCCCAGGCCGTAGAGAATCCTGCTGTGCAAGGCCCAGTTTTTGAAACTGTCCGGGTCAAGTTCAAGAGCTGTATTGATTGATTTCAGTGCTTTTTTATTATCACCGATCTTTTGATAGGCCCTTGCCAGAACATAATGCCCCTGAGTGCTTTTTGGTGCCAGCTTGATGGCTTCCTCCAGATCAGCCACTGCCTTGTATGGATCGCCATAGCTGATCTCCCAGCCTGCATTTTTGATAATATCAATGGCAAGAATTTTATTTATGGTTCCCTTTTTCTTTTTGGCGGCCTCTACCTGGACATCACTTGGTTTGTCGGTGCTGCTGGTTTCTGTTTCCTGCTTCTTGAGTTCATCAAGGTCTTTCTTGAGCCTGGCCAGTTCAGCCTGCAACTCCTTGTAGCCCTCGACCTCCTCCTTGTTGCCCTTTAAATCCTTAACCTGGTCACTCAGGCCGCTTGTGTCTATCACAGCCTCAATCTTCACCGTAACAACCGGGGCCTCGCCCATCATGGCCCATTTCTCATCCAGCACCTTTACCGACATTACTCCCGCAGCAAGGGAAGTAATCTCGTCCTTTGAAAGCTCAAGATCCCTGACCTCAGTTACAGAGGTGAGGTAGGTTCCGGCCTCTTCAAGGGCGGTCTGTTTGGCCTGGAGGATTGCAAGTTTTCTGGCAGCACTTTTGGAGTCCTGATCCCCCATGACATACTTGCCGGTTGCCTGGATGGTTTTTATTGAAGGCCGGGTTTCTGAAAATGCGATACTCCCGCAATTCAACAGCATGACAGCCGCCAAAACATAAACGATTCTCTTCATGGTCTCCCCCTGTTAAAAATTTTTCGCCTTTTACCGCTGTTGCCATATTCATGTTCGTTTCATGATTCACGGGGTTTCACACCAGGTTATCATCTCGCCCATTCAAGGCTGGATTGTTCCAGTTTTAAACATTTTTTTTCAAACCGCAATAATATGCTGCAAATTTATCAGCGCAACCCCTTTTGCTTATTACTCTATAAACTAATATGGAATTTTTATACAGAAAAAATTTTCGTGCTTTTATCCTGGCCTGCAACTTCGAGTGCTGTTGAACATCCTGCAACAGCTCTGCCCACAACTTCCAAGGCCATTTCCGGCTTGTTGTTGGTCTCTGAAAGATGCGCCAGCACCACACGTTTCAAGCCTGGATGCAGTACTTCCTCCAGCAGGGACTTGGCCTCAAAATTGGATAAATGGCCCTCCCGGCTTTTAATCCGCTGCTTCAAGTGCCAGGGATACGGGCCTTCCTCAAGCATTTTAGGATCAAAGTTCGACTCCAGAACCAGCATGTCACATTGTTTGAGCCGCTGCACAACAAGGGCTGTTGCCTTGCCTGCATCGGTGATTATACCCAGCCTCTTGCCGCACGCCTCCACCACAAAACCGCACGGGTCGGCTACATCGTGGGATATGGCAAAGGGCTGAACCGTGAGAGAGTCTGCATTAAATGACTTGCCGTCTTCAAAATATACAACATCATAAAGCTTGCGGATATAAGGTTTCAGGGCCTTGCTGGTGGCCTTGGTAATATAAACCGGGATACTGTAACGCCTGGATAGAACACCGACTCCCTTAACATGGTCACCGTGTTCGTGTGATACGACTATCCCCTTTAAGGTTTCCGGGTTGATGCCCCGTAGTTCCATCCTCTTGTGCAGCTCACGGCCAGAAAAACCAGCGTCAAACAAAACCGCCGTTTCACCGTCTGATACGTATATTGAGTTTCCTTTGCTTCCGCTGCCCAGAAGACAAACTTTAAGTGCTTTTTCCAAAATCAGTTTACCTGTTTTTTTACTTATAACTGTTGATTCATTAAACAAGCGATCAATAACTTAAACGCCAGTATGCCCGAATCCACCATCGCCTCTTTCGGTTTCATCCAGGTTTTCCACGGTTTCAAGTTCAGCGTGATAAACCCGGTTAATAATCATCTGGGCAATCCGGTCGCCTCTTTTTACCACAAAGGGCTGGCTTCCAAAGTTAATTAAAAGCACTCCCACCTCACCCCTGTAGTCTGCATCTATTGTGCCTGGCGAGTTAATCACCCCGATGCTGTGCTTGATTGCCAGCCCGCTCCTGGGCCGCACCTGGGCCTCAAAACCTGGTGGTATCGCCATTGCAAAGCCCGTCGGCACTGCCATCACACGCCCTGGCTCAATAACCGTGTCACCCTCTACGCCAGCACAGATGTCCATGCCGGCAGAATTTATAGTCATATATTTTGGCAATGGAACATCGCTGGTATCAGGACTTAATCGTTTGAACAGGATTTTTGGATTGTCCATAATTATCCCCATATAATTTTTTTTTGATTGTAGTTTTTTTTGATTGTCTGATTTTTGATTTGAGAAAAAAACTCCCAAATCATAAGCCGTTGATATTTGCAACCGAGCCGAGCAGCGTGATCGAATAACTATCCCGACCAAACATACTGTGGGCGAGTGCTACCATTTCATCTTCTGTTACAGCTTCGATTTTAGATATTACATCGCTTAGCGGGATGAATTTGTTGAAGTGTATTTCGTTCTGTGCAAGGCGCACCATCTGGTTGTCAACGCTTTCAGATGCCAGCATCAGGCTGCCCTTGGTGTATTCCTTTGCACCTCGAAGCTCTGATTGTGACACTTTTTCCTTAACAAGTTTTTCAATGCTGCCCATGACAAGGCTCAGTGTTTCCTGCACTGTCCGGGGGTCAACGGCGAAGTAGATGCCGAACATTCCGGTGTCAACATGGGAGGAGATGAAGGAGTATATGGAATACGCAAGCCCTTTTTTCTCCCGGATTTCCTGAAAAAGCCTTGAACTCATGTTTCCGCCCAAAATGGTATTGAGCAGTGAAAATGCATATCGCCTGGGGTTGGTTATTGAAATTCCCTCGGAAGCAACACACACATGAACCTGCTCCAGATCACGTTCATAGGCCTGTGTCTGGATCTTGTTTGGCGGGGCCACTCTTTCCGACAGGCCGTTGCACTGGCTTATTTTCTCAAAAACCGGGCCAATAAGGTCAACAATTCTGTCGTGATCCAGGTTGCCGGCAGCGGAAATCACTATCCGGTCTGGCTGGTAGTGACTTCTAAAAAAAGACTCAATCTGGTCAGCAGTAAAACCCAGGACATTCTCCTTTGTGCCCAGAATGGAGCGTCCCAGAGGCTCGTCACCCCAGAATGAGGCTGAAGCCAGAAGGTGTATGTAGTCTTCGGGGGTGTCTTCGACCATGCCGATTTCTTGAAAAATAACCGGCCTTTCCCGCTCTACTTCTTTTTCGTCAAATTGTGAGCTTAAAAATATATCGGAAAGTATTTCCACCATTGTGTCCACATGGGTATCCATCACCTTGCCGTGGTAGCAGGTATTTTCCATTGTGGTAAAGGCGTTGGTGTGACCGCCTATTGCGTCAAACTCTTTTGCTATCTCAAAGGCAGACCGCTTGTCAGTCCCCTTAAAAATCATGTGCTCTATAAAATGAGAAAGCCCGTTTTCTTCAACGGACTCATCCCTTGCACCTACATCAACCCAGATTCCAAGGGATACACTTCGCACCCCTGGAATCTTCTGCGTGCATATTCTTATACCGTTTTTCAGGGTCGATTTTTTAACGCCGCTCGCATCAATCAAGTCTTGCCCTCTTCCAAAAGAACCTTGTGGCTCAATCTTATTTTACCATCACGAGTAATATCAAGAACTTTCACTTTTAAAATATCGCCTTCGCTTACAACATCAGTGACCTTGTTTACCCTGCGGTTTGCAAGCTGAGAAATATGGCAAAGGCCGTCTGTTCCAGGCATTAGCTGAACAAATGCACCAAAATCAGTAATCTTCACAACCTTACCGTCGTAGATCTCGCCTATTTCTGGCTCCCTGACAATATCCTTGATCATTTTCAAGGCAGCCGAGGATTCCTTTTCAGAACTTGCAGCAACTTTTACCAAACCAGTGTCATCAACCTCAAGCTTGGTATTGGTATCAGCCTGGATGCCGCGGATAACCTTACCGCCCGGGCCGATGATTTCCCTGATCTTATCTGGATTAATCTGAATTGTTGATATAATTGGTGCGTATGGTGAAACTTCAATCCGTGCTTCTCTAATGGTTTTGAGCATTTCCCCAAGAATATGATCACGCCCGGACTTTGCCTGAGTAAGTGCTTTGCCCATTATGTCTTTGGAAAGCTCAAGGATTTTTATGTCCATCTGGATTGAGGTGATTCCTGCATCAGTACCCGCAACCTTGAAATCCATGTCGCCGGTATGATCCTCGTCACCCAGAATATCAGAAAGTATAACAATCTGATCACCTTCTTTAACCAGCCCCATTGCAATACCGGATACTGGTGCTTTGATCGGTACGCCACCGTCCATCATGGCCAGGGTAGCTGAGCAGACTGTACCCATTGATGAGGAACCGTTTGATTCAAGAACTTCTGAAACAATCCGTATGGTGTAATCAAAGTCTTCTTTATTTGGGAGAACTCTTTCAATCGCCCTTGTGGAAAGCCCGCCATGACCAATGTCTCTTCTGCTTGGGCCTACAAATCTTTTAACTTCTCCAACGCTGTATGGTGGGAAATTGTAATGAAGCATAAAGGAACGCATTTCTTCGCCGCTCAGGGTCTCGATGCGTTGCTCGTCCGGCCCGGAACCAAGTGTCAATACGCCCAGTACCTGTGTTTCGCCACGTGTAAAAAGTGCGCTGCCGTGTGGTCGTGGGAGTACCCCAACTTCGCATGTTATGTTCCTGATCTCATCAAAGGCTCTGCCGTCAATTCTTTTGCCTTCTTTTAAAATAAGATCCCTGCAAACAGACTTATAAATATCGGAAATCGCATCACTGACCTCGGATTTCCTGTCTGCAAAATCTTCGCCCAGGGTTTCATATATATAGGCTTTGTCCGCCCGATAGCTATCCTGACGTTCCATCTTGTCTTTGGTGGTTGATGTAATCTTAAACCTGTCACCAACAATATCCAGGACTTTTTGTTTGATTTCCGGATCAGCCTCTGGCACGACATACTCACGTTTTGTTTTGCCGACCTTTTCCTTCAATTCTTCCTGCATTGTAATAAGTGGCTGCATTTTTTCATGCCCAAAAAAGATGGCTTCAAGAACATCTTCTTCGGAAACCACATCGCATCCGCCTTCAACCATGACCACTCCGGTTTTGGAGCCGGCGACAAATATATTTATGTCGCTTTTGTCAAGGTCTTCAATCTTGGGATTGATAACAAGCTCACCGTCAATTCTTCCCACCCTGACGCTGGCAATAGGTCCTGCAAAGGGAATATTGGAAATTTCAAGAGCTGCTGAGGCACCTAACATAGCAAGGGTATCAGGATCATTTTCCTTATCCATAGACAGCACTGTTGCAATAATCTGGGTTTCAAAATTGTACTTTTTTGGAAAAAGGGGCCTTATGGGCCTGTCGATCAGCCTGGCTGTCAAGGTCTCCTTTTCGCTTGGCCGTCCAATTTCTCTTCTAAAATAATTACCCGGAATCCTGCCTGCTGCGTATATTTTTTCCTGGTATTCCACCGAAAGCGGCAGAAAACTTACCTCTCTCCCCTCATGTGCCGAAACAACCGATACCAGCACAATGGTATCACCACACTGCACTGTTACCGATCCAGATGCCTGCTTTGCAATTTTGCCAGTACCTATAGTTATAGGCATCCCATCGATTTCAGCTGTTAACGAAATCTCCATCTTCTTCTCCAATTCTTCCCTTTAATAAATTAACTTCTATACTCGAAACACATAGGAAATATATTTATCTCCTAAGACCGAGTTCTGCAATAATCTTTCTATAGCGGTTCACATCTTTGTTTTTAACATAGTTCAAAAGCCTGCGCCTTTTTCCAACCAGCATCAAAAGGCCTCGCCTGGAATGGTGATCCTTTTTGTGAATTTTTAAGTGGTCGGTCAAATAGGTGATCCTGTGTGTGAGCAGGGCAACCTGAACTTCTGGTGAACCAGTGTCACTCTCGTGAGTTTTAAATTTTTCTATTAAATCTTGTTTGTCCTTTACAGTCAGAACCACTTTCTTGCCTCCTTGATGTTATACGTCATTTGTTTTATTCTCTGTTTAACTTATTTTTAATTATATATACATTAAAGCTCTGTTTTACCAGTAAAAAACAACTTAAATTGTTTTGCCTTTAATTAATTTCTTATTTTTTTCACTGCCTGTAGCCATAACCAGATTCGGCCCTAAAGCCAAAACCACCACATTACCAAAAGGCCCATTTGCTATCATAAGGCATATTGTAATAATTGTCGATAACATACCCAGCCCTTTTACCTCCATAAAGGAGACGGACTCTGGATATAATACAATCATGAAAATCAAATCAATAACTGAAAGGAGCAGCACACCCCATACAGCCCATTTCTTCATGTTCCATACCCCAATGCCGAAAACCACAAAGGGAACCATGCACAAAAGATACTTTGCCCCAAGCATATTCAGTATTGGTTCTGGTAGATTAGGGCTTATCGCTATCCATACGACACCCTTGAATATCGCCAGCCACCCGACAAGCCAAACCTGCCAGGGATATTCAGGCAACATTCTCTCATCTGGTATCATTTTTATTCCCTTTTTTATTTCCATAGTCAACATAATACTTAAAAATGCCAAAACACATCAGTTTTTTTAACAGGATATATTTCATATGGCAAATATTAACACAGTACACAAAAATACTGGTATCCGTCATTATTCGGCTCAGGATCAAGCAGAGCCAGGAGTCGCCCTTCGTAGCTGAGAAGTTTTATTGGCAAATCATTTTGATCTGCTTTTCCAAGTCCCTTTTCAACTTCAATTTTTGACAGCCTCATCCCCTTTGAAATCCTGTCGGTAACGCCCTGAGAGACCTTAATTTCAGCAGCACCCTCCAGAGCATCGGACATGGGTCGTAAACTGGAGCTTAAATCGGTTCCTGAATCAACATCAGTAATCGCATCCAGGCTTATTGCCTCTTTTATCCTGAACCCGCTGGTTTCCGTCCTTTGGAGATCCTCCATCAAACCGCCGCAGCCAAGCTTTTTGCCAATATCGCTGCAAAGGGTTCGAATGTAGGTTCCAGCAGAGCACCTGACAGTAAATTTTACAAGGGGCAGGTCTATCTCAATCCCTGTTATCTGTGAAATCGTAACTGTTCGAGCAGGCTTTTCAACAGGTTTTCCCATTCGTGCGAGTTTATAAAGCGGGACACCGTTGTGCTTTAATGCAGAATAAACTGGGGGCTTTTGTTCCATTGTACCTTCAAAGGACATGACAGCCTCAATTATGTCTTCATCTGCAAAATCAACATTTTCACATTCAGCCGTGACCGTGCCGGTTCTGTCAAGGGTATCAGTCTCTTTACCCAGCCTTAGCGTGGCTTCATACTCTTTTTCCCCAAAGGTCAAAAAAGTGGCAAGTTTTGTCGCCTTGCCAAAAAGACACACAAGCACTCCGGTTGCCATGGGATCAAGGGTTCCGGTATGGCCTGCTTTTTTTATATTAAAGAGCTTCTTTGCTTTGCCAACAGCCCATGCTGATGACATTCCTTCTGATTTATTCAAGACAAGGATGCCGCCCTTTTCTGCTTTCAAAAGGTCGGTCACAATACGCCTGCTATCTCAAAAATTCTTGTTTTCAATTCTTCAAGGCTTCGGTTGTCACTAAAACCAGCCGCACTGAAATGTCCGCCGCCCCCAAATGTTTTTGCAATCGATGCAACATCCACGGTTCCGTCACTTCTGAGACTGATGCTGCACCTGGGTTCTGGCGAGCCATTGGTATTTTCATGTATCACCACCGCCACCTTCACATGTTCAATGGCCTTGGCATAATTTATAAAACCAGCAGCCTCATCATCTCCGGCCCCGGTTTCCGTAAACATTTTCTTTGAAAGGGTCATAACCGAAAGCTTCTTGTTCTTCGAAATCTCAATGGAGTTGAGTGCCATATTGAGGAGCTTGATCCTCCCCATGGAAAAGGTTCCGTAAACATGCCTTGAGACCTTGTCCGGCACGACCCCCCGCTCAACCATTGAGCCGCAAATCTTAAACGCTGCCCTGTTGGTACTTGAAAAGCGGAAAGACCCTGTGTCTGTAAGGATTCCCGTGTATAGTGCGTAGGCCATATCCTTTGAAATCGGAATCCGCATCTGCTTGATGAGCCTGTAAACCAGCTCCGAGGTTGAACATGCTGTAGTGTCAACCAGTCGCAAACCACCAAACCGTGTATTGGTGGTGTGATGATCCACGTTTATTACCAAAGGTATCTTGTTGATTACTTCGGCCATTCTGCCCACTCTGTCGATGTTGCTGCAATCAAGAATAACAGCCGTATCAAACCCGACAGACGGGTCCAGCTCTGAAGTTACCATATCAACCGATGGCAGGAACTTGTAAACCGCAGGGATTTCACTCTCATTATAAAGAACAATCTTCTTATTAAATGAATACACCGCCAGACCCATTGCCAGCAAGGATCCTATGGCATCACCATCTGGGCCAGCATGGCTTACAAATAATATTTTTTTGCTGCTAATCAGCTTCCGAACTATCCGATTCATGATTTAACGTCGCTAAAACTTCTTCAATACGGCTCCCATACTCAAAGGAGCTATCACGGCGGAACCTCAACTCAGGAGTATAGCGAAGGCCAAGCCTTGCTCCTACTTCCTTCTTAAGGTATCCCCGCGCACTCTCAAAACCTTTCAGCGCCTTATTCTTTTCTTTTTCGCCACCATGGGCAATAAAATAGATATAAGCTGTTTTCAGATCCGGTGTCATTTCCACCGATGTTATCATTGTACCGCTTAACCTCGGATCTTTAACTCCCTTGAGCATCAGCTCCGAAAGCAGCCTTTGTATATTCCCGCTCACTCTTTCAGATCTTGCGTAGGGTTTCATATCGTAATAATTTCCATCTGTGTGTCGATGACCTCGGCTAATCCGACATCTTCGGCAAAGTTGAACATCTTGTCTATCTTGGCGTTTATCATGGATCTATCGTTTCCAACCAGGCTAAAGCCTATCTCTGCCCGCTGGTAAACATCGTTTGCGCCAACTTCTGCAACAGATGCGTTAAAGTTGTTTCTCAATCTGGCAACCATCGATTTAACGATTTTTCGTTTTCCCTTCAGGCTGCCACAATCGTTTAACCTGAGTACTATCATTCCAAGCCCGACTACCATTTTAAAATTTTACTCCAAACTCGGTTTTATCTCTTCAAGATAGTAGCATTCAAGGACATCGCCCATCTTAATATCGTTGAAGTTCTCCACGCCAATGCCGCATTCATAACCTGAATTGACTTCCTTGGCATCGTCTTTAAACCTTTTAAGCGAAGAATTCTTTCCTTCATATATTACAACGCCGTCCCTCAACACCCTCATGAGCTTTCCACGCTGTATCTTGCCATCTGTAACATAACTTCCTGCAATAGAGCCGATCTTGGGAACATGGAAGACTTCCCGGACTTCTGCTCTGCCCAGAGTCTTCTCATCATAGGTTGATTCCATCAGACCAAGAACCGCATCCTTTAAATCCTTTATCACATCGTAAATCACGTTGTAATAGCGGATGTCTACATTCTCTTCTGTTGCCAGTGCCTGAATTTTACCGCTCGCCCTGACATTAAAGCCGATTATTATGGCATCGGAAACCGTAGCAAGGGAAATGTCAGACTCGGTTATAGTTCCTGTTCCAGCCTGGCTTACGTTAATCTTTACTTCCTTGTTTGTAAGCTTGGACAAAGAATCTGTCAGCGCCTCAACAGAACCATGTACATCAGCCCTCACAATAAGATTCAAGTCCTTGACCACACCCTCCTGAATCTTCTCATAAAGTTTCTCCAGGCTCATCCTGCTTGATTTTGCAAGTTCCTTGGATCTCTGTTTCTGCGATCTGTGTCCGCTTAATTGCTTGGCGGTCTTTTCGTCTGTAAAGGCTATCATCTCATCGCCAGCTTCCGGCACACCAGAAAGCCCAAGTATCTCAACCGGGGTCGATGGCATTGCAGTATCAATCTGCACACCCTTATCATCAAGCATGGCGCGAACTTTACCGTATTGAATACCGCAAACAACGGAATCACCGGCCTTGAGCGTACCCTCCTGAACCAGAACAGTTGCCACCGGCCCGCGGCCCGCATCGAGTTTGGCCTCAATTACTGCACCTGTGGCTGGCTTGTCAGGGTTGGCCTTTAACTCAAGAACTTCACTCTGAAGAGCAATCATCTCAAGAAGGTCATCAATTCCATCGCCTGTCTTTGCCGAAACATTAACAAAAATCGTGTCTCCGCCCCAGTCTTCCGGCACAAGACCGTGTTCTGAAAGCTCACGCATCGCCCTTTCAGGGTCAGCATCCGGCCTGTCCATCTTGTTGACTGCAACTATCATGGGAACTTCAGCAGCCTTGGAATGGTTAACCGCCTCCACTGTCTGAGGCATAACACCGTCATCAGCAGCAACCACAAGAACAACCAGATCTGTAATATCAGCTCCCCTTGCACGCATGGAAGTAAATGCCTCATGACCAGGCGTATCAAGGAAAACAACGTCCTGTGAATCTGTTTTTACCTTATATGCACCGATGTGCTGAGTTATACCGCCAGCCTCTGAATCGGTTACGTGACTTTTTCTGATTATATCGAGCAATGAGGTCTTACCGTGGTCTACATGGCCCATAATTGTAACAACCGGCGGCCTGAACTCTAATTTATCAGGATCATCGTCAACCTGCTTTATCAGATCATCCTCTTCTATTGATGCTTTTTCAATCTCGTATCCAAACTCACCGGCAACAAGAACTGCTGTTTCAAAATCAACGGTCTGATTCGCTGTCACCATAACGCCCATGGGCATGAGTTTTGCGATAAGCTCGCTGACCTTTATACCCATCCTTTTGGCGAGTTCTGTCAGGACTACGCTATCGTCAATTTTGACCCTTCTTTTAATAGCCTTAGGCGTGGTTATCTGAGTTTTCTGACCCTTTGCAGCTTTTGACTTGCCGCCCTTGCCCCTTTTCTTAGACCGCATTCCACCACCAGAGTAAAGCGCGTCGCCTTCGATTACTTCACGGCGTCTAAAACCACCCTTTCTCTTGGGTTTCTTTTCGGTCAAAAGTTCGCTTTCTTCCTTGACAGCAACACCTTTTTTCCGTTTTCTCTTTCTTTTTTTATCTCCACCCTTGCCATCAGCTGACTGGGTTTCCTCACTGGTTGAATCCGATGTGTCATCTGCCTGGGCAGGCTGATTCAAACTTTCTGCCTCGGCCTCCTTCATTCTTTTTTCTTCTTCCCGTCTTTCTTCGGCAGTAGGCAGCTGGATAATTTTAGCAGCAGCACCTTTTTTCTTCTTCTTGGCATCTTTGGCCTTTCGGGATTTTTTCTTTTCCGCCTTTTTATCTGTCTTTTCCCCTTTAGCAGCCTTTTCCCCTTTATCTGCCTTGGGTAATGCCTCTGCTTTCTTTTTGGGTTTTCCCGTTGGCTTTTCTTCGGGCTCGGGTTCCTGAACAGGTACTTCAGCTTTTTCTTCGGTCTCTGCTTTTACCGGTTCTTCCTCAACCTTTTCAGGTGGTGGTGGTTCTTCAACTGCTGGTATTTCCGGGATTTCCGGCTCTACTTCTTTTTCAGGAGCCTTAATAATTTTTGCGGAGTCTCCCTTTTTCGCAGCTTTTTTCCTGGGCTTTGCCTTGCCCTTATCTAAATCCTTTTTACCCTTTGCTTCCTTTGCAGTTTTCTCTGCATCGGGTTTGCTCGCAGCTTTTTCATCTGGGGATTTTTCTTCTTCTGGCTGGTCTTTATTGTCCTGCTCATCTATGGCCTGATCTTCAATGGCCTGGTCTTCTTTGGTCTGATCTTCTGCTGGTTCTTCAACACTGGCTTCGACAGGCTTGCCCGCTGCTTCGGGGGCTGCTTTAACGGGAGCCTTTCTTCTTCTAATAACTTTTCTGCTTACTCTTTTTTCATCGACTTTCTGCCTCTTTGCAGATCTGGAGGAAGATATCGCCCGAACCTTCTCCTCGTCGTTTTCGCTAAGCGCACTCATATGATTAGCAACTTCAATGCCCAACTCTGTTAACTTGGCAATTAAAGCCTTACTCTTCATATTCAGCTCTTTTGCGAGTTCAAACACTCTCTTTTTTCCCATCTAAGTCCCCCTAATTTTTAACCTTACTGTTCCCCAAATCTTACTCGGTGGAATCTTCCCCGCTTGATTCTTCTCCGCTTGATTCTTTGCTGTCTGTATCTTCTTTGCT